>CAZZBI010000037.1:5961-23838 GCA_964652385.1 uncultured Pirellulaceae bacterium | reverse complement strand
GTCCATGCGATTCCGGATCCGAACCGGCGCTACGATCGAGCTCCCGGACAACTGGCGCTCCCCGATCAGCACTTGCCCGAGCTCTTTGCCGATCCGAGCGATCGTCCGGACGAGTGGCGAAACGACGGCGGCGAGCGTCTGCTCGATGCGGCCGCGGTCGACATCCGTCCCGAGGAGGAACCGAACCTGTTCCAGCGAGTCGGCGATTGGCTCGGTCGCTAGCCGCTCGAGACTTCGTCGACGACGGCGAACGGCTGGGTCGGTCCGCTCCGCCGACCTGTTCCGCCGCTTCCCGCCGGCAAGCCGACGACGCTCCGGGCCGCGAACGAACGAACGGTCGGTCGATGGTCTTCGCTCGACTCGCCGGTTAGTCTGAGTCCGCGGGTCCGCCGCTTGGCGACTCCTTCGACTCGCTCCGCCCCCCTTCGACGATTCCCGCTTCGCTCGCGGCCCGACGCGGCGCCGCTCGACGGAATTCTCCCGCATGCTCAAGGCTCTCGAACTCAACGGCTTCAAGAGCTTCGCCGATCGGACTCGCTTCGAGTTTCCGCCGGGGATCACGGTCGTCGTCGGCCCCAACGGTTCGGGCAAGTCGAACATCGTCGACGGGATCAAGTGGGTCCTCGGCGAGCAGAGTGCCAAGGGATTGCGCGGCAAGGACATGGCCGACGTGATCTTCAAGGGCTCGGGGTCGGGAGGTCGCAAGGCGGCGAACATGGCCGAGGCGACGCTGGTCCTGGACAACCTCGATCGCCGCTTCGAGTTCGATGCCGACGAGATCCGCGTGACTCGCCGCGTCTATCGCGACGGGGAAGGGGAGTACCTGATCAACGGCAGCCCGTGCCGGCTGAAGGACATCCGCCAGCTCTTTCGCGGCACCGGAGCGGGCACCGACGCCTACAGCCTGATCGAGCAGGGCAAGGTCGATCGGATGCTGCAGGCCTCGCCCAAGGATCGCCGCGCGATCTTCGAAGAGGCGGCGGGGATCAGTCGCTTCAAGGTCAAGAAGATCGAGACGCAGCGGCGACTGGCTCGTGTCGAACAGAACTTCCTGCGTCTGAGCGACATCGTCGAAGAGGTCGAGAACCGCCTGCGGACCGTCCGCGCTCAGGCCTCCAAGGCGCTCCGCTATCGCGAGTGCACGACGCGATTGCAGGAGCTGCGGACCTGGGTCGGCCAGGTCGACTGGCGCCGCATGACCGATCGGATCGAAACGCTCGAGGCGGAAGCCGAGCAGATCCGCAGCACCGCGGCCGAGGCGGATCGTCAGGTGGCCGAGGCGGAAGCGGCGTTCGCCGAGGCCGAAGAGCGATCGACGCATCTGGTCGAACGGAGCGGGGTGATCGAAAGCGCCGCCGGTCAGATCCGATCGCGACTGTCCGAACAGGAATCGCTGCGACGTCTGCATCGGGCCCGCGCCGTCGAGCTCGAGGAGCAGGCCGGTCCGCTGCGACGCCAGTGGCAGCAACAACAGCGGCGCGCCGTCGAACTGCAGCGGCAACTGGACGAACGGGAACAGGTCCTGATCGATGCCGAACTGGCGTTCCGGTCGGCGACCGACAAGGTCGAGCGGACGCGAGCCGAATCCGAGCGATTGCGCGAGGCGATCGAACGGCGGCGATCCGAGACCGATCGCCAGCGCATCGAACTGACCGAGGCGCAACGCCAGGCGGGCGAGATGCGCCGGCGTCGCGACTTGGGAGACCAGGAACGGGAACGTGTCCGGTCGACGGTCGAGCAGCTGACGAAACGTCTGGAGGGCTGGCGATCGGATCGGGGCGGCCTGATCGCGGGGCGCGATGAGGCCCAACAAGGACTGGACGACCTGACTCGCGACATGGCGAGTCGGAGCGACGAGCTGGCGACCGCCACGGCCGACGTCGAGCGACTGACCAAGCAGCGCGACGCGCTGGTCGAACAATCCAACCGGCTGCGCAGCGAACACCATGGACTGGAACAACGAGCGTCGGTGATCGAGGAGCTGGAGCGGAATCAGGAGGGGATCACCGCCGGTGTGAAGCAGGTCCTTCGCCGTTCCCGCTCGGGTTACTTCCCCGAAGCTTCCGATGCGCCGAATGCCGACGAAGGGGGCGATCCGTTCGCCGGCGTGCTCGGCATGGTCGCCGACCTGATCCAGGTTCAGGTGCAGCAGGCGGGATTGGTCGACACCGCGCTCGGCGACATGGCGCAAGCGATCGTCGTCGAAGGGGACGAGCTGATCGAGGCGGTAGCGGCGGGACGCATCTCGCTGGAAGGGCGCGTCGTCGTGCTCCGTCAGGGGCGATTCCGTCCGGCCGGTACCGTCCGCCAGGATCTGGCCGGAGTCGAAGGGGTGATCGGTCGAGCCGATCAGATGATCCAGGCGGCCCCCGGGTGTCGCGAGCTGGCGGCTCAGCTCCTGGGCGGAACCTGGATCGTCCGCGATCTGGCGACCGCGCTAAGATTAAGAGCGGACCGCGCCGACGACGTCCGCTACCTGACGCTCGACGGCCAGATCGTCGATGTCGACGGTACGACGGCGATCGGCCCGCGCGGCCGCGGGCTCGGCATCGTCTCGCGGCGGAGCGAACTGCGCGCCCTGCGGCGCGATCTCGAGGAACTCGAGGCGAAGCAGGATCGGGTTCAGGAAGAGCTGATCGAACTGCGCGACCGGCTCGAAGGGCGACAGCGCGACGTCGAAACGCTGCGGCGCCGGCAGCAGGACCTTTCCAAGGGACTCGCCGATCGCCGGTTGCAGCTCCAGTCGCTGATCGGCAAGCTCGAGCGCGTCGAGCACGACTTGTCCGAGGGAGAAGCGGAGCACCTTCGTCAGACGGCTCGCGGCGAGGAGCTCGACCTGGAACTGAGCGACGTCGATCGACGATCGAACGAGATCGAAGCGGCGGTCGCGCAACTGAAACAGGGGCTCGACGCGGACGAGCGTCAGCTGCGGAGTGACGAGGCGGCTCTGGCCGATTCGGCCAAGAGTTTGACCGCCGCCGAGGTCGAACGGGCCAAGGCGGAACAGCGATTGGCGCATGACGAAGCGCGAGCCGCGGATCTGCGTCAGGAGGTCGACGAGCGACGACGGACGATGGACGAGCTCGCATCGCAACGTCGACGCAACGCGTCGTCGCTGGCCGAAGCGACACTCGGTCAGTTGGCAGCCGGTTCGGCGATCGCGTTCGAAGCGTTGGCGCTCGAGCAGGTGATGACGGAGCTCCGTCGACTGCAGGTCGAACGCCAATCGGTCGCGACTCGGCGCCGCGACGCCTCCCAAAGTCTCGAAACGGCTCGCGCCACGCGTCGCCGACTGGAAGGGGAACTCCACAAGCAGGAACTCGAGCTCGGGCAGCTGTTGCTCGAGAAGCAGAAGCTGTCCGAGCGATTGGCCGACGACTACGGCATCGACATCGCGTCGATCGAAGCGCCCGAGCCGACCGGCGAACCGATGGAGCGGGAAGGGATCGAGCAGGAGATCGAGTCGCTGCGGCGCAAGATCAACTCGATCGGAGCGGTCAACCTGGACGCGCTTGACGAACTGCAGGAGCTCGAGGGGCGGTTCGGGACGCTGAGCGCGCAGTATCAGGATCTGGTCGATGCGAAGCAGACGCTCGAGAAGATCATCGAACGGATCAACACCGACAGCCGCCGACTGTTCGCCGAAACGCTCGAGGCGATTCGCGCCAACTTCCAGGTCCTGTATCGACGGAGCTTCGGCGGCGGCAAGGCCGATCTGGTGATCGAACCGGGGGTCGACATCCTCGAAGCGGGCATCGACATCGTCGCGACTCCTCCGGGCAAGCCGGAGTTCAGCAATTCGCTCCTCAGCGGCGGGGAAAAGGCGCTCACCGCCGTCTCGCTGCTGATGGCGATCTTCCAGCACCGACCGAGTCCGTTCTGCGTGCTGGACGAGGTCGACGCGCCGTTCGACGAGGCGAACATCGGCCGGTTCATCGACGTCCTGACCGGCTTCCTCGCCTCGACCAAGTTCATCATCGTCACGCATTCGAAGAAGACGATGACCGCCGCCGACACGCTCTACGGCGTGACGATGCAGGAGTCGGGGATCAGCAAGCGGGTCAGCGTCCGCTTCGAGGATGTCAGCGACGACGGTCGGATCGCGGATGCCGCGATCCGCAGGACCGAAGCCGAAGAGCAGGAAGTCGCCTGAGTCGGTCCGTGCAGACGCGTCGCCCCGCCGTTGGCCCGCGTCGTCCCCGACGCGCGGCCGTGCGACGATGGTGGCGAGTGCCGACCGTGCCCTCCAGCCCGCAGCGTCAGCAAGGGGTCCTTGGGCCTCGGTTCGCTCAACTCGGCCACGGAGTGGCCGGACCCACGTGGCCCCGGGCTCTCCGAGCCCGAGGTCGGGTCGATGGCGACACCGTTCACGCGACGCGGCTCCTTCGGCAGCGATACGAACCCCTGCCTCGGCCACGGAGTGGCCGGGCCCACGCAACGCCGCTTCGTGCCTTCCCGAAACGGGACCGCGCCGCGGTCCGATGTCGGTCATTCGCAACGACTCGAAATCTTCAATCCCGCTCTTCGTGCTCCTCTTCTCGTTCTTCTCGTTCGTCGTCGTCCTCCTCCGACTCGACCTCTTCGCCTCGAGGATCTTCCCCTTCGTGGCCGTGGGGGGCGTCGGTCGTCGGCTCCTGCGAAACGCCGCGCTGCCGTCGTTGCTCGATCAGCTTCATCGCGGCGTGATGCCGCGATGCGACTCCGGGCTGCGGAAAGAGCCCGCCGCCGAGAATGAGCAGCGCGAGGGTCAATACGGCGAATCGTTCGCGCGGACGACTGCCGAGCGCCACCATCGTCACGTGGCGCGTGCCGGTGAAGATCCGGAAGTAGGCGGCGAGCACGGCGATTCCGTTCAGCGCCGCGGCGATGATCACCAGCATGCCGACCCACGGATAGACGTCGAGCGCCCCTTCGACCAGCATCTCGATCGCGACGAATCCGATGGTGCCGGGAAACCCGACGCTCGCCAGTCCGGTCAGCAGAAAGAAGGTTCCCAGCACCGGCGTCTGTTCGCTGTACCCGTGGAAATCGGCCAGGGTCAGTCGCCCGGTCCGCGACTCCATCGACCGGAGCGTCAGACCGAAGCCGCCGAGCGACAGGCCGACCGACAACCAGACGCTCAGCGCGCCGGTCAGTCCGATCAGCGTCGCCAGTTCCAGACCGACGAGGACGAGCGAGGCGTGACTGAGCAGCAGGAACGTGAAGAACCGTCGTGCTTCGGTCTGCACGAGCGACATGCCGGCCGCATAGACCGACGTCAACAGCGAGAGGATCGCGATGCTCCGCAGCGCCCAGTCCGGAGCGATCGGCATCACCAGACGCATCGCCGCATAAGCCCCGGCCATCGGCGTGACGAACAGGAGCGCGGTCCCGAAGCTCGCGTTCTCGAACAGGTCGGTCATCCAGCAATGCAGCGGACAGACCCCGCTGCGGATCAGCACCGCCGCGATCAACGGCGCCATCGCCAGCACCGACGGCGTCGCGGCTCGGCCGTTCCATTCGACGACCGCATAGCCGCCGATCATCAGTGCGACGAACAAGCCCATGTGAAACGCATAGACGCCGAGCGAACGCTTCCGGGCCGACAGTTCGACAGCAGGAGGGAGCGTACCGAGCGTCAGCAGCGCGATCACTCCCCACGGCTCCTTGCAGCTCAGCATCGCCAGCAGCACCGCCTCGGCGAAGAGATTCCAGGCGAAGCTGAATCGTCGCTGCTTCGTCTTGAGCGTCGTCAGGATCGTCATCAGGTACAGCAACGACGCGAGCGGCAGCAGCGGCGCGCTCAGTTCGTCGATGACCAGCATCTCGCGTCCCAGGAGGTTCGCGAAAAGGCTCCAACGATCATGCGCCTCGAACGCGTGCAGCGTCCCGAAGTCCCACCAGCCGCCGATCGCGCAGGCGAAGGTCGCTCCGGTGATCGCAGTCGACCAGCGCCAGGCGCGAGTCGCATCGGCGATTCGTCCGACGACGATCGCTCCCAGCAGCGGAAGAGCGACGGTCAATTCGAGCCAAGGGACATGCAGTTCGTTCACGCCAGGTCCTCCAGCGAGTCCGCGTGCATGCCGATCCGATCCGACTGCCGCGAACCGCGTCCCGCCAGCAGATCGGTCCAGCGTCGCTCGAGCGAATCGAAGCGCCGAAAGGCGGTCAGCAGCGGATCGACGATGCAGCGATCGAGCAGCGCGTCGAGAAACCCTCGTTCCGCCGCCAGGCGATAGAAGATCGCCCGGCTGCGCCCCGTACCGGCTTCGGCGTCTCCTTCCAGACGATGACCGATCGCATTCTCGAGCGTGTTGTAGTCCCGCAGGATCGACGGAGCCCGCAGCAGCTGCAGCGTCCGCAGACAGGCATGTCCGATGATGTGGACGAGCGCGACGTAGTAGAAGCCGAAGCCGATCTCGGCGACGATCACGCCGACCTGCACGAGCGACGCGAACGAGAGCGCCGACTTGATGTCCGCTTGGACGCGTGCGGCAGCGGCGGCGAAGGCGGCGGTCCCCAGTCCGAGCACGACGACCATCACGCGCAGCACCGGCGAGAGTTCGAGGATCGGGCTGAAGCGGAGCAGCAGGAACGCCCCCAGATGGATCGACAGCGCACCGTAGAAGATGGCGCTCGACGGGGTCGGGCCTTCCATCGCCCGCGGCAGCCATCCGGAGAACGGAACGAGCGCCGACTTGCCGGCGGCCGCGATCAGCAACAGCGATCCGACGAAGAAGGCCTGACTCGGCGCGAGCTCCGCCGTGGAGTACGGCCACGACTCGCCGACCATCAATCCGAAGAAGCTCCCTTGGCCCGTCAGATGGTGCAGTGCCACCGCCGCCACCAGGAACGCCGCATCGGCGACTCGGTAGATTCCCCAGACGCGCAGTCCGTTCCGAACGGGTGAACGTCGTTCCCGATAGAACGCGACGAGCAGCGCCGACGAGAGGCCGACCAGTTCCCACCCGGCGAAGAGCGTCTCGACCGTCGCCGCGAGACTGGCCGTCACCATCCCGAGCAGAAAGAACGAGAAGAGGACGAAGAACCGGTAGTAACCCGGCTCGCGATGCAGATACTTGGCGGCGAACGCGCTGATCGTTCCGCACAGGACGAACGTCATGATGACGAACGGAACGCTCAGTCGGTCGAACGCGAAGAGCAGACTGAAATGGAAGTGCGGCCGGTCGAGATGGACCCAGGCCCCCAGATCGATCGGCACCGCTCGCTTGCCGGTCACCAGCATCAGCCCGAGAATCGCGATCGAGCAGAGCAGCCCGAAGACGACGGCCGTCTGAGTCAGTCGGACGATCGCCCCTTCGCTCCAGGCCCGACCGATCAGTCCCGGCGCACCGAGGACCAGCAGCAACAGGAACGGAGCGACCAGAGTGCCGATACCGAGCGGCACGAACCACGCGTTCGGATCCATCGATCAGGGCCTCTCGGGGCGTCGCGACGGAGCGTTCGGATCGATCAGGGCGAAGCCCAGATGGTCGCGCCAGCCCCGATACCAGTCGGGACTCTCGCGAACGGACGGGAGATCGTCGATCGAAGGGCGGAACGGACGAAACGCCCCTCGCTCGAAGACGTCGATCCGCGACGATTCGGGATCGAGCAGCGCGACCTGCACCCACTCGTTCCGAAAGACGCGTGCGATCGTCGGATAGGCGTCGAGAATCCGTTCGAAGAGCGCGACGGTCGATTCGATCACGAACAGCAACCGGATCGGCTCGTGGATCTCGACCCCTTGCCAGGGAAGACCGGTCCGCAGATCGCTCGACGGTCCGTCCATGACGCCGAGCAACCCGGTGACGTTGTGCGGGAGCTTGGTGCCGCTCCCGAGTCCGTTCGAGTCGACGTTCGAGAAGAAGTACTGCAGACTGATCCCCGAACAGACCGGCACGACCGCCTGGAGGACTCGCGTCAGGATCGACCCGTCGTTGTCGTCGCGCGTCGGGTCGTACGAGGTGAGGAACGCGCGACGATCCATGAAGAGCCCGCGCGTCCGCTCGCGCCGTCCGACGACGCAGATCGCCGTCGACGCATGACCGAACTCGGGACGGGTCTGAGCCAGATCCTCGCTCCGTCCCTGCACATGCCGCCGCGCCGCTTCGAAGGTCAGATCGAGCGGAGCCGACACGAAGCGCCGACAGCGTTCGTGAGCATTCCGGTCACAGGCGCGATCGATCGCCGCGAACGCCTCGCCGAATCGTCGCTGATGCGACTTGGGCAAGCGTTCCAGATCGAAGCACTCGACCGAATCGTCGCACGTGTTGTGGATGCCGCCGACGAACCAGGTCTCGCGCGGAATCCGAATTCCGCGCTCGGCCAAGCCGTCGCGGACGCGGATGTCGTTGAGCATCTCGGCCAGCGCCCGAGCGTTCGGTCCCCCGCCGCCACCGCCGCAGGCGCCGCAGTCATAGGCGCTCTTGTGCGGATTGTTGTAGCTGCTCGAACCATGTCCCATCACGAAGACCAGCGGCGCGAAGCGCTCGACCAAGCCGATCTCGGTCAGCAGTCGCTGACCGATGCCGATCATCTCGTCGACCGTGAATCCGATCGAACCGTCGACGTTTCCCGGTTCCGGGGTCGCACGCTCGAGTTCCAGCTGCGTCAGCGGAGGAGGCTGGACGACGCTGGCGGCGAGACGACGGATCTGACCGGTCAGCCGGGGAAAGAGGACGCGAGCGACGAGCGGAACCGAGGCAAGCGGCCCGAACAGTCCGGTCAACAATGCTCCCCCCGCGATCGTCCGACTCCCGACATGCATCTGATGCGATGCGTTGCCGAGCGCCGCGCGAGTCGCGGCGCGCCGTCGATGCGATTCCTCGAACCGGACCATCACGTCCTCGCGGACGTAGTGCGACGGCTGGATGACGATCGGACAGAGCGGAACGTAGTGAGCGTCGGCCGCCCCGCGATAGTACATCGCCACCGAAAAGAACCCCGCCGCGCCGAACGTCTCGGCCTGCGGACAGACCTCCTCCAAGTGCCGCCGAAATGACTCCTCGCGATCGTCGATGCAGGCGATCAGCTGGAACGCGGCGCCGGAACTCGCGACCGAGGCTCGGCCGCCGGGGAGCGAAGCGACGGTAGACAGTCCGTTCGCAGCACTTCCTTTCGGCGCACTTCCTTTAGAACCGCTGCCGTTGGAACTGCCGCCCGTCGTCGCATCGAGTCTCGCAGCTTCCGAACCGCGCTGGCGTGATCGGACCGCGAGGGCATCGAGCGTCGCATCACGGTATTGCCGCTCGTACGCCCGATGAAAGGTCGCTCGGCGCTCCAGCCCCGAGAACGTCTCGATCTCGCCGACCAGATCGTGCCACTGCTCGCGCGACAGGGGATACAGACGCGACGGATCCCAGCCGAGCAGTTGAGCGACCTGAAAGAGTCGAAACGTCCGCTGTTCGAGTCCGCTGCTGTCGTGCCGATCGGTCGGTCGGCGGATCGAGCGACGGAGTTCGGCCAACGTTCCGGTGAACTTCAGCTGACGCCGCGCCGCATGGCGAAGCGCCGAGCGTTCCAGGATCAGACGGGCCGCCAGGTACTCGTCGAGCGATCCGGGGGGAATCGGCGCGACGGCACGATCCCCTCGCGTCTCGATCTGCCGAATCATTCCGGCCCAGCCGCGCAGAGCCATCAGCGTCGCGGTGACATAGTCGTCGAACTCCGACGGTCCGATCCCGAGATCGGTCAGCGAGTCGAGGATCGAAGCGACCGGATCGCTCCCCGCCGCCTCGTAGCGATCGAGTTCGGCGCGGACCGAGGCGAACCAGGGTTCGGGGGAGGGGAGGGCCCGCAGATGTTCGGCAAGCGACGCGAAGAAGCCTCGTTCGCGCCCCGGCAGCTGCCACCTCGCGAACCCCTGGTCGAGAAAGGCGCCGCAGAATCGGATCAGCAGGTCATCGACCCACGGATCGATCGACTCCTGACGCGTCGAGCAGCAACTGCCTCAGACGGATCGCGCCGGGGAGCGGTCGATGTGCCGGCGGCTCCCAACTGCGTCCTCCCTGATGAGCCAGGCGCCAGGTCAGCTGCAGCGAAAACGCCTCCCACGTCGCGCCGCTCCAGCGATCGATCGACCGCGCACCGAACTGGGCGATCAGATTGTCGACGTTCGCCGCCAGGCCCGCCCCCCGCCCCTCGGCACGCTCCCCGGTCCTGCCGTCTCGGACGTCGCGCATGATCCAGCGCCGCGTCCTCTCGACGAACTGCTCACGAATCGGAGCGGCGACGTCGGATCGCATGACTCGCAGCGCATCGGTCTCGGCGACCAGCCAGCGGAGTTCGGCGGTCGGTGCGCTGCGGATCGGATGCTCGAGCATCGCGAGACGGATTTCGCGGCGCGTCGCGAGCCCCGCGATCTCGGTCCGATCGGCAACCGCCGGATCGGCATCGACGACCGCTCGCAGATCGATCGCACGGATCCTGCCGCTCGCCATCAGCTCGCGGTACCGCGTTTCGGACAGGTAGGGCTGACCGCCGTACAGTCGAGCCCCTTCGACCACGGCCTGTTCGAACGGCAGATGCTCGAGCGCCTGGAACGTGTTCTGAGCGACAAAGACTCGGATCGGCCCCTGAACCGGAAGCAGTCGGACCGCTCGGTCGATCGACTGCCTCAGGTGAGCCAGCGTCTCGTCGTTCCGAGCGGAGTGCGAGGAGGGACTCGAAGCTTCGAGAAGGGGCACGGAGATGATCCTGCGGCGTCGGCCAACTGCCGTCGAAAGACTCGTCGACCGTTCATCGGTTGTCGAGGCTCGTCGGCCACAACCGATCTTAGGCCGACGCGCCGGAGCGCCCCAGACGAGTCGCGACTGACGTTTTCGTTAGGTCGCCACTGCGCGGCACGATCTGCATCGGGGAGATCGCGCCGCGTCGTCTTGTCCAACGCCGCGGAACCCGAGCGAACCGTCCGATCGCTCAGGCCATCACCTCTCGAATCGGTACGCCATGCACGTTTGTCAATCGGCGGCGGATGCCGTCATGGACGAAGGTCAGCCGTTCGTGATCGATCCCCATCAGATGCAGGATCGTGGCGTGAAGATCGTAGGTCGTGACGGGCGATTCGACCGCCGCATACCCGATCTCGTCGGTCGCACCATACGCGATTCCGGGGCGCAGGCCCGCCCCGATCATCACGTTGGTGAAGCCCTGCGGATGATGATCGCGGCCGCGCGAGAGCTTTCCTTGATCGGCTTGAGCGAACGGCGTGCGACCGAACTCGGTCGAAAGGACGACGAGCGTCGATTCGAGCAGACCGCGGCGAGCCAGATCGGCGACGAGCGCCGCGACCGGACGATCGATCCGGAGCGCTTCCCCCTTGTGACTCTTGTAACCGTCTCCCAGGACGTCGTCGTGCGCATCCCAACTGACGCCGTCTCCGGTCCAGACCTGCACCATCCGTACGCCTCGCTCGACCAGCCGTCGCGCCATCAGGCAGTTGCGGGCGACGTCGCGCGTCGCCGGATCGTCCAGGCCGTAGTCGCGCCGAGTCGCTTCGGTCTCGTCCTGCAGACCGATCGCTTCGGGAATCGCCCCCTGCATTTTGGCCGCGAGCTCGAAGGAGCGGATTCGTGCGACGAGCGGATCGGCCTCATCCCGCTCGGCCCGATGTCGGGCGTCGAGACGCTGTTGGAACTCGCGCCGACGACGTTCGATCTCGTTCGCGTCACCCGAACCGAGCGGCAGACTCGGCTCGAGATCGCGGATCGGTCGCTCGCCGCGCGTGTCGAACGCGACCCCCTGATGCGTCGCCGGCAGGAATCCGCTCGTCCAGTTGAACGCCCCGCCTGCCGCGTTCGGAATGCCTCGTGCATCGGGAAGCACGACGAAACCCGGAAGATCCTCGTTCTCGGTCCCCAGGCCATAGTCGAGCCAAGCTCCCATCGCCGGGAACCCCATCTGCCGGAAGCCGGTGTTCGCCTGGAAGATCGCCGGGATGTGATTGGCCGATTCGGCGTGCATCGAACGGATCACCGTCAGCCGGTCCGCCTGCTCGGCCAGATGCGGAAAGAGCTCCGATACCCACAGACCGCTCTCGCCGCGTTGCCGGAACTCGAAGTGACTTCGGTGGAGCCGCCCGACCTTGCCGAAGAAGACATCCGCCTTGCCGAACGATTCGGGCATCTCCTGACCGTGCCGTCGTTCGAGTTCCGGCTTGTAGTCGAACGAGTCGAGATGACTCAGGCCGCCGCCGAGAAAGATCTGGATGATCCGTTTTGCGCGAGCCGGGTGGTGCAACCCGTCGCTCGCGCCGGTCGGCCCCTGGTCCGCCGATGCCAATTTCCCCTGGCGACCGAGCAGATCGATGGCGGCGATCGTCGCGAGGCCACGGGCCGCGTCTCCTAACCAGTCGCGACGAGTCACCGATGTCGATTCGTGCTGCGCTCGTGTGCTCATCTTCGTCGTCCTTTCCCGCACCAGGACCGCCGCCGCTACCGCGGCGCGCCGACTTCGCCCATCCGCTCGCCCATCCGTTCGACCGTCGCTCAATCGACGAACAGGAACTCGTTCGAATCGAGCAGCGCCAGCAAGAGCGGTTCGAGACCGACCTGCTCGACCAGCTCCAGTCCCTCACTCAGCTCCTCGTCGCGCGGCGATCGACCATAAGCGATCCGCCAGGCCAGCCGGAGCTGTGCGGCTCGATCCGGTCCGGCCGAGGCCACGACGCGCTTCGCGAACTCGGCGGCGCAGTGCCGCGCGAAGGGACCGTTCTGCAGTCCCAGCGCCTGGATCGGCGTGATCGTCCCGGGGCGGCGCGCCACGGCGACGCTCGGATCGGGACAGTCCAGACTCTGCAGCAGCGGCTCCGATCCGCTTCGAGCCCAGAGTCGATAGATCGTGCGACGGCAGGTCGCAGCGGAGAACTCGTCGGTCGGCACCGTGAACTCGTGATTCTGTTTCCGCTCGACGACGACATCCTCGTAGCTCGGACCGCCCAGGCGCCGAACGAGCACGCCCGCACAGGCGAGCATCGCATCGCGAACCGCTTCGCCTTCGAGCTGCCGCAGGTTCGCCCGAAACCGCATCCGAGCTGCCGCATCGATCACGTCTCCTCGCGGATGACGATCGGACGAACGGCGATAGGCGGCGCTCGTGACCATGCGCCGATGCAGCTGCTTCAGACTCCAGTCCGCGTCGATCAGCCGCAACGCCAGATGATCGAGCAGTTCCGGATGAGTCGGTCGTCCCCCCGAGAATCCGAAGTCGCTCGGCGTGTCGACGATCCCCGTCCCGAAGTGATGCTGCCACAGACGATTGGCGATGACACGCGAGGTCAGCGGATGACGCGGGTCGATCGTCCATTCCGCCAACCCCCGCCGACGCTCGGCGTCGCTTCCGGCGAGCGGGATCGAGGCGAGTTCGCCGATGCACACCGCATCGATCGACGCCGGCTCGACCGTGTCGAGCGGTTGATTCGCCTGACCGCGGCGCAGCAATCGCACCTCGCTCGGCGCCGCGAAGTGCGGAACGTGCAGCGGACCGTCGTACGGGTCTTCACCCCCGGCCGCCGCTCCGACCGCATCGGCCGAGGTCAGCTTCAGGCCGCTCGCTTCGCTTTCCTGCTGCCGGATCCCGTCCAGGACCGCCGCCGTCCGGAAGTAGTCCCGCTGTTCGATCGGATCGAACTTGTGATCGTGGCAGCGGGCGCACTGCAGCGTCAGTCCGAGAAAGGCCTGACCGTAGGTGCCGATCAGATCCTCGAGATGATCCTGGCGAGCCGCCTGTCGCATCGCGCCGGAACCTTCGACATGGGCGACCTGATCCCAGGTGCCGCAGACGTGGTAACCGGTCGCGACCATTCCGTCGTACGTCCCCGGCCGCAGCACGTCGCCTGCCAACTGCAGCTTGACGAACTCGTCGTAGGGAAGGTCGCGATTGAAGGCCGACACGATCCAGTCCCGATAGCGCCAGGCCGAGTCGCGGATCCGATTCCGCTCGAACCCCTGACTCTCGCCGAAACGGATCACGTCCATCCAATGCCGCGCCCAACGTTCGCCGAAGTCGGGGGACGCGAGCAGACGATCGACCAGTCGCTCGTAGGCATCGGGAGCGGGATCGCGCTCGAAGCGATCGACCTCGTCCGGTTCGGGAGGGAGTCCGGTCAGATCGAAGGTCAACCGTCGGATCAGCGTGCGGCGCGATGCCTCGTCGTTCGGTGGCATCTGCAGCGGAAGCAATCGGTCGGACAGATACGCGTCGATCGAGTTACGGCGAGTCGGCTCGCCGGTCGGCACGAGGGGAGGGGTGTCGGCCAGCGGAGTCAACGACCACCAGTCCAGACCGGCGCGTCGACCGGTGGTGAACTCGCGCGGATCGATCGCTTCGCGGTCCCAAACCGCCCCGTCGCGGATCCACCGCTCGAACTCCGCTCGCTCGGCATCGTACGGTGCCGGGCGGTCGTGCGGCATCGAGCCGTCGAGGAGCCGCTGCCACGCCATCGACGCGTCGAGATCGCCGGGGACGATCGCGGGCCCCGAATCTCCTCCCGCTGCGGCCCGATCACGCCGCGACAGGTCAAGCCCTCCTTCGACCGTCGATCCGGAGTGGCATTCCAGGCAATGCGTGCTCAGAAATGGGACGATCCGCGCCGCGAATCGGTCCCGTTTCGCGGCATCATCCGTCGAGTCGTCTTGCGGAGCCGCAGCGATTGGAGCGTGGAGAACGGGGAGACAGGCGAGCAGCTGGAGGCTCAGGAGCGCACCGATCGCGAGGCCGAGCGTGGAATGCTCTGCCCGCGGCGCCGTGAGGCGATCGCTTCGGAGGCGGTTCGGTGTCGGTCGCATGATCGTTCCCCAGCAAGAACCCCGCTTCGACGGACTCGCTCGGCGACGCGACGTTCCAGCAAGCCGTTTGCGCGGTGCGAGTCGTTCGTTCCGGTCGCCTCAGTCTAGCCGTTGGGCGCGTCGATCCGGCAACCGGAGCGTCGCGAGTCGAACAGGACGACGCGCGGCGCCGCGAATCGATCGGTCGCCCATAGGCACCGGCATGGGGACCCGATAATCTGTCTCGTTGCGGGCGGCGCGGCCGCGCGTCTCGATCGAAACAGGAGTCGCGGGATGAGTCTCGAGGAACTGCTGGAAGACGTCCGAAATCTCTATCTGGATTCGGTGACCGCCGAGCTCTTGGCTCAGCAGGCCGAAGACGACGTCGAGATCATTCGGGAACCGGCGCTGCGCGACGATGAGGGGGAATCGGTCCCCGAAGGAAGTCTGGGGCTGCCGGTCCGAGTCGACATGGCGATCCTGCGCGACGGCGAGATCGAGTCGCTCGGAAACGTCGAAATCGACGAGATGTACGACTTCGAGCCGGTCGAGTTCGCCTGGGGCGATTCGATGGCCGTCCAGCTGCTGCCGTTTCCTTGGGATTCGGCCTCGATCGTCCTGCCCAAGGGTCCCGCCTACGATTGGGCGCCGCTCAAGGCGTGGTTCATGGCGTGGTTCCGCGAGGAGGAGGACGAGGCGGACGACGACGGGCCGCTCGGCGCCGTCCACTTCCTGTCCGATCCGATCGAGGACGAACAGTCGACGATCCTGACGGTCGATCTCGGCTCGGCACCGCTCGAGGCGTTCGAACAGCTGCTCGACGCGATCGAGAAGCTCGGCGTGCAGGAGGTGATGATCGGCTACACCGGCCACGGGAACGAGCCGGGGGATCCGACGGCTGACGGCGAGGAGCTGGACGAAGACTTCGACGACGAGGAAGACGACGAAGCGGAAGACGAATCGAGCGACGACGACGCCGGTGCGACGCTGCGGTTCGTCACCGAGATCCGCACCGAAATCTCCGGCAGCCTCCCTCCGGATCAACCGAGCGAAGACGACGAACCGCGCCGCAACTGAACCGCTTCGTCAGACGCCTCGCCCCGCGTGAGCCCCGAGTCTCCTCCGCGCCCCTTCCAGCCCGCAGCGCCAAGCGCAGGGGCCCCCCGTGCCCCCGCCAGCCCGAAGCGCCAAGCGCAGGGGACCTCAGTGCCTTCCCCAGCCCGAAGCGCTAAGCGCAGGGGCCCTCCGTGCCCTTCCAGCCCGCAGCGCCCGGATTCTTCTCGGTGCCTCTGCGGCATTTCACCCTTCAGACCGTTCGCACAACGACACGCACTCGGCGTGGGCATCTCAAACCCACGGCTCGGGACGAGCCGGGGCTACGGCAACGCGTCGGCTACGACGTTGGCCCGCGTCGTCCCCGACGCGCGGCCGAGTCGCGTCGCGTTGATGCCCCTTGTCGAGGCGCGAAGGGGCACGGAGAAAAGCCGAGGCGCTGAGGACCCCTGCGCTGGGCGCTACGGGCTGGTGAGGGCACGAGGACCCCTGCGCTTGGCGCTTCGGGCGGGGAGACACGGAGCAGGTCGGCTCCGACGTCGGCCCGCGGCCGTCGTCCCCCTGATCAACCTGCTCCGCTGACGAAGGCGGCCGTTTCGGCTTGGCGCGACTTGGCGAAGAACTCGTGCGTGTCGGCTTCGTCCATCACGCAGCCGACCCCGTCGACCGGCCAGAGAAGCACGACTCGATCGGCGATCCGTTTGGCCTGAGCCGGATCGTGCGGGGCGAGGATGATCGTCATCGGACCGGCCAGCGCGGTCAGCACTCGCTCGATCCTTTCGGTCCCCGCACGATCGATCCCGAGCGTCGGTTCGTCGATCAGCAGCGCCGCCGGTTCGGCGACCAACGCTCGCGAGAGCGCGAGCAGCAGCAGAGCGGCGGGAGAGAGCTCGGAGACCGGTCGATCGAGTCGATCACGGAGCTCGACCGACAGATCGGTCAGTCGAAGCGCTTCGGCGATTCGCCGGCGGACCGCTTCGGGTTCGACGACATCATGTTCACGAAGCGCCAGTTCCAGATAACGCCGTACCGTGACTCCGACCGGAGCCGGTCGACGGACGACCAGACCGATCCGTCCGCGAAGGCGTCCGAGATCGACTTCGGACTGCAGCACGTCGGTCTCGTCGACCAGCACTGCGCCACCGGTGCGGCAGCGTCCGACCGCATCGGTCAGACGATTGGTGACGCACAGGAGCGTCGAACGACCGCTGCCGGACGGGCCGATGACGGCGGTGATTCGTCCGGCGGGAGCGACGAACGAGACGTCGCGAATGGCGCGTTTGGTTCCGTAACGTACCGAGACATCCTTCAGTTCGATGCGGCAGGGACGCTTCGGCTCGAACCCGTGGTGCTGACTCGTCACCGCCCCGCCCCCATCTCGTCTCGTCGGACCACGCGCTGCGGAGGTTTCGATCGGCTCGCGCCCAGGCGGCATCTCGGCCGTTCGCGAAACCGTCCTGACTGCAGCATGGTCGACAGCGCCGCGCGATGCCAGACCACGATCCGCCCGACGTCAGGAATCCCCCCCCGATCCGCCCGGCCTGATCGCGAAGACCTTCACGCTCACCGCATAGTCGTTGACGTCGTAACGGGTGAGCAGGTCGGCCAGCCGGGCATGGACGCTTTCGTCGACCGGTTCGCCCCCTGAGCAGCAGCCTGTCGCCGAAGAATCGGTTCCCATCGACGGCGAGCAGCATCCGGCCTGGTTCTCGACCTTCGCATAGGCGTTCAGGTCGGCTCCCGAATCGATCACGGCGACGTCGGCGAAACCGGCATCGATCAATCCCTGACGATACGCCTCGATCGGAATCGCACCGGCGATGCAACCGACGTAGGCCGCGACGTCACGAGCCAGTTCGTCGGGGAGCGGCTTGCGGAGCGCAATGTCGCTGAGTGCGACCCGCCCGCCCGGCTTGAGCACGCGCGCGATCTCGCGAAAGACCGCCGGCTTGTCGGGAGCCAGGTTGATCACGCAATTGCTGATGACGCAATCGACCGACGCGTCGGCGAGCGGCAGTCGATCGATCGTCGCGGCATGGAACTCGATCCACGGCGGAGCGATGCCGCCGTAGGCGTTGGC
>CAZZBI010000037.1:4115-5951 GCA_964652385.1 uncultured Pirellulaceae bacterium | reverse complement strand
ACCCGACCTTGCGAGCCGCCAACAGGACGTCGATCCCTCCGCCGCAACCGAGGTCGACCACCACCTCGCCGGCCCGCAGATTGGCGGTCGCGGTCGGATTGCCGCACGACAGTCCGAGATTCGCTTCGGCGGGAATCGCCGCCAGTTCCTCGGGCGAATAGCCGAACGCCTCGGCGACGGCGCGAACGCCCGGCTGGTCGCTCGACAGCCCTCCCTGGGCGGCCGCGCCGTACTTGTCCCGCACCTGCCCCAGCAGCTGTTCGGCCTGCGCCGCTCCGGAACCTTCGACACTCATGGCGTTTCATCCTAGGGGTTTGCGATCTGTCTCGTTCACGTCGGCATCGCAGGCCATCGTCTAGAATGTCGTGTGGCCATCCGATTCGATCTCACCGGCGCGAACCAAGTCTCTCCGCCGGCCGGTCGACTCTGATCGAACGACGCCATTGCCGCGACTCGGGGAACGAGCCATGCCGGGTGACCATCGATCCTCTCGAGCCATTCGATACTTCGTGCGACGGCATGGCAAGGAGAGCGGCCCGCACGCGAAGGGGAAGATCGAGCGGGCGCTGGCGGATGGGCGACTGGAGACCGACGACGAATTCCGCCGCGCCGATCGGGACTCTTGGCATTCGCTCGCCGACTGGCCCCCTCGCGACGAGGCGGCCGGCCTCGGCAGGGTGCCGAAACGTGCCCCCTTACCTCGACCGACGCCGCCACCTCCTCCGATCCGAAACGGCTCGTCTCTGCTCGGCTCGGTCGAAGCCCCGCCGCGAGTCGAAGCGGAGGCGAGTACCGTCGCCGATCAGCGCCGAAGGCAAGTCCGCGAGCCGCGGCCGATGACGCCGTCCTACGTCGCGCTGCTCGGAACGATCGGCTTCCTGCTGTTGGTGATCGGCATCCTGATCGGCCGGCTCTCGGACGCAGAGCGATCCGATCGATCACCTGACGAGGAGCCGCTCGCGGCGGCCCCTTCCGCTTCCTTCCGACACGACGCATCGGCGGCATCCGCTTCGGAGTCCGAGAACGAACGGGACGGAGCCGGGCGCCGCGGTTCGGTTCCGTCCGCGGTTCCACCGCCGATCGACGACGATGTCGACGCCCTTGCCGACGACATGCCCGACGACATCGAAGCGCCCGCGGCGCCGTCCGTCGAAGCCGCGTCCGACGCCGAGATCGGTGGCCTGTCGGAAGTCGAAATGGGAGCTGCATCGGAAGTCGAGCCGATGGGGCCGCCGTTACTCGAGCCGCCGATACTCGGGCCCGGTCGCGGCGAGCCGACGACGCTCCGGCAATCGGTACAGTTTCAGCGGATGCCGCGCTATGAGGTCCTCGACAATCCGCTGATCCAGGAGCTGCACTATCTGATCGAGTCGGACCTGACGGTCCATCCCGCCGACATCGACGGCTACCGCGACGTGGAACAGGTAGTTCGCGAAGCGAAGGTGCTGAACGCGGACGAATTGTCGCGTGCCTCGCTCGAAAACGCCGTGGCGAAGCTGGTCGGCTGGCAGTTCGATTATCGAATCAACCGGTTCGGTGAGGTGATCGACTGGCGCGGCGGACCTCCGGCTACTCCCGAATCGGACGAGGTGACGGTCGACGGCAATCATGGCGTGCTGGTGACGACGGTGATCGACGAGGACGGCTGGAAGGAACTCGCGACGCTGACGTTCTTTCGGCCGCCGTCCGACGAGCGCGGCGAACGACCGTTCGAGCGGCAGATGACCCACGATTTCGGTCCGCTGGGGCGATGGTGGGGAATGACGACCTTCGCTCCACGCGGCCGCGACGGTACGCTGCGCCGTTTCGATTACCGGCATGCGATGACCTACGAGG
>CAZZBI010000037.1:0-4105 GCA_964652385.1 uncultured Pirellulaceae bacterium | reverse complement strand
GCGCCGGAAGAGGATCGGTCGAACGGACTGCCGTTCGAGATCGTCTCCGCCCGCCTGACGCCTCGGCTGGCCGCGGGTCGGATCACCTACGACACGTCGACCGAGCAGGTACGCGAAGTTGTCGAGCGTTTCGAGGTCGAAGGGGAAGTGACGGCGCGCATGCTCGGCAATACGATCCCGCTGCAGTTCGTCGAGCCGCAGACGATCATCCTTCAGATCGACGATCGGAATCGCGAGTGAACGAACCGGACGACGCACCGACGGCGCCCGCCCGAGCGACCTCGGTTCCTGGCGATGACGCTCGACCGACCGCTGTCGACATCGCGGACGTCGACCCGTCGGTCGACCAAGCTGCCGCAGCTGAAGCTCCGGCCTTGCCGACCCTGCGCGAAGCGACCGGCGTCTGGATGCGCGTCGCGGCGTCGAGCTTCGGCGGACCGGCGGGACAGATCGCGGTGATGCATCGGATCATCGTCGACGAACGCCGCTGGCTCGACGAGAAGCGGTTCGTTCACGCGCTCAACTACTGCATGCTGCTGCCGGGCCCCGAAGCGCAGCAACTGGCGACCTACATCGGCTGGCTGCTGCACGGCGTCCGCGGCGGGCTGATCGCGGGGACGCTGTTCATCCTGCCGGGCTTCGTGGCGATGCTCCTGGCGAGCATCCTTTACGTCCGCTACCCCGACGTGACCTTGGTCCAGGGAGTCCTGTTCGGACTCAAGCCGGCGGTCCTGGCGATCGTGCTTCAGGCAGCCGGACGTCTCGGCGGGCGTCTGCTCGCGCGGCGCGAGTCGGTGGTGATGGCGATCGCCTCGTTCGTCGCGATGTTCGTCCTTTCGGTCCCGTTCCCGATCATCCTGCTGATCGGCGCGATCTTCGGCACGGTCCGTCTGAGACCGGTCGCGGCCGACGAGGATGCCGCCGAATCGAACGGACCGAATCGCATGGCGACCGGCGACGGATCGCGATCCGAAGGAGCGAAAACCGCGACTCGCATGGCCCTGACGCTGGCGATCGGTCTGACGCTCTGGTTCGCGCCGCTCGGCCTGCTCGCGATCGTGTTCGGACCCGACAGCATCTTCGTCTCGCAGGGACTCTTCTTCAGTCGGACCGCGCTGATCACGTTCGGCGGCGCGTACTCCGTCCTGACTTATGTCGGCCAGCAGAGCGTCGAGCGATTCGGCTGGCTCCGTCCGGGCGAGATGCTCGACGGCCTGAGTCTCGGCGAAACGACTCCCGGCCCGTTGGTGATGGTGGTGCAGTTCGTCGCCTTCGTCGGCGCGTGGCGGCTGAGCGGCGATCTCGATCCGATCCTCTCGGGAACGATCGGCGCCTCGGTCGCAGTCTGGGTGACCTTCGTCCCTTGCTTCCTGTTCGTCTTTCTCGGCGCACCGTTCGTCGAACGGCTGCGGCGTCTGAGATCGCTCAGCGGCGCCCTCGCCGGCATCTCGGCATCGGTCCTGGGGGTGATGGCCAATCTGATCGCCTGGTTCGCGCTTCACACCTGGTTCGGGACGGTGGAGCGCGAGACGCTGACCGGGCTCGGCCTACTCGTTCCCGATCCGACCACGGTCCGTCCCGCCGCGATGCTGATCACGCTGCTGGCGGTGGTGCTGACGTTCGTCGCTCGTCGCGGCCTGACCGTGACGTTGCTGGCCGGAGCCGGAACGGGGATCGTCTGTCGCGCACTCGGCTGGGCCTGATCGTCGACGCGACTCAATCGGTCACGTCGCCGGTGCCGAAGACGATCGAGCTGACGATCGCTCCGGAATCGTCCCGCGCAGTGACGAACCAGATGACGGCGTCGTCGGGAAGCGAGCCGATGTCCAGACGACTGTCGATTACCGCGACGTCGCGCGTCTGCCATTCGCGACGATTGATCGGGGCATCGGACGGGCCGGTCCAATGGAGCTGAGCGGACGCAGCCTCGGTCGGTCCGAGTACTCGGCAACTCCAGCGCGAGTCCTCGACCCTCGGCTGATCCAGATGGACGAGCGGTCTCTTGCCGAGGAGTACCTGATCGATGAAGCGGCCGATCTCGACCGGCGCCCAGCCGGCCGGATGGCTGTGAGGCATGTTGACCGTGACGCAGATCCGCTTCTCGCCCGGGACGAGATCGTACGAACGGACGTAGCTGTCGAGCGGATAGGCGCCGTCGTTCGTGCCGTTGACGAACAGGATCGGCATCGAGACGCGAGGCAGGTGGACGCTCGGGTCCCAGTGACTCAGCCACCGCTCGCGCTGCATTTCGTTCATCCGCGCGAACTGGCCCAGCCAAGCGCTGTTGTCACCGAGAAAGCCGCAGCCGTAGACCGGCACCGCCGCGGCGAACCGATCGTCGACGCCGGCGACGATGCAGGTCAGGTAGCCACCCCAACTGATGCCGGTCACCGCCGTCCGCGCCGGATCGATCTCGGGAAAGCCGCGAACGAGCGAATGGGCGCGGATGACGGCGGCGACCGCGTGATAGGTCCAGTGCTGGTCGAGAGGCAGATCGATCGCGCCGAACTTCTCGTCGTCCCCCTGTCCCGGTCCGGCATGCTCCATCGGCTCGCGCGAGGATGCCTCGTGCGGATTGCGTCCCGCAATCGGTCGCGCCCCGGCCAGGTCCATCGCGATCGCCGCATAGCCTCGCTCGGCCCACAACCGCGCCCATTCCTCGAACGCCGTTCCGCCGCCGCCATGGACCAGCACGACCGCGGGCAGATTTCGATCGAGCGAAGGGTCTCCCGCCAGCGTCCCCGGCGTGGCATAGAACGCGAAGACCTCGGTCGGCTCGCCCCGAAACGGCTCGTTGCCGTACGCGAGCGAACGGACGGGGGAACGATCGTCGATCCAGCGGAACTCGGGAGACTGATACAGTCGCTCCAGCGGCCAGACGTGCGGTTCGTCCGCAACGACCTTCGGCGATCCGTATGCGTTCGTCAGCGAGATCGCGACCAGGATCGACCATCCGACGCCGACACTTCGGCGGACACGGTTCGGCACCGAATCGAAGAGCCATCCACGCGTTCGCCGCGAGCGATTTCCGAGCGCGATCATCAGCAGATCTCCGAAGCAAAGCGGGGGGCAGCGAGTGCAGGAGGATCGATTCGAGCGATCGCGGCGCGGCGATGCAAGCGCGCCGCCGAACGCCTGACGAGAATCGGCGTCGAAGCGGACCTCCGGCTCGAGCATCCGTCACCGTCTCGGTCGTCCGTCACCGTCGCTCGACCAGAAAGAGCTGTTCGGTGACATGCAGCGGGCGGCGATCGAAGTTGCGACTCCCGCGGAACGCGTTGTACCGCACCTCGAACCGCTCGACCGAACCGAACTTGTCCAGCAATCGCCGCATCGTCTCGGGAGCGACGAATCCTTCGTCGCTGAAGCTGACGAGCAGAAAGCGAGCGGGAACGCTGCCGAAGAGCTCTTCGAGCAGCGGCAGCGAACGACTCCGGACGTTGTACTCCGAACGCCGCCAAGCGGCCGGAATGCCCGAGACGCGGCTGATCCGTTCCGGTTCGCGATAGTCGACCAGCAGATCGAGCATGAAGTAGTTGGAGCCGTACGGATGCTGGTTGTACGGAGGATCGACGTAACAGAGGTCGACTTCCGGGATCTCGCGAGCGGCTCGATTCGCATCCCCTTCGAGGACCGTCACGCGACTGTCGAATCGACTGAGGACCGGCGGCTCGAGCACGATCGGCGCGAGAATCCGGCCGAGCGCATCCTGGCCGCTCCCGCCGAACCGCCCGACGCCGGTCCGCCGATCCTTGTAGAACCCCTTGAAGACGCCGGCGGTATTGGCGTGAATCGATGCGCGACTGAGCAGCGGCCCGAGCAGCAGCTCGCGGGTGCGCCGATCGCACTCGTCGAGCGCCCGCCGATAGTCGTCCAGACGCCGCGCGTTCTCGGGCGTGTAGAAGACCCGTTCGTCGGCGCGGATCGCTCGCGGGTCGGCCGGCGCATAGAGTCGTTCGAAGATGCCCGGACCGAAGGGGCGTTCGTCGCACCGCCTTCGAACCCGCTCGATCGTCCGCTCGAGCTCGACACGATCGACCTCGTCGCGATTCGACAGGAAGCAGCGCGCGATCACGCCGGCATAAGGTTCCAGGTCGTTGACGAT
>CAZZBI010000036.1:3448-24222 GCA_964652385.1 uncultured Pirellulaceae bacterium | reverse complement strand
TGGTCGAGCCTGGCCGGCGACGGCTGGAACGTCGTCCTCGCGATCGGGTGCGAATGTCCGCTCGCTCGACTTTATGCGACGCGGATCGAAGAGTTGGCCGATCGCCCGGAGTTCGCCGAAGTCCGTTGGACGCTCGTTTCGGTCATGCCGCAGGACGGACCGCTCGACCTCCAGCAGTTTCGCAACGAGTTCGGTCGCCGTCTGTCGCTCGCCAAGGACGTTTCGGGGTCGCTCGTCGAACTGGCGCGGCTGGAGCGAGTCCCGACGGCGCTGCTGATCTCACCGGATGGCCGAATCGTCTACCGAGGGCGCGTCGACGATCAGTACGAGGTCGGTCGCCGACGAGACGCGCCGACGCGTCAGGACTTGGCGGAGGCACTCGGCGCGGCACTCGACGGGCGACCGATCGAGTTCGTCCCGGTCGACGCGCCGGGATGCCTGATTCCCGTGGCCAGGTCGGCCGTCGCCGAACCGACCTATCTCTTTTCCCGCGACATCGCGCCGATCCTCGACCGGCACTGCGTTCGATGCCATCGCCCCGGCGACATCGGTCCGATGGCGCTGATCGACGGCGACGAGGTCGCCGGCTGGAGTGAAATGATTCTCGAGACGATCGACGAAGGTCGCATGCCTCCCTGGCATGCCGCCGATCCCGCCGGGTCGTTCCGAAACGAGAATCGGATGGAACCGCACGAGCGCAAGGTGATCGCGACCTGGATCGAACAAGGATGTCCGCTCGGCGATCCGAACGAACGTCCGACCCCTCCGAGTTTCGCCGCCTCGTGGCGGATGCCGACGGCGCCCGATCAGGTGATCGAACTGCCGGGCGAAGGATGTCCGGTTCCGGCCGAGGGGACGGTGGAGTACCAGTACTTCGTCGTCGATCCGGGCTGGACCGAGGATCGGTGGTTGGTCGGCGCGCAATTGCTGCCGGGAGTCGACAGTGTCGTTCACCATGCGATCGTCTTTCTGCGATCCCCCGAAACGGATCGCTTCGACGGCCTCGGATGGGTTGCCGCCTACGTACCGGGTCAGGAACCGATCCGTTACGACGACGGGCTTGCGAGAAGGATTCCTGCCGGCTCGAAGCTGATCTTCCAGATGCACTACACCCCCGACGGTTCCCCTCGCATCGATCGTTCGCGTTTGGGGCTCTGGTTCACCGACGAGAGTCAGGTGCGGGACGAGGTGGTGACGGCGATGCTCGTCAACTCGTCCTTCGAGATCCCGCCTCAGGCGTCGCGACACGAGGTCACGGCGTCGCAGCAGGGCTGGCCCGAGGGGACTCGGCTGCTGGCCGTCGCTCCGCACATGCATGTGCGAGGCAAGGGAATCGACGTGACGATCGACGAGAACGGCGTCTCGTCGCCGCTGCTCCGCGTGCCGCGTTACGACTTCGGCTGGCAGCACACCTATCGCCTCGCCGAACCGCGACGACTCGCTCCCGACTCCGCCGTGTCGTTTCGGGCGACGTTCGACAACTCGCCGGCGAACATCGCGAATCCTGACCCGACTCGCGCGGTCCGTTGGGGCGAGCAGACCTGGCAGGAGATGGCGGTCGTCTTCCTGGATCTCGCGATCCCGCGCAGTGACGCGACCCGACGCGTCGATCGGTCGGCCACCGCCGATCAGCGGCAGCGCGGGCTGGAGTTCCTGCGCCGGTTCGATGCGGACGGCGACGGCAGGCTGAAACGATCCGAGGTGCCGGAGACGTTTTCGGCGTTCGCATTCGACCGGGTCGATGCGAACGGAGACGATCGACTTGATGCGGACGAGCTGCAACAGGTCGATCAATCGGGTGCCGATCGCCGTTCGGAGCGACGGCGTTGAGCGGCGATCTTCGAAGATCCGTGAGTCGATTCGATCCCTGGCAGCGGTTAGCCGCGCTGCTCGTGCGCTCTCGCTGGCCGTTCGTTCTGCTGGTCGTCGGGCTGTCCCTCGCCGCAACCTACGGAGCGACTCGTCCGACTCCGCCGCATTTCGCCGGCATCCGCTCGCTGTCGGCCAAGGATCCGAAGACGGCCGAGCAAGAGCGGTTGCGGAAGGAGACGAGCGAGCAGTTTCGTCTGCAACGCCCCGATCTCTTCCTGCTGCTCGAAGCGGGCGCCGGACCGACTCGCTCGGACGTGCGCGCGATGCGTCGAGCGGTCGCGGCGCTGGAGCAGTTGCCGCAGGTCGAGGGGGCGATCTGGGTCGACGACATTCCGTCGGTCAACGTCTTCGAACTGACTCGGTCGATCCTGCCGTCGGACGAACTGAGCGAGGGAGGGTTCGTCGAGGAACTGACGCGACTGGAACGGCATCCGCTGGGACGCGGCCAGTTCGTTTCGGAAGACGGCCGTTCGTTCCTCGTCGCGATTCGCCTCGATTGGCTCGAGATCTTCGACGACGGCGACGCGGTCGATGCATTGTTGGCGGCGGCTCGTTCGGCGATCGCCGAAGTCCCCGAGGCGAACGTGACGGTCGACGCGACCGGCGACGTCCCGCTCTATCTGGATCAGCTGACCGCTCACCGTCGCAATCAGCGTCACTTCGAGATGCTCGGCTACGCGCTGGTGATCGTCGTCGCGTCGGTGCTTTATCGCAGTCCGGCCCCCGTGATGCTCGTCGGTATCGCTCCCGCGACCGCGATCTTCTGGTCCAAAGGGTTGCTGCGTTGGTGGGGCGAGTCGGCGAATCCGCTCTCCGACTCGGTCCTTCCCGTGTTGGTCGCGATCGTCGGGGTGACGGACGGCGTTCACTTGCTGGCGCAGTATCGGGACGAACGGGCACGCGAAGCCTCGGCGCGAGCAGCTGCAGCGGCGTCGATCCGTCACGTCGGCAGCGCCTGTTTCCTGACCAGTCTGACGACGGCGATCGGTTTCGCATCGCTCCTCTTCGCCGATTCGGAACTGGTCCGCGGATTCGGGCGCTCGTGCGCCATCGGCGTCTCGCTGGCCTTCGTGGCGATCGTCACGGTCTTTCCGCTTGTCGCCTCGTTCGAACGCATCGCGCGATGGGTTCCGGGGCTGCTGCTCGAGGACGAGTCGACATGGCATGTCGATCGTTGGCTTTCTCCGCTGCGGAACCGAGCCCGATCGGTCGCCGCGATCGGCATCGCCGTGACGCTCCTGGCGTCGCTGTCGTTGTTCGGCCTGAAACCGGACGAGAAGCGTTCTTACGGCCTACCGTCGCGCAGCGCCGCGTTCATGACGCTGGAGCGTGCGGATGAGGCGTTCGCGGGCATCGAAACGGCTCAGGTCCTGATCCGCTGGCCCGAATCGGCCGATGCCTCGGCCGAACTGCTCGCAGTACTCGACGAGGTCGAGCGCTGCGTGACCGAAGAACCGACGCTCGGTCGGCCGCTCTCGCTGTTGGGGCTGCGTCGCGCGATCGCGCCTCCGGCCGAACGGCCCCCGCTGGACTTCGTCGAACTGCTCCCCTCGGGGATCCGCGATTCGCTCTACCGTCCCGAGCTCCGCAAGACGGTGGTCAGTTTCCGGGTGCGCGATCTGGGCGTCGCGAAGCTCGACCCGATCTTCGCTCGGATCGCCGAGCGGCTCGAATCGCTCGAACGGCGATTCCCCGGCTACTCGATCGCGCTCACCGGCGACGGTGTGGTTCGAGGGAAGCTGGTTGCGCGAGTCGTGGAAGACCTCGGGCGGAGTCTGTTCGGTGCGGCGGGGATCATCTTCGCTCTGCTCGCGATCGCCTATCGGAGTTGGCGTTGGGGGCTGATCGCGATCATCCCGAACCTGTTTCCGTTGGCGGTCTCGGCTTGCGGACTGCTGCTGATCGGACGCCAGCTCGACGTCTCGTCCGCGTGTGCCTTTACGGTCTGTTTGGGGATCGCCGTCGACGACACCATTCACTTCCTGGGTCGATATCGTCGCGAGCGGGAAGCCGGAGGCACGGTCGACGAGGCGATCGAGACGACGCTGCGCAAGGTCGGCGGCTCGCTCGTCGTGACGACGGTCATCATGACAGTCGGCTTCGCGACGGTGATCTCGAGCGAGATGCCGGCTCAGCGGATCTTCGGCACCCTCTCGGTCGCGACGATCGTTTCGGCGCTTCTGGGAGACCTGCTCATCCTGCCGGCGATGTTGAGGGTCTTCGATCGGGATCGCCCGCTGGTTCCTTCGGCGTCCGCAACCCTCTCTCCTCCCGTTGCCTAAGCGAACCGGGCGGGGAATCATGGGGGGATCGCGCGGCCGTTCTGCGTTCGCCGTGATCCCCTCCCCCTGGAGTCCCGCCATGCTTCGCGCTCGCCTCGTTCGGTCGACCTTCCGCACCGCTGTCCGGCTTGCGCCGAGCGGACTGCTGGCCCTCGCGGCCTGGAGCGGAACGGCTTGGATCGCGCCGATTTCCTCAGCGCGAGGCACCGTTCAGGAAGCGTCCGCCGAATCGTCCGATCCTGCGGCGGAAGAGGGGAAATTCCTGAGCAACGTCCGTCAGCTGACCTTCGAAGGAAAACGGGCGGGCGAGGGGTACTTCTCGCAGGACGGTCGGCAACTGGTCTTTCAGAGCGAGCGGGATCCGGCCAATCCGTTCTTCCAGATCTTCCTGATGGATCTCGAGTCGGGGGATGTCGAGCGGGTCTCGCCGGGAGTCGGCAAGACGACCTGCGCCTGGATCCATCCCGACGGCCAGCGAGTGCTCTTCGCGTCGACTCACGAGGATGCCGAGGCGGCCGCCAAGCAGCAGGCCGAACTCGAAGCACGAGCGTCGGGTACCGAGCGTCGTTACGCCTGGGACTACGACCCGACCTTCGAACTCTACGAATGGAGTCGCGACGGCGAGGCTTACGTCCGCCTGACCGACGCGGTCGGTTACGACGCCGAGGCTTCCTGGTCACCGGACGGTTCGAAGATCGTCTTCGCATCGAACCGAGCCGCCTATGACCGGACGTTGACGGCCGAAGAACGCGCCAAGCTCGAACTCGATCCGTCGTACTTCATCGATCTGTACCTGATGAACGCGGACGGCAGCGGCCTGACTCGTCTGACCGACTCGCCCGGCTACGACGGTGGGCCGTTCTTCTCGCAGGACGGCGAACGGATCTGCTGGCGCCGTTTCAACGAGGACGGCTCGCAGGCCGAGATCATGGTGATGAACTCGGACGGAACCGACGTTCGGCAGGTGACCCGATTCGGGGCCATGAGCTGGGCCCCGTATTTTCATCCGTCGGGCGACTATCTGATCTTCACGACCAATCTGCAGGGCTTCGCCAACTTCGAGCTCTATCTGGCCGACCTGCGGAGCGACACCCCTCCGGTCCGAGTCACCTGGACCGAGGGCTTCGACGGGCTTCCGGTCTTCACGCCCGACGGGCGGGGCTTGTGCTGGACATCGAATCGGACCGCCGACAAGAAGTCGCAGCTGTTCGTCGCCGATTGGAATCACGAGTTCGCGTCGGGGATCGTCCGGCAAGGTGAAGTGGCGAGTGCCGACGAACCGTCGCTGGACGTGGCAAGAAGCGAGGCGATCGCTGCGGCCGGTTCGAGCCAGGAGAGTTTCACCGCGGCCGACGTGATGCGGCACGTCGACTATCTCTGTCGGCCCGAGATCGGGGGTCGCGCGACCGGTACTCCGGGCGAGCGAGCGGCGACTGCCTACGTCGCCGCATATCTCGAAAGCCAAGGGCTCGTCCCTGCCGGTGACGACGGCAGTTGGTTCCAGGAGTTGGAGTTCACCTCCGGCGTTCGCCTGGGAGAGCGGAATCGACTGGCGGTCGGCGGGACGACCTACGAACTCGATCGCGATTGGCGCCCGGTCGCCTTTTCGGCCAGCGGCGAGTATCCGGCCGGCGAAGTCGTCTTTGCCGGTTACGGTATCGCCGCTCCGGCCGAAGGTCCGCTCGAGGAATACGACTCGTTCGTCCACCTGGACGTCCGAGACAAGTGGGTCGTCGTCCTGCGGTTCATGCCCGAGGACATTTCGCCCGAGCGGCGACAGCAGTTCGCGACGCATTCGAGCCTGCGGTACAAGACGATGATGCTTCGCGAGCGAGGGGCACGCGGCATGATCGTCGTCTCGGGCCCCACGTCGCTGGTCCGAGAAGAGCTGGTGCCGCTCGGTCGCGATGGTGCGACCGCCGGCTCGAGCCTGCCGATCATCAGCGTCTCGAACGCCGTCGCCGACGCGTGGTTCCGATCGGCCGGCAAGGATCTCGCCGAGATCCAGAAGCAGCTCGATCTCGGCGATCTGATGATGGGTTTTCCGCTTTCCGAAACGTCGCTCGAGGTGACGATTGATCTGCAACTCGAGCGGGGTGTCGGGCGAAACGTGCTCGGTCGGCTGCAGGTCGGCTCCGAGCCGAGCGACGAGGTGATCGTCGTCGGGGCTCATGTCGATCACCTGGGCACCGGCAACAACGGCGATTCGCTTGCCCGCGACGACGAGCGAGGGGGCATCCACTTCGGGGCGGACGACAATGCCAGCGGAGTCGCCGGCATGCTCGAGATCGCCTCGTACCTGGCTCACGAAACCCGTGCAGGGAAGTGGCAGGGGAAGCGGGATCTGATCTTCGCGGCTTGGAGCGGCGAGGAAATGGGGCTGCTCGGTTCGAGTCACTTCGTACGGCAATGGCCGAGTCTCGGAGGCGCAACCGCTCACGCTACCGATCCGCACGCTACCGATCCGCACGCTACCGATCCGCACGCTACCGATCCGCACGCTGCCGATCCCCACGCTGCCGATCCGCATGCCGCTGATCCGCATGCTGCCGATCCGCATGCCGCTGATCCGCACGCGATGGCGACTTCGACCGGTCCGACGATCGTCGCGTGCCTGAACATGGACATGATCGGTCGCCTTCGCGAGAAGCTGGTCCTTCAGGGGATCGGATCGTCGGCCGACTGGGCCGGGGAAATCGAACGGCGAAACGCGCCGGTCGGCCTCGATCTGACCCTTCAGAGCGACGGTAACCTGCCGACCGATGCGGCGGTCTTCTACCGTGCCGGCGTCCCGATCCTCTCGGCCTTCACCGGTTCGCACGAGGAGTACCACACGCCTCGTGACGTCCCCGAAACGCTGAATCCCGAAGGGGCGGCGCGAGTCGCGCGGCTGATGGGGCTGATCGCACGGTCGCTGTCGGCTCGCGACGAGGCTCCGGTCTACGTGGCGATGTCCGCATCGGAAGAGCGCGAGACGCGAGCGGCACTCCGCGCCTATCTGGGGACCGTCCCGGACTATGCGCAGGAAGGGGTGACCGGCGTGCTCCTGTCGAGCGTGGCGAAGAACGGACCGGCCGAGAAGGCCGGAGTTCGCGGCGGTGACGTGATCGTCGAACTCGCCGGTCGGAAGATCGAGAACATCTACGACTACACGTACGCGATCGAGGCGCTCAAGATCGGCCAGGCGGTCAAGCTGGCGGTCGAGCGAGACGGCGAGCGACTGGAGTTCGAGGTGACTCCCGGCTCGCGCGATTGAGTACGTTCCGATCGTGCTCGCGAGTCTCGGCGGTCGGGCGTGTGCCCGGCCGCCGCGTCAGGAGCGGAAGTCGCAGCAGCCACCGACCCGTGCGGGCCGGTTGCTGCGGCCCGATACGATCACACACACGGTTCTACGCCCGCGTGGCATCAAACGAGACGCGAGAACGACGTTCGTCTGCCGAGCGGCGAACTCATCGAGACGCTTCGACGAACGACGGACGGAGGCGAGTGACGACCTGGTCGCACCACTGCTCGTCGGTGTCGGGAGCCAGATTGCGGAAGAAGCGAGTCATCGGCCCGCCGATCTCCTCGACCGTCCGCTCGAGTTCCGACACGGTGATCCGGAGGACTGCCGCCTTGGGATCGAGCGGGAGTCCGAGGGTCACCTGCAGCCGTCCGTCTTCTGATTCGGTCAGCCGCCACTGCCCTCCTCCAGGCCCTTGGATGTCGAGTCCGATCTGAAAGGAGCCTTGCGACGAAAGGCCGCGCGGCCGAAGCGCTGCGACGACTTCGGCCGATCCCGACGCGTCGAGCACCGATCGGATCTGCTCGATCCGTTCGAGTTGCGAGCGGTCCTCATCGCCCGAGCGGTCGACCTTCGGGCGGTGCTTCCCCCAACGGTCGAGCTCGCCGAACCGAAGGAAACGATGGATCATCGCTTCGTCGATGACGGGGCAGCGGAGATCGCCGGCGAACCGCATCAGATTCGTCCGATCGAACCAGGGATCCGAACGATCGTACGAGCGGTACAACCGCACGCTCTTGAGGAACTCGTCCTCGAACGGCGAGAGCGGCAGGTCTTCGGGGACTTCGTTCTCGCAGTACACGACTCCCTTGGATCGGAAGTAGGTGTAACAGCATTCGACGACGCGCCGCGGCGTCAGAGGAACGTCCGGAGCCAAGTGAAAGGTCATGCCACGCGCTTCCGAACGACCGAGCAGACGGCAGATCACCGCCGAAACCCAGTCCACCGGCACGACGTTCCGCGGCTCCGATCCGCTCATCGGCAGCCGGATCGGCGTGTGGCGAAAGCCGTCGGCATCGACCGGCTGTCGCGGTACGAGCGTCGCCATCAGCCGCAGATACAGGTACAGCCCGTGATAGCTGGCGGTGTACCCGGTCCGCGAGTCGCCGGCGATGACCGCCGGTCGGTAGATGGTCGCCGGCTCGATCCAGTTGCAGGCGCGAACCAGCTTCTCGGACTCGAACTTGCTCCGCTCGTAGTCGTTGCGGAAGTCCTGGCCGACGTCGAGCTGCCCCTCCATGATCACGCCGGTCTGAGCGCCGCAGACATAGGCGGTCGAGACGTAGTGAAAGTCGGTGATCCCGACTTCCCGGCAGAGGTTCAGGACGTTCTGGGTGCCGCCGACGTTCGTCACCCACGGCTCGCGCGAGCGATCGACTCCCTCGAACTTCAGCACTGCGGCATTGTGCAGGATCCGCCGACAGTTTCCTCGGATCCAATGGAGATCGTCGGACGAAAGGTCGCAATGCGAGGCGGTGATGCAGCCCGAGAGCACGACCGGACGCGGCAGATGGGTTCCGAGTTCACGTTCCCAGCGTCGCAGGATCGAGTCGATCCGCTCGAACGCCGTCCCGTCCTTGCCCGGACGGACGATCACCGCCAACCGTTCGCCGGCCAGCAGCAGATCGCGCAGCAGATACTGCCCGACCAGACCGGTCGCTCCGGTCAGAAGCGTGTAGCGGCAACTGGAAGAGCCGTTCTTGGTGGGGCCGTTGATCACCGATACCTACGCTCGATAGAGGACCTGGAACCCGGCCGTCGACCGAAGTTTCGATCTGCCGATATTAATTTGGGGGTCCCGGACCAACAATGAGCGGCAGTCCAGAAACGAAGGACTGGGGGATTTCGGCCAAATAAACTGACCCGAACGAGGTGCGGCCCGTCAGAAAGGACCAAGGGATTTCCCTTAATCTCCCCCGGACAGCCCATCCCCCCACCAAGACGCCACCGTTCGCGAAGCCACCCGGTAATTCGATACCGGGTCGCCGAAGCCGGAACGCCTGGCCCCTCCTGGTCGTTCGAACTCCCTTCCGGAGCCTCCGATGAACTCCCGCTCGAACTTCCCGCGGTGCCTGGTTGCTTTCGCTTTGGCGGTCAGCCTGGCAGGGACTGTCGTCCGGGCGCCGGGTCAGGAACCGACCGCCGCGCTCCCGAGTGCCTCGACCGTCGCCGAGATCGGTGTCCCGCGACGCCTGGAACGGGACGAGATCCGCGCCGGCTGGATCGCCTTGTTCGACGGCGCGACGCTGTTCGGCTGGAGGAGCGAAGGGGACGCCGACTTTCGGGTCGAGGAGGGAGCGATTCGGGCGGACCGCGGCTCCGCCCCCTGTCTGCTCAGGACCGAAACTCAGTTCGACGACTACGAACTGACGGTCGACTTTCGGGCGACTCGGACGACCAACAGCGGCCTCTTCCTTCGGACCGCTCCTCGACCGACCGACCCGACCGGTGATTGCTTCGAGATCAATATCGCGACCGCCGAAGTCAGCCCGTTCACGACCGGCGCGGCGGTCGGACGTCAGAAGACCGACCTGGCGGTCGAAGCCGAGCAGTGGCATCGTTTGGTTGCCCGAGCGGCCGGAGGGTCGATCGAAGTCTCGGTCGATGGAGTACCGACCGTTCGACTGGTCGATTCGCTGCCGGTCGGCCGCGGCCACATCGGTCTGCAGTACAACCAGGGGACGATCGAGTTCCGCAACGTCTTTCTTCGCCCGCTCGATCTCGAAACGATTCCGATCGAGATCGGCGAGGGAGCATGGCGCATCGGCCCCGTCTCGGACGCTCTGCTCGTCGGTCCCAGCGAGTCGACCGACCCGGCCGATGGAGAACCGCCGACGGGAGTTCGTCTGTCCGGCGGCGTCGGCTATCTGGAGTCAAGTCGGACGTTCGGCGACTTCGTGCTGCGTATCGAAGCGAGGACCGGCGACCCGGGAACCAACTCGGGGCTCTTCTTTCGCTGCATTCCCGGATCCGATCTCGACGGGTACGAGAGTCAGATCGAGCATCGGCTGGTCGACGGCGATCGATCCAAGCCGTTCGACTTCGGTACCGGTGGGATCTTCCGTCGCGCTGCGGCGCGTCAGGTGATATCCGACGATCGGACTTGGTTCGTCAAGACGATCGTCGTCGAGGGGAATCGGATCGCGGTGTGGGTCGACGGCCATCAGGTGGTCGATTGGGCCGACGATCGGAAACCGGATCCGAATCCTCGTCGCGGGTCGCGTCGTGAAGCGGGAACGCTGGCCCTACAACTGCACGATGCCGAGACGTCGGTCGAGTTCCGCAACCTGATGGCGAGAGAACTGGCGGTTCGTCGGCGCTGAGACGCTTCGGACCCGGGTGCCGCAGTCGACATCGTCGCCGGATCAGCGATCGGCGTAGACGTGCGTGCTCTCTTCGCGGCGGACCCAATCGGGGCGTTCCTCGGTGGCCAACTCGACCGCCACGCGATGATCACCCGGCGCTCGACCGACCGCTCGGACCTCGATCTCGAAAGACTCTTCGGGAGCGAGCCGCTCGAGCGTCTCGAAGACGATGGTGCGTCCTTCGCGACGGAAACGGAGCGGGCTCGTGATGTCGTCGGTCGGCTCGATTCCCGGAGGAAACTCGAGTCGGATCGCGATTCGGCGCGAGTCCTTGGTCCCTTGGTTGCCGACCGAGATCCGATAGACCGTCTCGCTGTCGACCTCGATCTGATCGATCTCGTCCGAGATCTCGAAAGTGACTTCGGCCAACTGCCGAACCGTCATCGTCTGGCGGTCGACGACCGGTTCGAGTCGCATCGCGGCGACGCGATACTCGATCGCGAACTCGCCCGTCTGCTCCGGAATCGTCTCCATTCGGACCGTCCCGGCCTGCTCGGGATTCAGTTCGACCAGCGACCAGTACACGGCATGCGTCCGCGGGTCGTAGGTCCCCTGTTGGTCGGCGGCGACGAACTTCAGCCCCGGAGGGAGCGTCGCCACCAGCTCGACCTGTTCGGCAGCCGCCGTACCCCGATTGCCGATCGTCAACCGATGGATGGCCTTGCGTTCGAGGAACCGCAGGGACGGCCCGGCGACCTCGAGAGTCAATTCCGGTGCCGTGATGATCAGCGGATGCGGCTTCTCGACCGGATCGATGCCGTCGCCGTGAGCCACGAACCGCTGCACCATATCGGCAGCACGAACACCGGTCAGAGTCAGCGTCACGTCGCGCGATTCGCCGGGGGGGAGTTCGCCGACGACGTAACGGAGTTCTCGCCCGGCGGGGTGCGACAATGACGGGTCGATGTCGGTCTCCAGAATCACCCCGCTTGCCAGCCCGTCACCGTCGTTGCTGATCCGCAAGCGGACCTCGATCGCATCGCCGACGCGAGCCGTTCCCGGAGCGGTGACCTGCAGTCCGATCACCGGCTGAGTGACTCGCGATCGCGAGGCGGCGCGGGCCAGGAAAGTCACCTGCGCCACCGACCCGATCTCGCCGGTCCGCTCGGGGATCAGGGTCGAGCGGATTTCGGTCTCTTGCCCCGGCTGGAGATCGCCGATCGCCCATACCAAGCCGTCTCGACCGTTTCGGGCAGCGGCCGGCACGCTTTCGCGAAACGTCGCTCCTTCCGGTACGCGATCGGTCACGGTGACGTCATGAGCCACGGCGTCTCCGGTGTTCCGGACCACGATCCGAAAGACCGCCGGCTCGCCGAGTCGGAGCTCTTCCGGAGCGGATTTCTCGATGACCAACGCCGGCGACTGGACTCGTTCCAGACGAGCGTCTCCCGGGACCGCGGCGGTTCGATCGGCCACGCGTTCGACGGCGATGGACGAGGCCGACTCGGAACCCCGGCTCGACGAGAACGCATTCGCGCCCTGAGCAGACGAGTTCGTCGGGGGGGGCGAGGAGCCATCGAACTCGGGCCCCCGAGTCGGAACCTGGGCAATCCCCGATGGAGCCAGACTGCCGATCGCTCCCGAGGCCGGGGGCGAGGTACGAGCGGTCGCTGCAGAATCGCCGTTGGTTCCGCGCTCTCCGAAGGCCCCCGAAGCCCGGAAGGCCGAGCCGCCCGGAGCAAGGGATGGCTCGCGTTCGGAAGCTGACTCGCTGCCGTCCCCTGGAGGGCCCGAGCTCGCGAGGTTCGATCCGGTAGCGAGCGAATCCTCCGACGGCACGATCCGAATCGGAGTCGCGTCGTCTCGATCGGAGGACGTCGACGCGCCCGCGGTTGCGGCGAGTGAAGGAGCGGACGGAGCAGCTGGGGTTCCCGGACCGGCACCGAGCGACGACGGAAGTCCGTCCGAACGAGGTGCACCAAGCGAAGCGGAACCGGGCAGAGCCGTCGGCGGAGCGGACGCGGTACCGAACGAGCGGTCGGGGGTCGACGTCGCCCGATCGGTCAGCGAACGACCGCCGAGCGGTGAGGCGGCAGGCGAACCGCCCGACGGATTCGTCATGTCGGCAGGCCTGTCGACTCCGCCACCGGGAGAAGATGGCGGCAGCGCCGTGGTCGCGGAATCGGAACGAGTAGGAAGTCCGGCGTCCGCCGACGAGTTGCTGCTGATCGAAGGGGCTCCCGAAATCGAGGCGGTCGCACTTCCGAGCGCTCGACTCAGACCGCTCCCCGCCGGAATCGACGGTGCCGGAGGAACGCTCGGCGCTCCCGAGGCCCCCGCCGCCGCGAGCGGATCGCGAGTCGCGGCCGAAGGCGAGCTCGCGTTGCCGATCCCGGTGGTCGAGCCGCCGACGGGCGTTGTTCCGAAGCCACTGGACGGCGGTGCCGCCGACGGCGCACCACCAGCCGATCCGGAGGCGAGCGACGCGGGAGGAGTCGCTCCGAACGGGCGAGCTCCTCCGAGACCGGTCGCGGGGGGGAGCGATGGCGGAGCCGCGGGAGTCGGCGACGAGGACGAAAAGCCCCCTCCCGAGGTTCGCAGGGCCGGCGCCGAAGGGGGAGCCGTCGCCGGAGCTTCGGGGCGCTCGGAGGCGCCGTTGCCACTGGTGCTGCCGACCGCCGGCCCCGAGCGGGGCGTGGTTCCGGAAAGGCTTGCCGGAGGCACCACCGGGGAACCGGCCGGAGTGGCCGAACCGCTGGGGGCCGTCGCATCGGTCGGATTCGAACGGGACGCACCGAACGGCGACGCCGCCGGAGGCTGCCGGACTGCCGGCGTTTCGTTTCCGGAGGAGGTCGCTGCGCTCGGCGGAGTTGCCGGCGGACGGGCACCGAACCCTCCTCCACCCGCGGTCGACGACGAGGCCGGAGGCGAATCGGAGGAGGCGAAAGAGGTCAGCGCATTGCCCGATCCGGAGCCGTTCGGGTTCGTGTCGGCACCGCCCGATCCTCGAATTCCGAGAGCACTCGGAGGGGTAATCGGCGGGCGCGGCGATGATCCGGAAGAGCTTGCGGCGGATCCCGAATCGACTGCTCCGGAGCTCCCGGAATCGGACGCTTCGTTAACGGGCTCCGACGGTGGCGGCGTTTCCGCAGCCACCTCGCCGGCGTTCCCTCCGGGCCCCTTTCCAGAGCCGCTCTGCAGCACCGCGAAAGCTCCCATGCCGATCAGGATGGCGATCGCGATGAGGCGAGCGATGAGCGCCTTGGTGAAGTTCGGCTTCCTGCTGGCCATGAGTTCCGTCTCCGCGCTTCCTGCGCATCGAACCTCGAGTCGGTCGGGACACGAACGGAAAGGGGGAATAGCAGAAGTCGGCAGAACGCGAAAGAGCGGCTCGGCCCGCCGCAGGTGCCCCATCGAGGTCGCGGCTCCCCCTTACGCGCCATGCGCACGCGGTGCGCGAGTGCCACACCAAGAAAAGAAAAAGGACGCTCCGTAAGGAGCGTCCTTGGACATTCGAACCGAGCTGCCGACCGATCAGTTGCCGGTCAGAGTCGCCGGGCTGGCAGGATCGTTGCCGTCACCGGCACCGATCGCGACGCCCACTCCGATGCCGCCGCCGAGCATGAGCAAGCCGCGGGCGCTGAACAGCCCACCGCCGCCACCGCCACCGCCGCCCCCACCGAAACCACCGCCCGCTCCGCCTCCTTCGAAGACGAAGCCGGCCGTGTCGTCGTTGCCGCCGTCAGCCGGAGGAGCAGGACCTGCATCCTCCTGGGCGACGAGAGCCACCGCGATCTGCGAGACGACCAGATTGCCGACCAGCTGCGAACCGTCGGCGAGGCCGACGCTACCACCATCGACGACTTCCAGACCGAGCGACGCGAACCCGCCGGTGCCGGCCGCGACGAACGAGTACTGACCGACCTCGACTCCGTCGAACGCGAACTTGCCGTACGCATCGCACGGAACTTCGGCGACCGTCTCGCCGTTGCGAACCAGGAAGCAGCGAACCGACCGGAAGTCGACCGCAGCGCCGAAGATCTGCGAGAGCTGTCCGCCCAGGTGCCCGGCAGGAGCGGCCACGATCTGATTGCGAATCGAAATCGCAGGGCTCTTCGAGGAGTTCTCGCGAGCGACCTGAACCATGTCGATCCGATCGATCTGACGGCTCACCTTGTACGACTGACGCATCGCCTTGGCGAAGACCGCTTCGTTGGTCGCTTCCTCGTCGGTCAACGGAGCCGACGGGAGGTACATGCGACGCAGCCGAGCCACTTCCGCGGCATCAACCGACGCGACACCCAGCGACTCGATCGAGTCGACCGCCGAAGTGGTCGCCTCGTGCGACACGGCGTAGACGCCGAAAGCCGCGATGGTCTGATCGTTCTGAGCGACGATGCTGTAGATGCCCGGAGCGATCCCGGCAGCGACGAATCGACCGCTCGAATCGGTCACGACCTCAGCGACCAACGCGCCCTGCTGCGAAATGCGAACCGGCACGCCGGCCATCGCGTTTTCCGAGCCGGAAGCATCGAGCGACGCGAGCGTTCCGAGGAGTTCACCCGAAGCGGTCAGACGCACGACGTGGGAATAGTCGCCGGCATCCTGGCGACCATCGTCGACGACGGCAGCCGGAAGCGTTTCGACCGCTCCGATCAAGCCAGCCTCTTCCGAGGCCGGAGGAGCGACGACCATCGCGGCCACCGCGACGCCGGTCGCAGGCACCAACAGTGCCATCGCGACGATGCGAATCAGATTCACGAGCTTCATTCGACTTCACCTCCAAGATCTCAGTGCCAGCCGGCTCCCCGTCTCACCGAGAGATCAGCACGAGTTCGGGACAGGATATCCGAGCGGGCGAGCCGTTTCAACCGCGAGGTGTCTAAAAATTCCCCCTACCCGCTCCACCTGCTCAAATTCCCGAATTTCCCAGGTCGGATTCCTGGAGGTACTCGTCGGTCGACTGCGGATCGACTTCCCGGCAGATCGCGGCCACCGCGTCCGCCAAGTCGCGCAGTTCAGGGGTCCAATCGATCCGCTCCGGTTCACCTTCGTCTCGATGGGCACCGAACTCGGCGAACTCGCGCAGCAACAACACCAGCCGCAGCAAGTGCCGAAAGATGATCCCCTCCTGTTTCTGCAGCCGAAAGCTCGTCACGTAGTCGTCGAAGGAAAGCCCGGTCCGGAGCAGCTCTCCCGCGACCCAGACCGGTTGGATTCGCGGCGGATTGGCTCCGGGAAACTCGTGATCGAAGAGTCGTCGGAGCTTTTCCGCGAAGACGAGCGGCCGCGGCGGAGGTTCGTCCATCCAAGGGCGCTCGCCCGGCCTGGAATCCATCTCCTCTTCTTCGCCCGGCACCTGCATCAGCAGTTCGCCGGGGGTGGCCAGGCCGAGTTGCAGCAGGAGCGGATCGAGGCGCTGCCGAGCAACCGGGCCGAACGGCAGATCGGGAGGCCAAGGGACTCGAACCGCCGGTCCGACCGAGGTCGGCATCTCGAGCAGGCTTTCGAACGCCTGCAACCGCTCCTCACGATCGGCGTCATGCAGCCAGTCCTCGAGAAAGACCCCGTAGATCGGATGGACACTCCGCAGACGACTCATCCGTTCGAGTTTCGACAGCGGCTCGGCCCGCTGCGGCCAGACGAGCGACGCCGCCTTGCTCGGTCGCTTGGCAGGCCCGGCCTTCGAGGCCGGAGTCGCTGCGGGAAGGTTCGTACCGCCGCCGATCCCTCCCAAGGTCAACGTCGGCCGACTCGGCTCGACAGGCGCCGACGCACCGCCTGACTCGCGCCCCTCCGTCTCGTCACTGTCCTGACGATCGTCCTGGGGAGGCGGGTCGAGCCGGACGAAGCCGCCACGATGCAACAGCGTGAGCATCCGATGGAGTTCGACGAGCCCTTGCTCGATGCGCGGGGGAGGGAGCAGGCGTTTCGACGCGATCTCGCGCAGCGGAGCGACCTCGGCATCGTCCAGCAGCAGGAAGGCGAGCAGACGCCACGGAAGCCCTCCGCGACTGGATAGCCGAGTCGGCGGTGCATCACGCAGCTGCTCGAACTGTTCGCGCGACCAGTACGTCTCGTTTTCGCGACGCTTCGGCATCTTCTTCTTGAGCGCCTTCTTGGCCTTCATCAGCCCCGGATCCTTGGTCTCCTCGGGAATCTGGTCGTACTTCTCCTTCCAGCGCAGGAAGCGCACGTCATCCTCGTGAGCGATCGCGTAGACGTAGCCGCGCGAATCGAACTGCGGCCGGCCGGCTCTTCCGAACATCTGATGCGCCGCGCTCGGGTCGATCAGCTTGCGGTCTCCGGACGGCCCCTTCACCAGCGACGGCAGGACGACACTGCGCGCCGGGAGGTTGATCCCTGCAGCCAACGTTTCGGTACAGACCGTGATGCTGAGCAGCTTCTCCTGAAAGAGCGTCTCGACGATCCGCCGATGCGTCGGCAGCACGCCCGCAGGGTGTACGCCGACTCCTCGCTGCAGCAACTACTTGAGCGTCGGACCGGCTCCGCGCGACAGATCGAACGATGCGAGTCGCTCAGCCAGCCGCTGTTGTCGCTCGGCGTCGACCAGCTTCCGACCTCGCAGTTCCTGGGCGACCGACCAGCATTCGTCTCGGTTGAAGCAGAAGACGAGCGCCGGCGTCTTGCGGCTCTCGTCGTTCCCTTCGTACATCCGTTCGACCTGGTCGGCGAGTAGCTCGTCGCCGATCCAATGGAACTCGAGCGGCACCTTGCGATCGGTCGACTCGACGAGCGCCAGATCGCGTTCGTGCCGCGTCCGGAGCCAGCTCGAGAACTCGTACGCGTTGCCGACCGTCGCGCTCAGCAGCATCGTCCGGATCCGCTTGGGGAGCAGCCCCAGCGTGATCTCCCAGACGATCCCTCGTTCCGGTTCGTTGAAGCTGTGAAACTCGTCCATCACGACCGCGCCGACGTCGGCGAAGTCGAACGCCTCGGGATGCATCAGCCGATTCATCAGGATCTCGGCGACGACGACCAGGACCGGCGCGTCCGGGGCGACCCGTCGATTCCCCGTCACCAGCCCGATCGATTCGTCGCCGAACCCCCAGCGGCGCGCCGTCGCGCGCAGTTCGTCGAGCTTCTGATCGGTCAGCGCGATCAGCGGCGTGGTGTAATACAGGCGTCGCCCGGTCCGCAGCGCCTCGTAGACCGCCGCTTCGGCGATCAGCGTCTTGCCGGTCCCGGTCGGCGCACAGACCAGGACCCCCTGCTCCGCCGTGAACCACTGCAGGATCGCCTCCTGCTGCACCGGATAGAGCTCGTGGGAAACGCGCTCGCAGTACTCGCTCCAGAGCGTTTCGCGATCCGGCTCTTCCGTCATCGTTCCTTCTCCCGGATCGCGGAGGTCAGTTTCGGTCGGACGACCGTTCCGTTCAGACGCTTCCCGTCAGACGCTCGAGCGCCTCGACCTGCTCGCCGAACCGCTGCATCGCCGCGGCGATCGGTTCGGGACGCGTCATGTCGACACCGGCGTCCTTCAGCAGTTCGAGCGGCATCTTCGAGCAGCCTCCCGACAGGAAGCCCAGATAATCGTCGAGCTCCGACTTGCCTCCTCCGAGCACCCGCTCGGAAAGCGCGATCGCCGCCGACAGACCGGTCGCGTACTTGTAGACGTAGAACGCACGGTAGAAATGCGGAATCCTCAGGCATTCCAGCGACAGCGCATCGTCGATCGCGAACTCCGAACCGAAGTACGCCTCGAGCAGTTCGCGGTAGATGCCGCGCAGCACGTCGACCGTCGCCGGCTCCCCGCGATCCACCAGTTCGTGCGTCCGCATCTCGAACTCGGCGAACATCGTCTGGCGGACGATCGTCGCGCGGATGTCGTCCAGCTCGTTGCTGATCAGGAGCTGACGGAGACGATCATCCTCGGCCCGACCGATCAGATGGTGGTTCAGCATCCGCTCGTTGAACGTGCTGGCCACCTCGGCGACGAAGATCGCATACGAGTGGTACGTGTACGGCTGGCGGCGCGAGTACCACGAGTGCATCGAATGGCCGGCCTCGTGGGCCAGCGTGAAGACGTCGTTCAGTTCGGTCGGATGATAGTTCATCAGGATGTACGGCGGACCGTCGTACGTCCCGTAGCTGAACGCTCCGGACTGCTTCCCCTGGTTCGGATAGCGATCGCACCAGCGTCCCGCGAGGCCTTGTCGCAGCGTGTCGACATACTCGGTACCGAGCGGCCTCAGCGACTCGCAGATCGTCTCGACCGCCTCGTCCCAGGTGTGACTGGTCGCCACCGAATCGACCAGCGGGACGTAGGTGTCGTAGTGATGCAGATCGGTCAGACCCAGCAGACGGCGCCGCAGACGATAGTAGCGATGGACCAGCGGCAAGTGCTCGCGAACCGTCGCGATCAGGTTCTCGTAGACCGCCCGCGGCACGTCGTCGGCGAAGAGCGCCTGATCGAGCGAGCCGCCATAGCCGCGGACTCGGGCCTGATAGGCGTCGCGCTGCAGCGCTCCCTGATAGGTCGCGGCCAGCGTATGGCGATGGGCGTCGAACTCGCGGTAATACGCTTCGAATGCCCCGCGTCGCACCTCGCGATTGCGGGAACGGAGCAAGACGATGAAGTTCGAGTTGGTCAGCTCGATCCGTCGTCCCGAGTCGTCGGTCACCTCGCCGAACTTCAGATCGACGTCCAGCAACTGCCGGAAGACCTGATTCGAGACCGAGGCCATCTCCCCCTGCATCGCCAGCAGCTGCTCTTCCTTGTCGCCGAGCGTATGCGGGCGGTAACGCAGGATCCGCTCGATCACCAGGCGATAGTGACCGATCGCCGGGTCGGCCAACAGCCGCTCCATCACCTCAGGCGGAACCGCCATGATCTCCGGACGGATGTACGACGCCTCCCCGGCTCCGCGCGTCGCGAGATTGCGGAAGCGACCGAGCATTCGCTGCGCCAGGTCGTTCCCCTGATCCTCGGCAGCTCGCAGATAAGCGTACGCGCCGAGCGCATCGCAGCGGCGATCGAACGCCTCGTCGAACTCCAGACAGGCAACCAGTGCCGCCGCCGACATGCCGAGCGTTCCGCGAAACTCGGCGAACTTCGGCAACAGCCCTTCCGCTTCGACAAAGGCCCGGTCCCAGGCAGCGGCATCCGGAAAGAGCTGCGTCAGGTCCCACGTATCGGCGGCTGGAACTGCGGAGCGCAGCGGGAGCACGTTCGGTTCGGACATCGTCGACCATCCGCGGAGAAGGCTCGTTCGGCGTGAAGCGAGCCGATTCTGACCGAGGAGTTCGGAAGCGCCAACGCCCCGCGGAACGACGGATGCCCCCTGAGAGAGTTCCGATCGCGTCCCCCGGAAATCCGCATCCGCGAAGCGCAACAGGCCGATCCCGGTCCGCCTGCCGCCGTCTCGGGCCGATCAGCGACGCGGGATCGGCGCCGACGGGGTTCGCGAAGCGCCGTCGATCCGGCCGCTGAACGTGGCGTCGATCGTGCTCAGATCGTCCACTTCGATCCGACCGTCCGTCCGCCAATACATGATCTTGCGTGCTCGGGCGAAGTCGCGTCGAGGGGCATTGGGGCGAGCCCACGTCAACTCGGCGTCCTCGCGCGCATTCCCCTCGAGGACCATCAGGTCCTTCCCTTGGACATAGACGAGTCGCGCCGCCGAGGCATCGAACGAGCGCGCTCCGGCGTAGGCGTTTCCCGTCAGCGCGATCTCCCAGGTTCCGGGAGTCCGACGGTCGATCTCGATCCAGTTCGTCTCGAGCCGGTCGCCGCGCATCGCGATCGCGTCGGCTCCCGCCGCCAGCGCGGCGCGTCCACGCCAATCGTCCCAGTGGTTGACGACATCCGACACGACGTCGACGTCGCGCACGAAGGCCATCTTGCGACCGTACAGATTCCCCTCGACCCGCTCCGCGAACTCGACGCGGACCATCCGCAGCTCTCCCGAGGGCTGAGGCGTTCCGGGAGGACCGGGCGTCGCCGAACCGGCTCGGATCGACTCGCCGAGCCCAGGTCCGATCGCCGCGAGATCTCCCGAGGCATAGTCG
>CAZZBI010000036.1:0-3438 GCA_964652385.1 uncultured Pirellulaceae bacterium | reverse complement strand
ATCGAGACGTCCCGCACGCGAAAGCGGTCGATGCTCCGCGGCCGTCCGTCCGCCGAGTTTTCCCAATGGGTCATCGCGACCGGACCGATGAAGGTCAGCGAGCGGATGTCGATCTCCCCTCCGTCGCCTCCGTCCGGCTGGCGCAGGTCGATGCGGCGAGTCAGCGTCATGTCGAGCGCATCGCCGCGGATCTCGATGATCGACAGGTTCCCTTCCCGAGAACGACTGCGAACGACGATCACCACCTGATCGCGCACCCGTACCACCTGACCGTCGAACTCGATCCCGCCGTTCCAGTCGACGACCGCGGGCCCCTCGAGTCGCCCGGCTCCCGAAGAGCCGGACGGTGGTCGGAGTCGTGCTTCGCCGGGTCCGTCGGACCACATCCGATGCGTCCGCTGATCGAGCTGCAGGCGGGTGCCGAAGAGTTCGAGCCCTCGGGCCGCGAGCGTCGCTTGTCCTTCACTCGCCTCCGAGACGACGTAGGCCGAAAACAGACCGCCGCCGACCGACTCGACCTTGAGGACCCGGCCTCGGATCGCCAGCGGAGTCGCCGTCGGATCGGCCGACTCCTCGACCAACGAAGCTTCTCCTTCGATCGTGATTTCCTCGACTTCGTACGTTCGATTCGACGGAATCATCCGCGCCCGGACATAGGTTCCGGCGACCTTCATCCGACGGCGTTCGGTGCCGCTTCCCGTCGAGGTGCTCAGCTGAAGACCGCCGGATGGGGCCGGAGCCGCCGTATTCGGCGTACCTCGTCCGTCGCCGACCGCGGTCGCGCTGCCCTCAGCGACCGATCCGTCAGCCGCTCCCCAGAAGACCTCGAGTCGATCGGTCGTTCCGGCAAGCTGAGGCGAGTCGATCCGGACCTCCCCTTCGGCCAACATCTTGTCGGGCTGCAGTTCGGACCGCCGTTCGTCACGACGATCGCCGGTCGTCCGAGCCGAGACGCTCGCCGGCACCTCTCGAATCCAGAGATGGAGTTCGCGTGCGTCGAACCGACTCTCGCTCCCCATCGTCAGACTCGGGCTGCCGTACAGCGACAATGCATCGAGCCCGTCGTGCGGCCTGAGGAGCATCTCCTCGTTCCAGCGAACTTCGAGCGCCTCGATCTTCCCCGATGCAGCGCGACTCAGCCGCCCTGCGCCGACCGAGCGGGCTCGCCCCAATCGCCTCGCATCGTCGATGTCGTATTCGAGACTCGGTGCCTCGAACTCGAAACCGTCATGCTGCAGCAACACCCGCCGCTCGTCCTGCAGGCGGATCCGTCGATCGATCGGATCGAAGGCGAGCAGTGACGCTTCGGCTCGCAGACGACGCGCGGGTGAGTCGAGTACGGCGGGAGTCCCGACCGCCAACACCTCGCGCACGCGCAGTTCGGCAGGCGAAGGGGGCTGTGACGCGAGCGAGCCGTAGGACGACGGCCGCCCCTGGCCGAGCACTCGCGTGAAGCGGACCGTCATCCGATCGGCAGCGAGCGATTCGAGCGGCCTGAGCGGGTCCCCCCGATGATGCGTCAGCAGGACGTCGTGCCGGAGCGTCGCCTGCATCGACGGCAGATCGAAGTGAAACGAACCGGCACAAGCGACATCCAACCAGGAAACGCTGTCGAGCGAACTCGGATCGCCCGACCGTTCGACCACGCCGGTCCCCGGAGCCGTCGCCTCGGGAGGGACCGCCAGACGGAGTCGCGTCAGCCGGACGAGTTCGATCGAGCGGACCCCCCGAATCGCCGGCACCGGGGCCTCGCTGCCGGCGCGCGGCTCGGTCAGCAGGCGGATCATCAGGTTCTGGCCTTCCCCCTGATGCTCGCCCAGTCGGAAGAGGACGTCATGAGGCGTGAAGATCCGATCGTCCTGCCATTGCACGTTATGCGTCACCAGACTCAGCGGCTCGACGTCGGGCCCTGCCGCCCGATCGATCGTCACCTCGCCTCGCAACACGGCGCGTTCGAGCTTGCCGGTCTTGTGAAACCCGAGACTGACCGGCTGGTCGAACGTCAGCAGCGCTCCTTGAGGCGCCCGCAGGATCAGCGGCGGCACCCCTTGCTGCCCATCGCCTTCCGGAGACTCGAGCACGATGGTGAACGGCTTGACCTCGAGGTCCCCTTGCTCGGTCGGCAGATAGTCTCGAAAGAAGGCCCGCCCCTGATCGACCTCGAGTCGCTTGGCCGCCTCGAGCTCCCAAGCCCCCTCGGGAAAGAGTGCCAGGAGATCGGGATCGATCTCCTCCTCGTCGGTCGCCTCGTTCGACGTCTCGGTCAGCAGCGACGAGCGAACCCGCGGTCCCCCTTCGAGCCACGGTGCGACGGTGATCCCGTAGAGCCAAGCGGCGGCCGCGACCGCGATCGTCGCGATCATCGTCCGTCGGAGGTCGGCGACCGCTGGCATCCGTTCCGTTTCCTTAGCTGCCGATCGGTCGACCGCCGCATCCGTCGCGCCGGAGTTCGACCGCTGCTTCGTCAGACGTGTTGATAGCGGCGAACGAGATCGTCCCACCGCTGCTGTGCCTTGAGAATCGTCTCGATCAGTTCACGGACCGCTCCCGCGCCGCCGGCCGCTCGTGTCGTCAGCGTCGCCGCCGCCCGGACTTCGTTGGCACCATCGGCCGGAGCCGCCCCCACACCGGCGAAGCGGATGCAGGCGAGATCGGGAAGATCGTCGCCGATATAGCAGAGCTGTTCCGGATCGAGACCGAGGTCGTCGACGATCTGTCGGACGACCGGCAGCTTTTCTTCGTGCCCCTGACGGACCAGTTCGATCCCCAGTTCGGCCGCGCGCACCTTGACCAGCTGACTGGTACGCGCCGTGACGATGCCGAACCGGAACCCGGCGCGCTGCCAAAGCTTGATGCCCAGCCCGTCCCGAACATGGAACCGCTTCGATTCGCCCCCTTCCTGCGCGTACTCCAGTCGCCCGTCGGTCAGTACGCCGTCGACATCGGAAAGGATCAGTTCGATCTTCTGCAGACGGGCTTCGAGCTTCATGAGCAGCGGTTCGGTCGAAGGGATTCCGAGCGGCAGCGGAGCGGAAAGTCCCCCCGCCACCGCCATCGTGAGCGATCCCCGAGAGGGGTCTCGGCAGGCGCACGCGGGGCGAGTCTACCGAGGCAGAGAATTCGGAACAACGTCGACTCGTCCCCCCCGGGCTCTTTCCCGCTTTCGCTTGCCTCGATCTCGCCGCGGTCGATCGCCCCCGCTCCGATCGGCTCGCCTCGGGCAGTCCGTCGTCGAACTCGCGGGTCGAACTGGACAACCGATCGACGGAGCGCCATGCTGGAAGTCCGCCGGGAGCCCCTCGGGTTTCGGGCCGCAAGTTCCTGTTGACTCCTTCCGATTCGGGATCGTCTGCGATGTCTCAGATGCCGGGCAAGTTCACCGATCCGATCCCCACCGCGCAGGCCGTACCGGGGCACGGGCATCGAGCGGCCGAGGGG
>CAZZBI010000035.1:2019-25137 GCA_964652385.1 uncultured Pirellulaceae bacterium | reverse complement strand
ACGTAGCCCCGGCTCGTCCCGAGCCGAGGGCGTGCGATGCTGCTGCCGAAAAAGCTGCGCAGCGTCAGGAACGACCGTCGTCTCAGGGCCGCGCGTCGGGGACGACGCGGGCCTACGTCACTGCGGTTCCGCGTCTCGGGCGCGAACCGTCTCGGATGGCGAGCGTAACGACGTCAGGCGCCTCCCCCCTTCTCCTCTCCCCTCCTTGCGACCTCCGTGCATCGCGGAAGAATGAGGGGGAGGTCGACGTGCGAGGCGGACGGCGGATCGTTCGCCGCCGTGACGCGTCGTGCCTGTCGCTCGGAGTCTGGTCCCCTTCGAGCCGCCGAACGTTGCTGGTGTCTCGTTCCGTTTCCGAGCCGAGGATCCGAAGATGTTCCGTCCGTTCCGTTCGCTCCCGATCGTTCTCGCCCTGTTCGCCCTCGTCGGCGGCATTCCGCTCACCACGGGCTGCGGCCCGACCGAGAAGCCGACGGCCGACAAGAAAGACGATCATGGCGATCACGACCACGATGATCACGACCATGAAGGGGACGATCATGGCCATGATCATGGGCCGGCCGGTCCCCACGGCGGACATACCGAGTCGTTCGATCAGCCGGGGTATGCGTTCGAGTGGATTCACGACGACGACAAGCAGCTCGTTCGCATCGTGATCCTCGACGAGGCGAAGAAGGAAGCGGTGAAGGTCGCGGCCGAATCGGTCACCATCACCTGCGACAAGGGGCGCGAGCCGCAGACCTTCACGCTGCCGGCCGTCGAAGCCGATGCCGACGGCAAGGCGAGCGAGTTCTCGCTCGAGGACGGGCAGCTGATCGTCGCGCTGCAGATGGGGGTGAACGTCAAGGTTTCGATCGACGGAACCGAGTTCACCAAGACGCTCGAGCCGCACGACCATCATCACTGATCTGCCGACGGTCCCGATTCCCATCGATCCGCTCGCGAACGCGAACGACCTCCTTGCGGAGCCTGACGACGTGACGTCGACGACCGACGCGGACCGCGAACCGGAGAACGGCGATCCGGTACCGACCGAACTCGGCCGCGACGGCACCGCGCTGCTGATCCGCTGGTCCGACGGCCGCCAGCAGCGTCTCGAGACCGAGACGCTGCAGCGGCAGTGCCCCTGTGCGACCTGTCGCGAACGCTATCGCGACGCCGAGCCTGTTCAGGCCGACTCGTCGCACGCCGAAGGGAAACGGATCGCGACGACGCTGCCGATCCTCCCGCTCGCCTCGACCGCCGCTCCGCTGCGCATCGAGCGGATGGAGCCGGTCGGGAACTATGCCTATGCGATCCGCTACGATCGCGGCTGCAACAAGGGGATCTATACCTTCCGCTACCTGCGCGAACTCGGCGGATTCACCCAGCGCTGACTCCCGCTCGGCGACCGCGCCAGGAAGGTCGCGCCTGACGGTGCCGGTCCGATCCGCTATGATGAGGCGGCTCCGAGGCGACTCGCGCTTCGGACTTCGTCTCGTCTGCGGGTGGTCGTCGCATGTCGCAAGAGGAATCGCTCGGCAAGGTCGACGTCTCGTCGACGCCGGCGCAACGGTTCGAGGAGTTCCTGCAGCTGCGCGGCATGCGGATGACCGAGCAACGGCGTCTGCTGCTCGATCACGTCTTTCGTCACCACGAGCACTTCGATGTCGAGGAGTTGCTCGATCAGCTGCCGCGACGCAATCAGCCCGGCTACGTCAGCCGCCCGACCGTCTATCGAACCCTCAGCGAGTTCGTCGACGCGGGGCTGCTGAGAAAGTTCGAGCTCGACGGCCGAGCGGTCTACGAGCACGACTACGGCTATCCGGCTCACGATCACTTCTACTGCGAGAAGTCGGGGAAGCTGATCGAGTTCCAGAACGACGAGCTGGTCGAGCTGATTCGGCAGATCGCGGCGCAGCACGACTTTCAGGTCACCGGCCATCGACTGATCATCCACGGGATCAGTCGCGAAGGGCGCGAGCAGCATCCGCGTCGCAAACGCCGACAGGACATGGTCTGACCGACCCGGCCCGCCGATCGTCGCCGAAACGGCTCGTGCGACTGACGCCGGAATGCGAGGTCGCTGCTCCCTCGACCGTCCGACTTGCGAGCGTCTCAGGCGGCCGGCGCGATCCAGCCGCCGAAGCGATCGATCGCCAGCTCCAGCAGACGCGATTCGATCTCGCTCCCCTCGGGGCGCCGGAGCGGATCCTTCGCCAACAACCGCCCGAGCAGATCGACCAGGCCGGCCGGGAACCCGGCGCGACGGATCTCGGTCAGATCGGCCGCCTGGGTTCGGTGAGCCCGTTCCCATTCCCGTTCGGTCCGTGCCTCCCACGGGCTCCGGCCGGTCAGCCAGGCGTGCAGGATCAGGCCGAAAGCGTACCAGTCCCGTTCGGGGCCGATCGGCGTCCCCGGACGGAACGCCTCGGGGGCCAGCGTCGATAGCGACCCGGTGACCGCTCCTTGCCATCGATCGGCGATTTCGACCCGCCGGCTCGCACGGCTCTCTCCGCCGGCGCCGTCGATCCGGCGAGCCAGTCCGAGATCGAACAGCGTCACGTGCAGCGACGCATCGACCGCCACATGATCGGGACTCGGATCGCCGTGGATCCAGCCGGCGGCATGCAGATCGCGAAGTCCCCGGCAGACCTGCAGCGCGACGTCGGCGACTCGCCCCAGTTGCTCCCGTTCGATCGGGCGTCGCGCGACGCCGGCGGGGCGAGCAGTAACGAGTCGCGGGAGGACGAGAAACGGCTCTCCGCCGTTCAGCCGCGCGTCCAGGAGCGGCACGACATGGCGACTGCCGACCGTCGACAGCGCGTCGACTTCCTGGGCGATCGCCAGTCGGGCGCGGCGCGAGGCGGGGCCGGTCGCCGCCTGTTTCAGGACGTAGGCGGGGACCCGTTCGCGCGGTTCGCCGGGGCCCCACGCCAACCGGACGACCGACAGACCGGTGATCGCCAGAACGCTGCCGACCTGCCAGTCCGCACCGGGCGCTGCAGCGGTCATCGGTGGCGACTCGGAGACCGTCGCGGCGTCGCTGCTGCCGATCGCGCGGTCCGCGGCGCCCGAGTCGCTCGAACCGCCGATCACGCTCCAGGGGCTCGATCGATCGAACGCTGCGGCTCGTCGCCGGCAGGCTCCGAGAAACTCCGGATCGGCATCGCGCGACGGCAACGGGCGGTCGCCGGGCTGGCGAGGGCGGAGCGGGTACATGCGAAGCGGCTCCGGCATTCGCGGGGCACGCGAACGAGTTTCGCTGGGGTGAGGACAAGGATCCGACGCTTCGCTGGCATCGGCATTCGCGAGGGGGCGGATTGATCCGCAACGGTCGCGTCGATCGACCTTGCGGCTTGGCGAGACCTCGAGGGGGGCGAACGCGAGCTTCCCGCCTCCCGCCGCCGGCGATCGGGGGTTCCGCTCGGTTCCGCACGGGCGGCGATCGCGGTCGGAGCAAGGCCCCATCCCCGACGGGGCGCGACTTGTTGGGCCCTCAGCGGCAAACTAGAATGCGGCCCGGTTTTTTTCGGGCCGGGAATCTCTCCTTGAATGCCGCGCCGTCTCGACCGGCGCGCTCGGTGATTCCCTACCGAGCCGCTCTCCCGCTGCTCCACCACCGCAACGTTCGCGAGGAACGATCCATGCGTTTCAGCCGATTCGGTCTCGTGCTGTTGGCTCTGCTGCTGCCGATCGCGGTCGGCGGCTGCGGAGGGGATTCCGAGAAGTCGAGCGGTTCGGGAGCGGGGAACAAGCCGGCCGAGACCCGCAAGGTCGCCTTCGTCACGAACATGATCGCCGACTTCTGGAAGATCGCTCAGGCGGGCTGTCGCGATGCCGAGAAGGACCTGGGAGTCAAGGTCGAGGTCCGCATGCCGGCGCAGAAGTCGGCGGCCGAGCAGCGACGCGTCGTGCAGGATCTGATCACCTCGGGGATCGACGGTCTGGCGATCAGCGTCGTCGATCCGGACAACCAGACCGAGTGGATCAACGAACTGGCCGGCAAGGTGAAGCTGATCACCCAGGATTCGGATGCCCCGGCGTCGGATCGGATCCTGTACATCGGCATGGACAACTATCAGGCCGGTCGTCTGTGCGGCGAACTGGTGAAGGAAGCCCTTCCCGACGGCGGCAAGGTGTTGCTGTTCGTCGCCGATCTCGAACAGGACAACGCGCGCTTCCGTCGCCAGGGAGTGATCGACGAACTGCTCGATCGCGATCGCGATCTGCAGTACTACCGCGATCAGCCGAACGCGTTCGATCCGTCCGAGACGATCAAGGGGGACAAGTACGAGATCATCGGGACGCTCTTGGACCAGGGAGAGCCGACCGGGGCGCAGCGCAACGCCGAAGATGCGATCAGCACCTATGCCGATCTCGGCGCGATGGTCGGGCTGTTCGAGTACAACCCGCCCGCCTGTTACCAGGCGCTGCAGAAGGCCGAGAAGCTCGGCGCGATCAAGCTGATCGGCTTCGACGAGAACACGATCACGCTGCAGGCGATCAAGGACGGTTTCTGCCAGGGGACGATCGTGCAGGATCCGTATCAGTACGGCTACAAGTCGGTCGAGACGCTGGTCAAGCTGCTGGACGGCGATACGTCGCTCGGGACCGAGACGACGTACATCGACGTCCCGCCGCGCAAGATCGTCGCCGACAACGTCGACGCCTATCGCGACGACCTGCAGGCCAAGACGCGCGACTGATTCCGATGCCTCGTCCGGATCGGCTTCGCGGCGGAGCGCCGATCCGCGGTCGAACGACGGGGCGAGCGAGTCGATCGCATCGTGAAGCGAGCCGCCGCAGCGCGTGACGGCTCGCCCCGCTCGGTTTTCTCCTGTCGGCCGGCGATCGCCACCGGCGCCGTGAGTTCCCTTTCGAGTGTCGACACCGATGAGCAGCGGCCGCGCCGACGAAGCGGGAGACTGGCTGCTCGAAGCGGTCGGGATCGGCAAGCGTTTTCCGGGGGTCGTCGCCCTGTCGGACGTGACGCTGCGGGTCCGCGCCGGCGAGGTGCTGGCGCTGGTCGGCGAAAACGGAGCGGGCAAGAGCACGCTGATGAAGATCCTGGCCGGCGTCCAGTCGCCGGATACCGGGACGCTCCGGATGAACGGGCGCGACGTCGCCTTTGCGAACGTCGCCGCCGCGCTGGCCAGCGGCGTGGCGCTCATCCACCAGGAACTGAACCTGGCGGACAATCTGGACCTGGCGGCGAACATCTTCTTGGGGCGCGAGCCGAATCGGCTGGGGATCATCGATCGCCGCGCCACGGCTCGCGAGGCGAAGCGTTGGCTCGGCGAGGTCGGACTCGATCTCGATCCGGCGACCCCCCTGTCCCGATTGTCGATCGGTCAGCAGCAGCTGGTCGAGATCGCCAAGGCGCTCTCGGTCGACGCGCGGGTGCTGATCATGGACGAGCCGACGTCGAGCCTGTCGGCGCGCGAGACGCGAACGCTGTTCGACGTGGTCAAGGGGCTCCGCGCCCGAGGCATCAGCGTCATCTACATCTCGCATCGCCTGGCCGAGATCGAGGAGTTGGCGGACCACGTCACCGTCTTTCGCGACGGCCGCAATGCGGGCGAACTCCGTCGGGACGAGATCACGCACGAGGCGATGGTGCGGGCGATGGTCGGTCGCGATCTGTCGCAGTTCTATGCCCGCAACGAACGTCGCGCCGGCGAGACGGTGCTCGAGACGATCGGGCTGCGGAGTCCGACGTGGCCGCAGCATCCGATCGACCTGACGGTGCGGGCCGGCGAGATCGTCGGTATGGCCGGGTTGGTCGGTGCCGGTCGGACCGAACTGCTCCGGACGATCTTCGGTATCGATCGAGCGGTCGGCGGAACGATCCGGATCGCCGGCGTTCCCGCGACGATCCGTGACCCGCGCGATGCGATCCGCCACGGCGTGGCGCTCGTTCCCGAGGATCGGAAACGCCATGGAGTCGTCGTCGACATGACGGTCGAGCGGAATGCCGGTCTCGCCGGACTGTGGCGCCATCGCCGGTTCGGTGCGCTGGTCGATCGACGCCGCGAACGGAGTGCCGCGACCGAGGCGATCGCGAACCTCGCCATCCGGACTCCCGGTCCGCAGCAGATCGTTCGCTATCTGTCGGGGGGCAATCAGCAGAAGGTGGTGATCGGCAAGTGGCTGTCGGTGACGCCGCGCATCCTGCTGATGGACGAACCGACTCGCGGGATCGACATCGGCGCAAAGCACGAGATCTATCAGCTGATGGAGCGGCTGAGCGCCGAAGGGACGGCGATCCTCTTCGCGTCGAGCGAGATGGAAGAGGTGATCGGCATGAGTGACCGCGTGCTGGTGATGCACGAGGGACGGCTGACGGGGGAACTCGACTGGCGCAGCGCGAGCGAGCAGGCGATCCTGCGACTCGCCACCGGACAGGTCGCGTGACGCGGCACGACGACGAGCGAGCGACGCGGAACATGTCCGCGCCGCGAACGGCTACGCAACGGATCGACGCATGAATCTCAAGACGCTCGGCATTCTCGGACTGCTGGTGGTCCTCTGCCTGTTCATGATGGTGATGACCTCCAAGAGCGGTCTCCCGTGGGAAGGGACCTTCGTCCAGCCCGGGAATCTCGAGAACCTGATCCGACGGACCGCGATGTTCGGCGTGCTCAGCATCGGCGTCTCGTTCGTCATCATCTCGAGCGGCATCGATCTGTCGATCGGCTCGATCGTCTGTCTGTCGGGCTGTCTGTTGTCGCTCTTCCTGCAGGTCGACTATCGGCCGTTCGATCAGCGCCCGATCGTGGCGGTCGACAAGGAATCGAGCAGCATCGTGCTGAGCGAGGGGGCCGAGTCGCTGGAGGTCGGCGACGTCATCCGTTACTACGGCGGACGACGGGCGCGGACGCTGGTGGCGAAGATCGTCGAGCGTCGCAGCGGGCCGATCGCGCTCGTCGACGGCACCCCCGATCCGGCGGCGCCGACCGACGGTGCCGAGACGATGGAAGGGACGGTGCTGGTGCTCGACACGGCGCCGAGCAACGACGACTCGCTCGGCTTCGTCGCCGAAACCTGGCCGATCGCCGAGGTGCTTCCGGGAACGTCCGAAGGGACGGCGCGTCGCAGTCAGGTGCGACCGGTCGGCGACGTGGAGCGATTGGAACCGCGGGATCAGCTCGAAATGGTCGCTCCCGACGCGTCGGGGCTGAAGCGACAGAAGATCGTGGCTCGCGACGGCGATCGACTGGAACTCGATGACGACGTGACTCGCAGCGTCACGTCCGAATGGCGAGCGATCCCGCTCGAGCGGCGGCAGCGGATGTCGATCGTCGGCGCGCTGCTGTCGGTGCTCGGCATCGCGGTCGCTCTGGGCATCGTGCACGGGCTGCTCGTGACGCGGCTGCAGCTGCAGCCGTTCGTCGTCACGCTCTGCGGACTGCTGATCTATCGCGGGCTGTCGCGGTGGCTGGTCAACGATCAGCCGGTCGGCTTCGGCAGCGAGTACGAATCGAGTCTGTCGCTGCTGGGGATCGGCAAGCTGCCGCTCTTCGGCGGATTCGGCCTTCCGTATCCGTTCTTCGTGCTGCTGGGGATCGCGATCGCGGCGTTCGTGCTCCTGGAACTGACCGTCTGGGGACGCTACCTGCTGGCGCTCGGCCGAAACGAAGAGGCGGCTCGGTACAGCGGCATCGACACGCGGACGATCACGATGGCGGCCTACGTCATCTCGGTCGTGCTGGCGGCGATCGGCGGCATGCTCTTCGCGCTCGATACCAACTCGGTGTCGCCGTCGAGCTTCGGCAATTCGTTCGAGCTGTACGCGATCGCGGCGGCGGTGCTCGGCGGCTGTTCGCTGCGCGGCGGCGAAGGGTCGATCCTGGGAGTCGTGATCGGGACCGCCGTGATGCAGGTGCTCAACAACATGATCGTGCTCCTCGAGATCTCGGATACGCTGGAGTTCGCGATCATCGGTTCGGTCATCCTGATCGGCGTGCTGGCGGACGAGACGGGACGGCGGTTCGTCGCCGCCCGCCGCTCGCGCCAGTCGGCGGTCCCCTCCTGAACGCGGTCGGCCGAAGTCCCTTGTCGTTCGAGACCTTCCCCCACATTCCCTGTCGTTCTTCCGGAGACGAATGCGATGCGTGCGATGAGACTGTTCGTCCGCTGTGGTGTGCTGCTCGCGATGGCTGCCGCTCCGGCGTTGGCCGCGGCCGGCGATTGGGTCGACCTGTTCGACGGCAAGACGCTCGACGGCTGGACGCAGCGTAACGGGACCGCGACCTATCGAGTCGAGGAAGGGTGCGTCGTCGGCAAGACGAATGAAGGGAGTCCCAATTCGTTCCTCTGCACCGACAAGGATTACGCGAACTTCGAGCTGACGTTCGAGGTGAAGGTCGACGACGAGCTCAACTCGGGGGTCCAGATCCGCTCGAAGAGCATCGAATCGCGCGACGGCGGACGAGTGCACGGGCCGCAGGTCGAGATCTCGACCGACGGCATGGCGGGACATGTCTACGGCGAGGCGCTCGACACCGGTTGGATCAGCCCCGATCCGCAGGCGACCGAGGCGTTCCGCGCGGGCGAGTGGAATCGCTATCGAGTGGTGGCCGAAGGGAACCGGATCCGGACCTGGATCAACGACAAGCCTGTTGCCGACATCGTCGACGACAAGTCGGGGCACGAGTCGGGCTTCATCGGCCTGCAGGTCCATGGCATCGCCGGCGGGACCGGGCCGTTCCAGGTGCGATGGAAGAACATCCGCCTGCGCGAGATCGAGTGATCCCAGCGACTGCTGCGGCGGCCATGCGGTCGCTGCGCAAGGCATCCCGGAGCGACGACGTGAATCCGACGACGGACCGATCGACGACCTTCGCGTCGCTCGACTCGGTCCGTTTTTCGTATCCCGACTCGGGGAGTTCCGGACGCGACGAAGGGGTCGCTCCGTTTCGGCTGACCTGCGATTCGCTCGCGATCGCCCGCGGGGAACATGCGGCGATCATCGGCCCCAGCGGCTCGGGCAAGACGACACTGCTGAACCTGCTCGCCGGGATTCTCGTCCCGGACCAAGGGAGCGTGACGGTCGACGGCGTGCGGGTCGATCGTCTGAGCGATGCGCAGCGGCGCGCGTTCCGGATTCGCGACGTCGGCCTGGTGCTGCAGGACTTCGGGCTGATCGACTATCTGAGCGCCGGCGAGAACCTGCTGCTCCCCTTCCGCATCCATCCGGCTCAGCGACTGGATGCCGAATCGCGCGAACGGGCTCGCGAGATCGCCCGTTCGCTCGGCATCGCGGCGCTGCTCGGGCGGCGCATCGCGCGACTCAGTCAAGGCGAGCGGCAGCGCGTGGCGATCGGACGGGCGCTGGTGACCGGTCCGAAGCTGATCCTCGCCGACGAGCCGACCGGCAATCTCGATCCCGACAACAAGCATCGGGTGCTCGATCTGCTGCTCGATCGCGCCGGGGTGCTCGGAGCGACGGTGGTCGTCGTGACGCACGATCATGCGCTCCTGTCGCGATTCGATGTCGTCCATCGGGTCGACGAACTGACTCGCCGCGATCCGAACGGAGCGGCCGCCGTTACCGATTCGGATGAAGCGACGTCGACCGAGCGTGCGGAGGGGGGACGATGATCGACCCGCTCCGTCTGGCCTGGCGCTATGTCGCCTTTCATCGCGGCAAGAGTGCGACGCTGGTCGTCGGTCTGGCGCTGGCGATGCTGCTGCCGCTCGGGTTCCGAGTCACCGCCGGTCGGTTTCGGACCGAGCTGACGTCTCGGGCCGAGGCGATTCCGTGGGTCGTCGGTCGTCGCGGCAGCCCGGTGGAGCTGACGCTGCATGCGCTCTACTTCGAGCCGAGCGAGACGCCGGGGACGACGATGGCGACGCTCGATCGGCTGCGCGCCGGCGATCCGGGCCCGACGATTCCGGTCTACGTCCGCTTTCGTGCGTCGGACGCGCCGCTGGTCGGCACGACGCTCGACTACTTCCCGCAAGTCGGCCTGCGGCTCGCTCAGGGGCGACTCTTTGGGCGTCTGGGCGAGTGTGTCGTCGGCGCCGCCGCGGCGCGGCGACTGAAAGTCGCGGTCGGCGATCGCCTGTTGACCGATGCCGAGAATCGGATCGACATCGCGGGGAGCTATCCGCTGCAGCTGACCGTCGCCGGCATCGCGGCGGTCGCCGATTCTCCCGACGATGACGCGATCTTCGTCGATCTGAAGACGTCGTGGATCGTCGCGGGGATCGGACATGGACATTTCGAGGTCGATCGGAACGATCCGGAGCAGGTACTCGGTCCGAGCGGCGCGGGGGAGCCGGTGGTCGCGAGTCCGGCGGTGACGCCGTTCGTCGAGATCACCGACGAGAATCTGGCGACCTTTCACTTTCACGGCGATCCGAGCGAGTTCCCGATCTCGGCCGTGCTCGTCTGGCCGAGCGATCGCCGTGCCGAGGATCTGCTGCGCGGGGGATTCGTTGCGCAGGACGAGCCGCTGTAGTTGGCCGATTCGCGGCGAGCGGTCGACCGGCTGATCGCTACCGTGCTGCGACTGCAGACGCTGCTGGACGCTGCCGGGATCTTTCTGGGACTCGTCTCGGGATCGTTCCTGGCGCTGGTGATCGGTCTGTCGTATCAGCTGCGACAGACCGAGCGGTTGGTGCTCCATCGGCTCGGATGCGCTCGTGCGACGGTGCTGCAGATGCAGCTGGCCGAGTGGGGACTGATCCTCGGAGCGGCGGTCGGGATCGTCGGCGTGACGATGCTCGTGCTCTGGGGGACCGGCCTCTCGCTCCCTCGCGACTGGTTGACCTGAGCGTCGAGGGCTACCATCGAACCGCGGTCCGAGTCGCGTCGCGACCGATCGCGTTTCCCGACGGAGCGTTCCGGTTCGCCGCAGGGACGGCCTTGGCCGGAGGTCGGCGAACGAATCTTCCGAATCGAGGGTTTCCGATGTCGTCCGGTCCGCTGTCGCAGCGAATTCCGAACCCGATCGCGAGTCGAGAGGAGGCGCGAAGGGCGCTCCTGTCGCTCGGTCTCGCGGTGCTCGTGACGCTGCTGATGCTCTCTTGCGCAGCGTCGTCGTCGAACGCCGGAAGACCGGCCGCCTCGGTCGTCGTCCCGGGCGTTGTCGCGCCTCGAACGGCGTCGCACCCGATCTCGAAGATGGCCGGCACGTTATTCGTGTCGCGCGGTCGCGTCTCGGTTCGCCTGCGTCTGTACGTCGAGGACCTGTATCTGTTCCACGAATCGGTCGAGCCGGACGAACAGGACCGCCTGTATGCCGACTCGCTGTTGCCGGCCGCCGAAGCGCACAAGCAGTTCCTGCTCGACAAGATCCGGATCCTGGACATCGACGGACGACCGTTGCCGTCGCGCGTCATCGACATGACGCCGCTGGACATTCCGGCCGAGGGCTGGGGGACGGACGAGCTGATGCAGCACACGATCGACTATGACCTCGAGTACGAGCTGGCGAGCCCGCCCGAGTTCCTGACGATCGTCCAGGATGTGGTCGACGAGAACTTCGTCTTTCCGTCCGAGCTCGAGATGCTGCTGCGTCAGGAGGGGCACGACACGGTCGACGCCAAGATCCTGCGGCCGAGCGAACCGTACACCGCGCGATTCGTCTGGGATCGCCCGCCGCTGGATGCCGACGCCAGTCGCGAGGAGTTCGAGCAGCTGCTGGAGCAGGATCGCGAGGAGCTGCTCGGCATCACCACCTACGATGCGATCTACTCGTTCTTCTACGTCACGCGACTGGAAGCACGGCACGAGATCCTGATTCCGCTGGCGACGCTGTCGACCGTCGTGCAGATTCCGCACGCCGATCCGAACCGGTTGACGATCGCCGAACAGGATCCGGCTCGGGAGCTGATCCGCCAGTACTTTCTGGGCGGCAATCCGGTGACGATCGACGGAGTCGAGGTGCCGCCGATCGTCGACCGGATCGACTTCTACGGACTGGATCTGAAGGACTTCGCGCAGCGGGCCGAGCCGCGGGACGTCAGTCTGGCGAGCGGACGGGTCGGCGTGATCCTGCGCTATCCGGCGAAGCAGGAACCGTCGTCGGTCGAGCTGACGTGGACGCAGTTCAACAGCACGATCCGCAAGGTGACGACCGTCGTCTTCGCGATGGACCAGACGCTGAAGTTCGAGTTCAGTCGCTTCCGGACCGAGAACACGTTCGCCTGGACCAACCCCGATCCCGATCTGTCGCCGCGCGGTGTTCTGCCGATCCCGGTCGACCTTCCCGATCCCCCTCGCTGGTCGATTTGGGGAGCGGGGGCGGTGCTGCTGCTGCTGATCGTCGCGGCGGGAATGCGGGGAGCGGGAGCGGCGACGGCCGCCGCCTGGATCTGTTGGGCGACCTTCGGCATCGCCGCGGGAACGGCGGCGCTGCCGGCGGGATGGCGGACGATTCCCGGAGCGGCTCCGGCCGCGATTCCGGTCGGCGATCGCCAGGCGGTCGTGCGCGGGCTGGTCGGCAACGTCTACCGGGCGTTCGACTATGCGGACGAGGAACCGATCTACGATGCGCTCTCGCAGACCGCCGAAGGGGACCTGTTGACCGAGCTCTATCTCGAAGTGCGACGCGGCCTGACGGTGCAGGATCAGGGAGGGGCGGTCGCCACGGTCCAGAAGGTCGAGTTCGTGTCGCTCGAGGCGGCGGACGAGATCGAACTCCCCGGCGGTATCGCGGCGGCAGAATCCCCTGGCTTCGTCGCTCGCGGAACATGGAACGTCACCGGAACGATCGAGCATTGGGGGCACATCCATCAGCGCGTCAACCAGTACGACGGTTTCTTCGTCGTCAAGGCGACTGACCAGGGGTGGCGGTTGTCCGCACTCGAACTGACCGACGAACGCCGACTGGAGAACCGTCGCACCTTGCGGCGATTCTGAACCGATCGCTAGCCGGTTCGATTCGCACGTGCGCCGCTGCTCTCGATTGGCGGCGACCCTTGCAGGCAGCGCCGCCGAATCGCCTCTCCCTGGGCCGATCCCCGGGTCGCGTTCTACCTGTCGTACCTGGATTACCCGGCAATTCCCTCGGCATGCTTGCGGTTCGGTCGCTCCGGCCTTGTCGCCGGAGCGAACTCGCGAAAGACTTCATCAGCCGCACATCGTTGGGATGCGTGACAGGCAGACTGCAGGATCGAACGAGCCATGCCCGACACGCCGACCGACTGTGATCTTCGTTGGAACTACGTCGATCTCCATTCGCATCTGCTCCCCGGAGTCGACGACGGCTGTCTGACGCTGGACGATTCGCTGCAGGTCGCGTCGCGTGCCGCTGCCTGGGGCTGTCGGCAGCTCTGGTGCACGCCCCACATGGGGCTCGTGCGTTATCCCGACAACACGCCGGCGATCGTGACCGGGCGGGTCGAGCAGCTGCAGCGCGAGTTGGACGATCGCGGGATCGACCTGCGGATCGGTGCGGCGGGAGAGTTCCGACTGACCGGCGAGTCGATCGCGTGGTGGGAGCGGCATGGCGTGCCGACGCTCGGCACCTCGCGGGTCGTGCTGGTCGATACGTGGGCGACCGAGTGGGAGCCGTCGTTCGATCGGGCGCTCGACTGGCTGCAGCAGCGCGAGTACGAGCCGCTGTTGGCGCATCCCGAGCGGATGCGGATCGAGTCGGAGAGTTGGGTGCCGCTGATCGAGCAGCTGTTGCGGCGTGGGATCCGGCTGCAGGGGAACTTCAAGAGTTTCGGCGATGCCGACCGTCCCGAAGTGCGGGAGCGGGCGTGGCTGCTGATCGGCAACCGGGCCTATGACGTGCTGGCCGGCGACCTGCATGGACCGGCGAGTCTCGCGGCGCGAGCGATCGGCATGGCGGAGCTGGAGCGGCGGGTCGAGCCGGAGCGGTTGCGGCGACTGGTGCTCGAGCGGCCGCTCGAGATCGTCGAGGGAGGGGCCGCGCCCGAATCTCTCGACCGATCTGCAGCGCGACAACCGGCCGGCAGTGCCGCCGCAGGAAACGTTCGGTCGACGTGATTCCGCCGGGGGCGGATTCCGCTCTGTTGGCCGTGCCGTCCCCGAGATCGTCCGGAACATCCGCTCCGCGCCCCCTGGTCAGTCCGGGGTGTCGGCGGTAACAACGACAGGGATGCCGCGTCGCATGGCGCGGCCGACCGGGCGCCGAGATAGGCCGGACCTCGACGCCGTCGACCCGCCGGCAGGCGCGCGGCCGAACCGCGCGAACGCGATGAACCTCCAGCAGTTTCTCGACCATCACGGACTGAAGCGGAATCCGTTCGCCGAGGAAGACGCCCAGACCGATCCGGTCTTCAAGAACCATTGCATCGTCGACACGCACCATCCGACTTGGGACAAGGTGTACGGCGATCCGGCCGAACCGGGGACGTCGATCGTCTTCGGCGAAAAGGGGGCGGGCAAGACGGCGATCCGCCTGCAGATCGCCAAGCATGTCCGCGAGTGGAATCGGCAGCATCCCGAGAAGCGTCTGGCGGTCGTCCATTACGACGACTTCAATCCGTTCCTCGATCGCTTCGCCGACCGGCAGCACGGACGTCGGCGTCCGGATCGCGTCCTGGCGCAGTGGAAACTCTGGGATCACCTGGATGCGATCCTGGCGCTGACCGTCACCGGGCTGGTCGATCGGGTGCTCGAATCGCAGCAGCGTCCCGAGCGGGTCGACATCGAAGCGGTTCCGCGTGACGTCGAGCGACTGGATCGGTTTCAGGCGCGTGACCTGTTGCTGCTCGCCGCCTGTTACGACCAGTCGACCGCCGAGACGTACGTCAGTCGCTGGCATCGTCTGCGGAAGCTGGCCGACTTCTCGGTCGTCTTCTCGTACTGGGATACGGCACTCGGGATCGGCTGGACCGTCTTCTACGTCCTGCTGCTGTCGATGCTGCGCTACTACGGCTGGCTGACCACGTTGTCGCCGTTCCTGCTGCACGTGATCCTGCTGTTGGCCGGCTGGGGACCGTGGGCGTGGCGTTCGGCTCGCACCTGGTGGACCGCTCGCAAGATCGTCGCGAACGTCCGCGTCAGCAATCTGGCCGTCTCGCAGGTCTATCGCGTGCTGAAGCGGTTCCAGACCGCCGAGATCGCTTCGCAGCCGTTGCCGACGAGTGCCCGTTCGGACGATCGGTACGAGATGCTCGAGAAGCTGCTCGGCATTCTCAGGACCTGGAAGCATCCGGGGCTGCTGATCCTGGTCGATCGGGTCGACGAGCCGCATCTGATCAACGGCTCGCCCGACCTGATGCGGGCGCTGATCTGGCCGATGCTCGACAACAAGTTCCTGAAGTACCCGGGGATCGGTCTGAAGCTGATGCTGCCGATCGAGCTGTATCGGTTCGTCGAGAAGGAGGGCTCGGAGTTCTACCAGCGTGCGCGGCTGGACAAGCAGAACCTCGTCTCGACCTTCGACTGGACTCCCGAAGCGCTGGTGGATGTCGCCAACGCGCGGATCGCGGCCTGTCGCGGGGAAGGGGGACGGGGAGGACTGCGCGATTGGATCGACCCGGCGGTCGGCGATCGTCGACTGATCGAGGCGATCGGATCGCTCCGCGTCCCGCGGCACGTCTTCAAGTTCCTGTACCGGCTGCTCGTCGCCCACTGCCATGCCCACTCGGCCGAGCAGCCGAGTTGGAAGATCGGGCCGGAGCTGTTCGAGACGACGCTGGCGATCTACCGGCGCGATCAGCAGATGCTCGATCGCGGACTGAACTGAACGAGCGGCGCGGACTCGGCAGAGGGCAGGCAAGAGAGCGGCCGGTCGGAGCGGATCGAATCGCCGGCGATTCGACCGGCGCGCCGCCGTTCGACTACAATCGGCGGCGGTCCCGCTCGGCATCCGCACTCCCCCTTCTCCGCCGGAGATCCCGCATCATGATTCGGTCGTTCGCATCTGACTGTCGTTCGGATCTCGCAGGGGCGACGACTCGGTTCGCGCTGCTGCGCCGAAGTCTGCGTCGGCGTCTGGCGGCGGTCGGCCGCGTCGCTCTTTCGGTCGTCTCGGTGGCGGCGCTGTCGCTGTCGGCGATGGCGCAGGACCAGCCCGAGATCCCGGCGCTGACGCCGGCGGTGCAGAACGGCGACTGGTGGATGCCTCGGCACGAGCAGAAGCTCGCGGAGAAGGAGCAGGCCGAGAAGATCGATCTCGTCTGGATCGGCGATTCGATCACGCACGGCTGGGAAGGGACCGGCAAGAAGATCTGGGACGAGAAGTTCGCCCCGCGTCATTCGCTGAACCTCGGTTACAGCGGCGATCGGACGGAGCAGGTGCTGTGGCGACTGCAGCACGGCGAGGTGGAGGGGATCGCGCCCAAGGGGGTCGTGATCATGATCGGAACCAACAACACCGGTCATCGTCAGGATCCGGCGGACCAGACGGCGGCCGGCGTCCGAGCGATCGTCGCCGAACTGCGGCAGCGACTGCCCGAAGCGAAGATTCTGGTGCTCGCGATCTTCCCGCGCGGCGAGACGACCGACGATCCGCTCCGTCGCCTGAACACCGACATCAATGCGCTGCTCGCCGAGATGGCGACCGAGGACGACGGCGACGGCGACATGGTCTCGTTCCTGGACATCAACGCCTCGTTCCTCGCCGACGACGGAACGCTCCCGAAGTCGATCATGCCCGACCTGCTTCATCCGAACGAAGCGGGCTACCAGAAGTGGGCCGAGGCGATCGAGCCGGCGATCGTCAAGCTGCTCGGCGAGTGAAGTCGTCCTGCCGAAGCTCCAGTCGGAGAATGTCGCAATTCGACGCTCACCGACTTGTCGCCGGCTGCCGAATCGCTCTTGCCGGGTCCGTTCGCGCACGACCTTCCGGTACGCCGGATTTCCGAAACCGATCGACGAGAATCGCTTCGATGAACCATGGACGTAAGAGTTTGCTTGACCTGTCGTTGAAGTCCCTGCTCGTCGCGCTGACGTTCGCGTTCGCGGGGACCGACGACCTGCGCGGCGACGAACCGACCGCGGTCGAACCGGCGAAACGCAAGCTGGTTCTCGTCGCCGGCAAGCCGTCGCATCCGCCGCGGATGCACGAGTTCAATGCCGGAGTTCGGCTGATGGCCGATTGCCTGGCCGAGGTGCCGGGGCTCGAGACGGTGATCGTGCTCGACGGATGGCCGCGAGACGAAGCGGTCTTCGACGATGCCGATGCGGTCGTCTTCTATATGGACGGCGGCGGCGGACACGAAGTGGTGCAGGAAGGGACGCGGCGTCTGGACCTGGTCCAGCAATGGGCCGATCGCGGCGTCGGGCTCGGCTTCATGCACTTCGGTGTCGAAGTCGTTCCCGATCAGGCAGGCGATCGTTTCCATCGTTGGATCGGCGGCTACTACGAGCACATGTTCTCGTGCAATCCGATCTGGGAGCCGTCGTTCGAGGCGTTCCCCGATCATCCGATCTCGCGCGGCGTCCGCCCGTTCACGATCCGCGACGAATGGTACTTCAACATGCGGTTCGTCAACGACGAACCGGGGAACGAGCCGTGGGAGCATGAGGCGGTCTCGTTCGTGCCGATTCTCGTCGCACGCCCCAGCGACGCCGTGCGCGACGGTCCGTACGTCTATCCCCAAGGCCCCTATCCGCACATCCAGGCCAACAAGGGGCGAGCCGAAGCGATGATGTGGGCGGTGGAACGCAAGGACGACGGACGAGGCTTCGGCTTCACCGGCGGTCACTTTCACGACAACTGGGGGAACGACGACTTCCGCAAGGTCGTGCTCAATGCCTGCCTGTGGATCGCGAAGGTCGAGGTGCCGGAGCAGGGAGTCGAGTCGACGCTGGCCGAAGGGGCTCTCGACCGGAATCTCGATCCGAAGCGCTGAACGTCCGACCCGACGACGGGGAGTCCGAACGAGGTGAGCGTCACTGGTCCTTGTCCGAGCTGCGGAGCGACGGTGGAGTTCACCGCTGCGCGCAGCGTCGTCACCGTCTGTGACAGTTGCAGCTCGGTCGTCGGCCGCTCGGGAGACGCGTTCGAGAACTACGGCAAGGTCGCCGAGCTGGTCCGGACCGACAGTCCGCTGCAGATCGGCACGACCGGCGCCTATCGCGGTCGACCGTTCGAGATCGTCGGGCGCGTGCAACTGAAGCATCCGAGCGGTGCCGTCTGGGACGAGTGGTACGCCACCTTCGACGGCGGCGAGACGTGGGGCTGGATCAGCGAAGCGCAAGGGAAGGTCCACGTCACCTTTCCCAAGCGGATTCGCAAGTTCGAGGAAGCGGGAGCGATCGGCGAACTCGCGGCTGGCGAGACGCTGATGATCCCGAGCGTCGGACAGTTCCGCATCGCCGAGATCGCCACCGCGACGATCGGGTTTGCCGACGGCGAGATCCCGTACGTCGTCCGCCCCGGAACGACCTATCGCTTCGCCGATTTGGAAGGGAGCGGCGGGCGGTTCGCGACGATCGACTTCCGCGGACGACCGCCGCTGGTCTTCGTCGGTCAGCGCGTCACGTACGAGCAGCTCGGGGTGGCGCAGCAGGAGTCGCGCGAGGAGGCGATTCCGGAAGCGGGAACGGTTGCCGTCAACTGCCCGTCGTGCGGCGGTTCGCTGGAGCTTCGCGCTCCCGACGCGACGCAGCGCGTCGTCTGTCCGTATTGCGATTCGTTGCACGACGTCGCGCAGGGAAACCTCAAGTACCTCGAAAAGCTGACGCAAGGGAAATGGTCCCCGCTGATTCCGCTCGGGACCGAAGGGGAACTGCGCGGCAAGCGTTACGTCGTCATCGGGCATCTGCGACGGCAGGTGACGTACGAGGGGACGGCGTATCCGTGGGACGAGTACCTGCTGGCCGCGAAACGCGAACCGTTCCGCTGGCTGATCCACGCCAACGACCACTGGAATCTGGGCGAGGCGGTGTCGGCGGGTGAGGTCGAGATGACGGAGTTTTTCGCTCGCTGTCGCGGCAAGCACTTCCGTCTGTTCGACCGCGGTCGCCCTCGCGTCATGGCGGTCCATGGTGAGATGCCCTGGAAAGTCCGGCTGGGCGAGACGGTCGAGTCGGCGGACTACGTTTCGCCGCCGCTGATGCTTTCGCGCGAGAAGAGCACCACCTGGCTCCCCGAGAACGCAGCAGGCCCGTCCGACGAGGCGTCCACCGGCGGCAGCTGGGGGGCGGCCGCGGCGGCCGCGAAACGCGGTGCGAACGACGGCGATGCGGATGAAGCAGCGCCGATTCCTCTGGAAGCGACCGAGGATGGCTCGGAGTCGCCGGAAGCCGGAGCGGCAGCGAACCCAGCGGTGCCGATCATCGTTCCCGACGGCACGGTACCTCCGATGGCGTTCGGTTCCGCCGCCGCGTCGAAGCCGGGAAAGAAGCCGCCGGCAAAACGACTCCCCAAGTCGTCCCGCAAGCATCGCTTCAAGGGGCAGCCGCTGCTCGAAGAGGTGAACTACACGCTCTCGGAGTATGTCCCCCGCGCCGAGGTGGCCGCAGCGTTCGGACTGACGCTGCCGATGCCGATCTCGATCGCTCCGAACCAGCCGTACGCCGCGAAGCGACTGTACGCGCCGCTCGCGATCGCGGCGCTCTGCGTCATCGTCGCCTACGCGCTGCTGGGCGTGCTGTTCCGGCCGACGTCGGTAATGACTGCCTCGGTCGCCGAGAACTTCGGCGGCGGCGAGTACTGGAGCGAGCCGTTCGAGCTGCGCGGCTGGAGAAACCTTCGCGTGCAAGGATCGACGAACGCGAACGACTGGGCCTACTTCGACGGAACGCTGCGGCATGAGGGGACCGGAGCGCAGCGCGAGTTCTCGCTCGGTTTCGCGGCGGGCGAGACGCGGACCAAGTACCTTTCGGCGGTCGCGGCGGGGACTTACCGGCTGAAGGTGCGCCCCCAGTTTTCGACTCAGCCCGCTGCAGCGCGGCAGGTGACGGTGACGATCTCGCAGGGAGCGATCAATGCGACTCCATGGGGTGCTCTGTTCGTCATCGTCGCGCTGGTGGCGCTGCTGATCCTGATCGGGCAGTTCGGCTTCGAGTACTCGCGGTGGTCCAACAGCGACTTCAGTCCGTACGGTTCCGGCGGCGATTAGGAGCGTTTCGATGATCGAACGATTGCGACGACTGATCATCCCGTTGACGCTCGGCGGCATCGGTTCGATCACGGCGCTGCAGGGGATCGGGTTCGAGCCGTTCTCGGCGGCGAAGGACTCGGTGCCGACGATCGGCGACGGCGGCATCGTGATCGGTGGATCCCGAGGTTGGTTCGGGCGGACCGGATCCGGGTTCGGATTCGGCAAGTGACGACGACGGTCGCCGACGGCGATCGGTAGGGGAGAGCATTCGATGAGCGGCAAGCGGATCGGACGCGTAGCGGCGTCCATGGCGATCTCGGCGGCGATGGTGACGACCGCCTCGATCGCCCGCGGAGCGACGGCGGACGACGTGGTGACGGTCGGCGGTTCCGCATGGGACGGCCTGCTGGTGCACATGGTCGCGGCGATCGTCTTCGGCCTGACCGGAATGATCCTGTTCGGTCTCTTCCTGTGGCTGATCGTGAAGCTGGCGCCGTTCAGCATCCGCAAGGAGATCGAGGAGGATCAGAACGCGGCGCTCGGGATCATCGTCGGATCGATGATTCTCGGCATCGCGCTGATCATCGCCGCCGCGATTCTCGGTTGATCGCATGTCCCGTCCGACGCTGTTGCTGATCAACGTGCTGGTGATCGCCGTCTGCGGGCTGGTCTACGAACTGGTCGCCGGCGCGCTGGCCAGCTACGTGCTCGGGGACTCGGTCACGCAGTTCTCGACCTGCATCGGCGTCTATCTGTCGGCGATGGGGCTCGGAGCCTGGCTCAGTCGCTTCGTCGACCGCGGTGCCGCGCGCGTCTTCGTCGAGGTAGAGCTCGGCGTGGCACTGATCGGCGGCTTCTCGGCCCCCCTGCTCTTCGCCGCTTTCGCCACCGGATCGTTCTTCCGACTGCTGCTGTACGTCGTCGTGCTGTTGGTCGGCACGCTCGTCGGTCTCGAGCTGCCGCTCCTGATGCGGATTCTGCAGGAGAAGCTCGACTTCAAGGAACTGGTGTCGCGCGTGCTCGCCTTCGACTACCTCGGAGCGCTCCTCGCCTCGATCGCCTTTCCGCTGTTGCTCGTTCCGCAGCTCGGGCTGATCCGCACTTCGCTGGTCTTCGGAATGGCGAACGCCGCGGTCGGACTTTGGGGGACCTGGCTGCTGCGCGAATCGCTCGGCGGCGGACGCTGGTTCCTGCAGGTCCGCTCGCTCGTCGTGCTCGGACTGCTGACCGCCGGGTTGGTTCGCGCCGAATCGTTCACGCAGTGGTCCGAGGACCGTCTGTACGATCGCCCGATCCTGCAGGCGATCACCAGTCCTTATCAGCGGATCGTCGTCACCGGCGACGAAGAGGGATTTCAGCTCTATCTGAACGGACACCTGCAGTTCAGCAGCCCGGACGAGTACCGGTACCACGAGGCGTTGGTGCATCCGGCGGTCGGATCCGCTCTCGACCGCGCGAGTCGGAACGATGGGGTGATCGAGTCCGATGCGACCGATCCTCCGGAGCCGACTCTCGCCGCGCTCGTGCTCGGCGGGGGCGACGGTCTCGCGGTGCGCGAACTGCTGCGCTACGAACGGATCGGGCGAGTCGTGCTCGTCGATCTCGATCCCTGCATGACTCGGCTGGCGCGCGACTATCGCCCGCTCGCCCTGCTGAACGATCGGGCGCTCGATGATCCGCGAGTCGAGGTGGTGAACGACGATGCGATGATCTGGATCGAGACGGCGGACGAACCGTTCGACGTCGTGGTGATCGACTTTCCCGATCCGAGTTCGTACGCCGTCGGCAAACTCTACTCGCGGCGTTTCTTCCGGATGCTGGCCGAGCGGTTGTCGGTCCGGTCGCGGGTCGCGATCCAGGCGACATCGCCGATCTACACGCGGCAGTCGTTCTGGTGCATCGTGCGGACGATGGAGTCGGCGGGGTTCACGGTTCGTCCCTATCACGCCGCCGTCCCGAGTTTCGGGATCTGGGGTTTTGCTCTGGCCGGTCTCGAACCGTTCGACGTTCCGCAGCGCTGCCGAGACGACCTGAGATCGCTCGACGCGGCGACGCAGGCGGCGATGTTCGCGATACCGCCCGATCTCGGACCCGTTCCGGTCGAGATTCAGCGTCTGGACAGTCAGATTCTGGTGCGCTACCACGATCGACCTCTGCCGTTGCCTCGCGGCGATGTCGACGCGGGGACGAGCGAGCCGAACGGCAGTTCCGAGACGATGGGCAGCGACGTCGCGGTGCGCGAATGAGTCGACCGAGTTGGGATCGGCGGCAACTGATCGCGGCAGCGCTTGGCGCTCCGGTTGCCGCCGCCTGGGGTGCGACGCTCGGGTGTCGAGACGGCTCGGACGACGCGCCGCCGTTGCCCGCCGGGGGTCTGGTCGGCGCCGCGTTCGAACTGGGGCACCGGGCGCGCGACGCCGCGAACGCGCCGCTCGATCCGACGCAGCCGGTGACCGAAGTCGGGACGCTGATCGTCGGTGCGGGGATCGCGGGGCTGAGTGCGGCGCGCGAGCTGCTCCGCCGCGGTCATGACGATCTGCTGCTGCTCGAGATCGAGCCGCGGGGCGGAGGGACCGCTGCCTGCGATGCGTCGCGGAGCGACTTCACGGTGCCGGTGCCGTGGGGAGCTCACTACATTCCGGCGCCGACTCGGGAGAACCCCGAGCTGCTCGCGCTGCTCGAGGAGCTCGGGGCGTTCGACGGAGTCGACGAGTTCGGCGAGCCGCGACCGCGCGAGGACTGGAGCCCGCGCGCGCCCGAGTCCCGATTCTGGTTTCGAGGAAGCTGGTACGAAGGGCTGTACGCGTGGCCCGGAGCGGGGCCGGAGGAACTGGCGGAGCTGAAGCGGTTCGAAGACGAGATCGATCGCTGGGTCGCGTGGCGCGATGCGGACGGACGGCGCGCCTTCACGCTCCCCGCGGATCTCGGTTCCGACGCTCCCGAGGTCCGAGCGCTCGACACGCTCGACATGCGCTCCTGGATGCGGGAGCAGGGATTCGTCGACGAGCGAATGATCGCGCTGGTCGACTACGCCTGTCGAGACGATTACGGTGCGACGATCGACGAAACGAGCGCTTGGGCGGGACTCTTCTACTTCGAGGCGCGCCGCGCGGCACCGGGGCGCGAGTCGAGGCCCTACCTGACCTGGCCTCAAGG
>CAZZBI010000035.1:651-2009 GCA_964652385.1 uncultured Pirellulaceae bacterium | reverse complement strand
CGGTTTCGTCGCGGCGCGTCTGGCCGAGCCGCTCGGGGAACGGCTGCGGACCGATTGTGCCGTCGTCCGGATCGAAGCGACGAAGGAGCCGCCGCATCGCTATCGGATCGGCGCGATCGACGGCGGACGGTTACGGCAGTTCGCGGCGCAGCGGCTGATCTTCGCGGCACCGCAGTTTCTGGCACCGTACCTGATCGCGGAACTGGGGGACGACGCGCCGGCGAGTGTCGAGGGGAACGCATTGCCGTCGCGTCGCGAGGCGGCTCGGGCGTTCGACTACGCTTCGTGGGTCGTCGTCAACCTGCAGCTCGATCGGGCGCCGACCGAACCGGGATTCCCGATCGCATGGGACAACGTGATCCACGACAGCCCGAGTCTCGGGTATCTGGCGACGAGCTACCAACGCGGACTCGATCGCGGTCCGGCGGTCTGGACCTGGTACTATCCGCTGACCGGCTTCGTCGGCCATGAGGGGCGACGGCAACTGGCGGCGGCCGGTCGCGACGATTGGGCCGAGATCGCGCTCGCCGATCTGGAGCGTCCCCATCCCGACATTCGGGAACGGGTTCGCCGGATCGACGTGATGCGCTGGGGGCATGCGATGATTCGCCCCGTCCCCGGCTTTCGCTTCTCGGCATCACGCCGCGTCGCGGCAGAGCGGTGGCGCGGCATCGAGTTCGCGCATAGCGACCTGAGCGGTCTGCCGTTGTTCGAGGAGGCGTTTGCGCGCGGGAGTGCGGCGGGAATGAGGATCGCCGAGCGGATCGAGCGGGAGCTGAGCGGGTCGGCGGAGCACGCGGGATGACGACCGACGCCGAGCGGGATGCCGAGCAGAGCGCTGAGCGACGCGCGGCTTCGTCACGCGGAGCCGGTTGGATCTTCTCTCCGGCGGTCGACCTGGCGACCTTCGGCGGCAGCGCAGCGGCCTCGCTGTTGCTGCTGGCGATCGGCTGGCGCTGCGGGTGGCTCGATCGCGCCGCTCCCGAATGGACCTGGATCGTCTGTGTGCTCGCCGTCGACGTCGCGCATGTCTGGTCGACGGCGTTTCGCGCCTATGTCGAGCCGCGAGAGTGGCGGCGTCGGCCGGGACTGCTGATCGGCGTTCCGCTCGGTTCGATCGCCGTCGCCTGGCTGCTGCACTCCGAGGAACCGCTCCTCTTCTGGCGAGCTGCGGCGTATCTGGCGGTCTGGCATTTCGTCCGTCAGCAATACGGCTGGGTCGCCTGGTATCGCCGAGCAGCGGGCGAGACGGGAACGATCGGACGCGCGATCGATCTGGGGGCGATTCACGCGGCAACCGTCGTTCCGCTGATCCACTGGCATGCGGCGTTACCGCGGCAATTCGAGTGGTTCACCGC
>CAZZBI010000035.1:0-641 GCA_964652385.1 uncultured Pirellulaceae bacterium | reverse complement strand
TTCACCGCCGGGGATTTCGTCGCGTTCCCCGAAGGGCTCGCGACGCGGACGTTGCTGATCGTCGCTTGGGCCTTCTGGTGGTTGGCGCTGGGAGCGTATGCGATCAAGGGGATCGTCGCGGCGCTGCGGCATCAGGCTCGGCCCGGGAAGGACCTGGTCGTCGCCTCGACGGCGCTCCTGTGGTACTTGGGGATCGTCCGCTTCGACTCCGACTATGCGTTCACGGTCACCAACGTGCTGATCCACGGCGTGCCGTATCTGGTGCTGATCGTCGCCTATCGAGCCGGGGCGCTCTCGACCGGCGATCGCGGCAACGAGGAGGGAGGATCGACCGCAGGTCACGATCGAGCGTCGCGCGTCGTGCGGATCGGCCTGGTGGTGTTGGCGACCGCTTGGGGAGCGGCGTATCTGGAAGAGCTGCTGTGGGATCGGATGGTCTGGCACGAACGCCCCTGGCTCTTCGGCTCGGGAGACGACCAGGGGAGTGCCACGAGCCTGTGGGTCGCCCTGCTCGCCGCACCTCAGCTCAGTCACTACGTGCTGGACGGCTTCCTGTGGCGCCGCCGGGATCGCTGAACGCGGATGGCGTCTCTCGGAAAGCATGCCTCCTGCGTTGGCCCGCGTCGTCCCCGACGCGCGGC
>CAZZBI010000034.1:24968-25367 GCA_964652385.1 uncultured Pirellulaceae bacterium | reverse complement strand
ACAGGTGATAGTCCATGAAGAGCGTCTCGGCCGCCCGCTTCCCTTCGTCGTAACAGGCGCGAGGGCCGATCGGGTTGACGCAGCCGCGGTAGTCCTCGGTCTGCGGATGGACTTCCGGATCGCCGTACACCTCGCTCGTCGATGCCTGGAGGATCTTCGCGCGACAACGCTTGGCCATCCCCAGCACGTTGATCGCGCCGAGAACGCTCGTCTTCATCGTCTTGATCGGGTTGTACTGGTAGTGTCCCGGAGCGGCGGGGCAGGCGAGGTTGAAGATCTCGTCGACCTCGAGCCAGCAGGGGTGCGTGACGTCGTGGCGGATCAGCTCGAAGTTCGGCCGGCCGAGCAGATGGGCGACGTTCTCCTTCTGGCTCGTGAAGAAGTTGTCCAGGCAGATGA
>CAZZBI010000034.1:23732-24958 GCA_964652385.1 uncultured Pirellulaceae bacterium | reverse complement strand
TCGTGCCCCAGAGCGACCAGGCGTTCGCACAGATGCGAACCGAGAAACCCGGCTCCGCCGGTCACCAGAATCCGCTTGATCATCGTCGCCGCCGCGCTGAAGTCGGTGGTCGCGTGTCGGTCGGAAGTCGACCGGCACGGACGAACCGTCTTTCGACTGGCGCTTCCGTCCCCCTGAACCGCTGCGGCAGAGGAAAGGCCTGAGGGGATTCGGGCGGCTGGGAGGGCCGATCGGGATTTCGCGGTCGTCGTTGCCGAGATCCGAGGCCGCAGGGACCGAGGGCTCCTTGGCGTCCGAACCGACTCGGTTCAGAATGGTGGCTCGGGCGTCCGCTCGAGGACGCTCTCTCGCCGGGCTTCCGGTCGCTCGTTCGATCGGCCCCCAAAACTCCTCGGACCTCACCGCATGACTCACGCCTGGCACGACGTCACGCCGGGGCAGAACCTGCCGAACGAATTCGTGACGGTGATCGAGATCCCGACCGGATCCAACGTCAAGTACGAGCTCGACAAGCGGACCGGTCTGCTCAAGCTCGACCGGATCCTCTATTCGGCCGTGCACTACCCGGCCAACTACGGCTTCATTCCCCAGACGCTGGCCGAAGACGGCGACGCGCTCGACGTCCTCGTGCTCTGCCAGGAATCGGTCCATCCGCTGACGCTGGTCGAAAGCCGGGCGATCGGGCTGATGACGATGATCGACTCGGGGAAACGCGATCACAAGATCGTCGCCGTCGCGCTCGACGACCCCGAGTTCGCCGGCTACACCGATTTCCACGAGCTGCCGACGCATCGCCTGCAGATGCTTCGCCGATTCTTCCAGGACTACAAGATCCTGGAAGGGAAGAGCGTCGAAGTCGACGACTTCCAGGGATCGGCCAAGGCGGCCGAGGTGATCGAGACGGCGCTCGAACGGTACAGCCAGCTGCGCCGCCGCGGTTTCGAAATGGCCTGACCCGAGTCGACCACGGCGAAGTGTGCCGGTCGTCTCGATCAGTGACCGGCCGATTCGTCGCCGGACGAATCGGTCGCTGCATCCGACGGCTTGCCGTACGGCGACGAACGCCGCGCGGCGAGGATCAGGACCGGAACCAGGGGGAGCGCGGTGGCGATGCCGACGGCGATCGGGAGCCACCCGGCATTCGCCGCCCATTCTCCGATCGCCGCGTAGACGGTCATCAGGGCGGCATTCGAGACGACGAGCGCCAGCAGGAATCGCCCCCGCGG
>CAZZBI010000034.1:11693-23722 GCA_964652385.1 uncultured Pirellulaceae bacterium | reverse complement strand
CAGCAGCGGCAGGCCGCGTGCGACCATCACCAGCGGTGCTCCCCAGCGAGCCGTCCACTCACGGACTCGCCTCAGATCCTCTTCGGACGCGAATCGACGAGCCAGGGGCAAGCCGAACGCGCGCGCCGCTTCGAAGCCGAGCCAGGCTCCGGCCGTCAGTCCGAGCGTCGCCGCGGCGGCTCCGAGCGGCGCTCCGAGCCGAGCCCCCATCAGCGTCGCGACGGTGCTCGACGGGACCGGAATCACGATGTCCGCCGCCAGCAGCAGGGCGCCGAAGGCGGCGACTCCCCACGCCGATTCGGTCGTCGCCAGCCGATCGCGCAGCGACTGTTCGAACTGCTCGCCGAGCAGCAGGAACGGGACGATCGGAACCGCGAGCGCGACGAAGATCGTGATCGCCAGTCGACGCACCGAGAGCACGCCGCGACTCATGACGAGAGCGGCAGCGGGAGATCGTAGAAGTCGGCGGCGATCCGCTTCAGCTCGTCCCGTTCGACCGTGCCCGGCCAGCGGACGTAGCGTGCCGAGATGCTTCGGATCACCCCCTTCTCGAGCAATTCCAGCTGCAGACTCTGGATCGTCTCGGCGGTCCCAGGCCGGCCGTCCGCCCCGGTCGACTCGCGCCGATCGAACGTGCCGTCGGCGGGAGCGAGCCAAGCAAGGCGAGTCCGGTGCGATTCGATCAACGCTCCCCAGGTGTCCCGATCGGTCGAGCCGTCGTCGGGGAACCAGGTCAACGGGTGTTCCGCCGATCCATGCCACGCCTCGGTCGGTTCCCCCGGCGCCGCTCCGTTCCCCCAAACCCAATGACGGCGCGCATCGGAGAAATGCCAAAGCGAACGGAGCTCGCCGATCGGCTGCGTGCCGAGCGTGCTGGTCCGAACCGCGACGACCAGACCGAGCGACAGACCTTCGACCGGGCCGCTCGCCGACATGGCCCTCACCGATTCGACTCGCCATGCGACCGTCGTCGCCAGATCGGTCTCGGGCGATTCGACATAGCGGACGACCAGATCGTTCCCGCGAACGTATCGCTCTTCGATCTCGGGAGCCGGGGGAGCGAGATTGCCGAAGATCGCTCCCCAGACCTCGGCCGGACCGGCCTCGTCGATGCGGCACCCAAGGCGCGGGGCTGCGAGATCGAAGACGATCGTACCGGTCGGATTCCGATACGTCGCCGTCGTGCCGTCGAGTTGCCAGCTCATGCGATGCGTCTCCCGCTCTCTTCCTCACGCTCCGTCGATGCCGCTCGTCGACGCCATTGCGATCTCCGATCGTAACGCCCGCAGCGCGCGGATCGTAGGCGTCGAACGGGAACGCGTCGGCAGTGGGCCAAGTCGAGACGGCGGGCGTCCCCCGCCTGGACCGCGCCATGGTTCTTCGGCGCCGCCGCGCCGCCGTCGCGCCGCCGTCGCTCACGACCCGCGTGATGACCGCCTGATCCGTCCCCCAGACTCGATCCGACCGGTCGACGAAAAAACCCCGCCGGACGGCAAGCCGTCCGACGGGGCCGGAACAGAGAAGAGGCCGGGGCGATACCGCTCCGATTCGCCTTCGATCCGAAGGCCGACCGGCTCGGGGAAAAGCCCGAGGTGCTGCCGAGTCTCCTCGGCGACGGGCGAGAATCTAGCGAGCGGCTTCGCGAGCTCCAAGCGATTTGCGATCGATTTCTTGCGGATGGAAAAGCTGGCAGAATGGGTGGTATGCGTTGAGTTTGCTTAGCGAGCGTCGCTCAGGACGGCGACCAGTTCGCCGTGGAGTGGTCGGGAAGCGGCGGCGGCCAGACGAGGTCGTTCCAGGTCGAGCGGCGAGCCGTCGATGGCCGAAACGACTCCCCCTGCTTCTTCGATCAGCAGCACCCCCGCGGCGACGTCCCACGTCTTGACGCTCTCGGCGAAGTAACCGTCCAGTCGACCCGCGGCGACGTAAGCCAGGTTGAGCGCGGCCGACCCCAATCGCCGCAAGGCCTGAGACCGAAACAGCACCGCCTCGAACCGAGCGACCTCGAGCGAGCCGGGGGTGACCTGAGCCGAGAAGCCGGCGGCGAGCAGTGCCTGGTCGAGCGAGCGACAGCGACTGGTCGCGAGCGGAGTCGTGACCGACGGCGAGCTGTCGATCGCCGCCCCTTCGCCTCGTCCCGCATGAAAGCACTCGTCGGCGACCGGGTCATAGACCGCGCCGGCCCAGACCGTTCCTTTGCGTTCGACCGCGACGGTGACGCAATAGCTCGGAAACCCGTGCACGAAATTGGTCGTGCCGTCGAGCGGGTCGATGATCCAGCGGACCTGGTCGCCATCGGCCACCACGACGTCGGCGGAATCGATCGATTCCTCGCCCAAGATCCGGTGGCTCGGAAAGCGTTGCCGCAGGAACTCCTCGATCACCCGCTGCGATTCGAGGTCGGCCTCGGTCACCAGGTCCTTCGGCTGCTTCTCGCGCGCCGTTACCTTGCCGCGATACCGCTTCAGGACCTCGCCCCCCAGGCGCGCGGCGGCGACGCAAGTCCTTCTCCAGAGGGCGACCGGGCGGGACGAGATCGAGGATTCGAGCGACGACATGCCGAGGACCGCTGCGGGAGAAACGGGGGGAGATCCGATGGCCGACGTCGCGACCGACTCCGCGCCCCATTGTAGACGGTGGGGTCGACCGAGTGACCGCGACCCGCGATTCCGGCCGGCGACACGAGCAGCTCGGCCGACCGGAAGCGAAGCGCGGGTCGTGAGGAGGGGACCGGTCGGAGCGGGGGGCGTTCTCCGAATCCGTTCCCCCGAGCGAGTCCGGTCCGATTCGTCCTCGCTGCGCGGCTGCTTAGAATGGAACGCGTCCCGAGGCAGGAGGTGTCGTCGGGATCTGGTCGCCGCTCGTTCGTCGTCGAGAGTCCGAAAGGATCGCCCCCTTTCGACGAACTTGTCCGCGAGCGGTCGGACTTGCCGCATTCCGACCTTTCGGCTGCCCGCAGCGTCTGGCCGTCGTTCCTTGACCCGGAAACGACCGCATGCCGTCCGTCGATTCGGCCGCTTTGCGCCCGAAGCTCCCCCTGCCGTCCGGCCATGCCGTGCGGTCTCGGCCGAAGGTCCGTTCGCGATGCGGTCGGTCTGTCGGCTCGATCGGAAACCGGTCATCCGTCCGGTCGGCATGCGTGCTGGCGGTGATGGCGTTCTGGTTCGGCGGGTGCGTCGGCGCCTGGTTCTCGTCGGCCGCGGTCGGGGCGCAGCCCGAGCCGCAGTCGCCGCTGCCGACCGCTCCGTCCGCCGCACTGCCGCAGGTCCCCGACGGCACGCCGGCCGCCCCTCCATCGGTCCCTCCGACCGTGCCGGCGGATTCGCCGGGCGTTCCGAGCGTGCTCCCTGCGGGACCGGGAGCGGCCGGAACGACGCCGGCCATCGGCGATGGCCCGCGAGCGACCGAACGTCCGCTCCGAGTCGGCGTCTCGCCGCTCGAGACCATCTATCTGCGTCGCGAGGACGGCCAGCTCGTGCCGTTCATCGACATCCCGTTCGAGGTCTTTCACGCGATCTATCAGCAGCGCGCCGGCGGGCAAACCGAGGAGCTGCCTCAGACGCATTCGCTCGAACGAGTCGACGTCCAGGGATCGATTCGTTCGAACGCCTCGGGAGAGTTCGCTCACCTGACGATCGTCGTTCGAGTCGCGACGCAGCGCAGCGGCTGGGTCCGTGTTCCGCTCGGACTCGAACCGGCCACGCTCGTCTCATGGAGCTCGGACCGGCCTGACGACGCGGTCGTCTCGCTGGACGGCCGGGGCGGTTACGAGGCGTGGGTACGCGGCGGCGAGGAAGGAGCGAGCGAGCTCCGACTGGAAGCGGTCGTGCCGGTCGAGCGACAAGGGGTCCAATCGACGCTCGAACTGGCGCTGCCGAACGCGACGCTGTCGCAAATCGCGCTCGACCTGCCGCTGACCGATCCCGAAGTCCGACTCGGTTCGGATCGTCAGATTCCGGAGCTCGCCCCGCTGGCCGACGGCCGAACGCGGCTGTCGGTCGTCGGGCCGTCGGGTGATCTGTCGATCCGTTGGCAGCCGCGGGGGGACGACGGTGTCAGCGGCTTGTCGGTCGTGACCGACGTGATGGTGCAGATCGACGGCCCTGACCTGATCCGGTATCAGGCGGCCTTCGATGTCGTCAGTCTGAACGGGCGCGATCGCGGCTTTCTGGTTCGACTCCCGCCCGGCGCCCGCTTCGACGCGGCGGAGCAGGCCGACCTCGAGGGGGCGGAGGTCGATCCGTCGAGTCCGCTGCTCGCCGGTCTCGATCCGAACTCGCGCTATGTCGCCGTCACCTTTCCGCAACCGCTCGACAAGCCGACTCGCGTCGTCCTGTTCGCCAGTCGCAGCGCGTCGGACGAGACGGCGGACGGTGGTCCCGAGACGATCGACGTCGGCGGGTTCGATGTTCCCGGAGCGGTTCGCCAATCCGGATCGCTGCTGCTGGTCGGGTCGCGCGAATGGCGCGTCGACTGGACCGCCGGCAACTTTCTCCGCCAGGTTTCGCTCCAGGCATCGGATCGTGAGCGGGAAGGGGCGGTGGCGCGCTTCCGCTTTTCGCGCGCTCCGATCGAGCTGGCGACGCGCATCGTCCGCAACGAATCGCGCAGCGCCTGTGAGCCGATGCTCGATCTCACCTTCACGCGCGATCGGATCCAGCTCGACGCCGAGTACCGCTACTCGTTCTCCGGACCGCGTCCCGAGACGCTGATCGTCGACGGCCGCGGTTGGGAACCGGACATCGAACAGCTGCGGGCGAATCGCTTCGTGCGGCGAGTCGCTCTGGACGAGACGAATCCCGAGTTGTGGCGGATCGATCTCGATCCGGCGCTGGCCGAGGAAACGCTGGCGCTCCGGTTCGTGCTGAGCCGTCCGATGGAGACGTTCGGCGATCTTTCGGTGCCGCTCCCCAGTCCGCTCGCGACGACCGTTTCGGCCGCGATGGTCTCGCTCCGGTCGAGCGACGACCTCGAAGTCGCTCCGCGCATTTCGCCGGTCCAAGGGACCCTCGTTCCCGCGCCGAACCTCCCGACTCCGTCCGGTCCCCCCGCCTCCAACGGAACGCGGGTCGCCGATCTTCCCGCCGGTCTCGGCGCGAACTCGACCGAACCGTCGGCCGTCCAGTGGGTGCGGATCCAGTCGCTCGCCGACGTCCGCGAACTCGCCTGTCGCGTGACGGTCCGACCGCGCAAGGTCGATGTCGTGTCGAGCGTGGCGGTGCGAGTCGACGGAGGGATCGCTACGGTCGACCAGACGCTCGACTATGACGTTCGCTATGTGCCGCTCAACGGCGGCTGGCTCGCGATCGATCGAGCGGCGCTCGAGGACGGGGACCTCGTCCTGCGACTCGACGGACAGGCGATCGGCTATCGCGCCAGCGCCTCGCCGCTGTCGCAATGGGACGAACGATGGGAGGTGGTCCGCTTCGAGTTGCCTCGTGCCGTCACCGGCAAGTTCCGACTCGAAGCGAGCTTCCGTATGCCGCTGCTCGAACCCGACTCGGCCGAGCGGTCGGTCCGGACCGGCATTCCGCTGCTTGTTCCGCTTCAGGCTCCCGATGAGCGGACTCGCTTCTTTCGTGGAGGGATTCTCGGGGCGGCGGAGAGTCTGGCCGTTCAGCCCATCGGCGACTTGGGACGGGTCGTGACGATCGAGACGCCGGCCGATCGGGTCGTGACCGGCACCGACGACCGCTGGCGCCTGGAAGAGAAGCCGGCGACGGGGGAGCGGCGTCGCTTCACGCTGACCAAACTCGATCGCGACGCGGCTCGGACCGTCGACTTCTCGTGGGGAATCGGTCAGGGAGGAGCCGACCAGTTGCCGCGCGTCACGCGGCTGTGGGTCCAGTCCCTCTCGACTCCCGAGTACCGCCGCGACCGAGTCGCGATGCGGGTCGTCACCGGCCGCGCGTCGATCGAGATCGAACTCCCGCCGCTCGTCCGATTGACGACCGTCGCGGTCGACGGCGTCGAGCGACCGGGAGCGGCGGAGCAGACGACCGGCCGCCGACTGACCGTCGCGCTCGCCGATCCGGGAACGCCGCGCGAACACACGATCGAACTCTGGTACCGCTTCCAGCGCAACCGTTCGTTCGACCGGTCGATCGAACTGACGCTGCCGACGGTCGTCGGCGTCGATTGGATCGAACAGGTCTACTGGGAAGCGATTCTGCCTCCCGACGAATACATGATGATCCAGCCCCAGTGGCTCGTGTCCGAGAATCGGATCGAGTGGAAATGGTGGGGCTGGACCGAACCGCCTCGGCTGAGCACCGGCGATCTCGAGGCGTGGGTCGGCGGCGGCGGTCAGCAACCTCCGACCGGCCAATATCACCGACATCTGTATTCCGGGTTCGGCGAGGCGATCGCGGGACGGGTCTGGACGGCGCGGCGCTGGGAGGTGCTCTTCGCGGGAGCGGGATTGCTGTTCGTGCTCGGCGTCGTTGCGGTCGTCTTTCGGATCGATCGGCGGCCGGTGGTGATGTTGCTGATCGCGGCGATCGCGTTTGCCGGCGCCGCCTCGGTGCAGCCCGCCGGACAATGGCTCGCGCAGCTCGCCGTCCTGGTCTCGGCCTTCGTCGCCGCCGGAGCGTACCTCAGCTGGATCGTCGCTCGGCCGTCGCGACGCTGGGTGACTCGTCCCGCGACTGCCGTCGACAAGTCGTCTCCGCGAACGCGCGAACCGATCGATGCTCGCTCGTCGCGCGGCGGGCGCCGCTCCGAGGAACTCGCGACGACTCAGGCGAACGCCGAGGTGCGGTCATGAACGGCGGTGCGGCAGGCACGCCGCCGGGGCGAACGCGTCGCAGCACCGGGTCGAGTCCGCTGCGGTCGCGCGCTCTGCTGATCCTGCTGCTGCTGTCGTCGACACTCGCGTTCGGCCGGCTCGATGCTCAGGAGGATCTGAGGATCCGCCGGGTGCTCGTCCCCGAAGAGCGGATCGAAGAGGTGGTGCGCGGGCGAGGGCGTTACCTGACCGTCGATCGCGAACCGCTCGAACGCTTGCTCGCCTCCGGCGTGACCGAAGGGGGGCCGGGGCAAGCCGCATCACTTGCTTCCGCCGAGTTCTACGGTCGCTACGAGAGCGACGGATCGTTGCGAGGCATCGGGCGCCTTCAGCCGCTCCTGCCCGTCGCCGATCGGAACGACGGACCGATCGACGCGAGCGAGGCAGGACGCTGGATCGAGATCGATACCCCTGCGTTCTGGATCGGCCGCGTCCGGTGGCGCTTCGGCGACCCTTCCCTGGTCGGAACGCGAACTCCGATCGCCCCTCTGCCTGCGACCGCGTCGACGGGACCGTTGATCGCCGGGGGGCTGCTCGGTCCGACGCCGAGTCCCGGCATCTTCGGACTTCCGTTCGCGACGCTCGGCGCGGCGGCGGTGCCGCGGCCCATGTCGGCCGGGATCGAAGTCCCGGCGATGGCCGGCGTACTGCCGTCGGGCCGATTCGGGATCGAGGCTTCGGGGAGCGGTGATCTCGCTTTCGATTGGATCGCGATCGGTTCGGCGATGACGGACGGTCGCGCGGTCGAACTCCGTTCCCCGATCGCGCCGCCGATGGGGAACGCGTCGCCGGCGGCGTCGACGCGGACGACGATCGAGACGACCTTGCGGTACGATCTTGCCTTGGCCGGAGCGGTCCGCACCACTTGGTACCTCGACCTGCCGCTCGGACTTCGCCCTCGCTCGACCGGAGCGATCGTCGCACCGGTCGAACGGGCTCCGATCGATGCGGAACAGGCCGGCCGTCAGCTCTGGCGGATCGACTCGGGACCGGCCGGTGACGGATCGCTGACGATCGGCCCTGACCGTCCCGGCGAGGACGAATCGGTCCCCGGCAGCGGCGTGACGGTCGCCGCCGAATGCGAGCTCTTTCCCGGTTCGGTCGAATTGCGGACGTCGATCCGTTGGAAGGCGAACGGTCGCGACGAGCTCGTCGCCTCGGTTCCTGACGGCTGGCGCTTTCTGCCGCCGACCTCCGCCGACGGCAGCTCGCTCCGCTTCGTCGAGGACGACTCGAACGGTCCCCGGCAATTGCGGATCACCGGTCTGGCGGCACGAGGGATCGATCGCGTCGATCTGACGTTGCAGCGTTCGTACGACTACGGCGAGCGACTCGACATCGTCCTGCCGAAGCTCCAGGCGGATTGGCTCCACGGATCGTTCTCGCTGATACGGAACGGGCAGTTCGAGATCGAGGAGCTTGGGCTGACCGAGGGGGGCTGGACGTCGCGCGGGGGCACGACCGACTCGGCGGCGCCGCTTCAGGCGATCCCGTACGGGCCGGAGATGCGGTTGTCGATCGTCATTCGTCCCTCTCGCGGCGGCCTGGAGGGGATCGCGCTGACGGCGATCGAGGCCGAAGGAGGGAAGGTCTCGGCGGAGTTTCAGGCGTGGCTGAGGCCGGTCGGCGCGCCGACCTTCGTCTGGCGCGGGCCGCTCAGCGACGGCTGGCTGGTCGATCGGGTGTCGGCGATCGAAGTCGGCGTCCCGGACGTTCCGTGGGTCGAGTCGTGGGATCTGACTCAGGGGGATGACGGCCGTACCTGGCTGGAGGTCCGATTCCAGCAGGAGCTGCGCGGCGATCGCGAATTGGCCCTGACGGTGCTCGCGCACCGATTGAGTTTTCCCGGGGCGCTCGAGCCGCTGAAGGTCTCCGAGCTCCGGCTGATCGATCGCCAAGCGGGGCTCGAACGCGGGCACAGCCTGGCGCTGGTGTCCGAGAATCCGTATCGATTCGTGCCGATCGGCGAGCGTCGACCGCAGCGCATCGGCACGCAACTCGATGCCCGCATCGCCGCTTGGGCCGGAGCCAATCCGACGGCGTTGCTCGTGTCGCTCGATGTCGATGCCGATCTCGAGTTCACGCTGCGGACCGAGACGGACGAGCAGATCGACGTCGATGTCGAAGTCGGCGCCGTCGTCTTCGACCGCTCGGCTCGTCAGCGCGTGCTGATCCGTTGCCGACCGATCGGCGGACGGCCGAACGAACTGACGCTCGATTGGGACCGACCGCCGAACGGCGATTGGGAGTGGACGCTGCAGATCCCGACTCAGGATCGGACCTTGCCGGTGCGCGAGTTGGCGTCCGAGGCGGGGGATCCGAACGAACGATCGACGTTGTCGTGGGGCGTCGGCCTGGGGGAGCCGTTCCTGCTGATCGGAACGGCGGTCGAGACCTGGGATCGACGCTGGCGGCCCCGCATTCCGCGGCTGCCCGGAGCGCGGCAGAGTACCGGTCTGCTGACGGTCGCGTCTCAGGCGCGCTCCGAACTGGTCTGTCAGTCGGATGCCTCGGCGCGATTGCCGGCGTCCGTCGCGCGACTGGCGGTCGACGAGCGGCTGTTGACGGTGATCGATCTGGCCGCCGCGGCCTTTCCGGTCACCGTCTCGCGAGCCGACGATACCGACCCCGGAGCGGCACTCGCCGCCGCGAATCGTTCCGATTCCGGTCGCAACGTGATCGCCTCGGCACTGCTCGAATCGTGGCCGAGCTCGTCCGGTACGCGGCATCGCCTGGTGCTGACGCTCGGCGACGTCATTCCCGACGAGATCGAACTTCGCCCTCCGGTCGGCGCACGTCGCGCCGATGCCGATCCCGAACCGCGCGGTCGTTCGGGGAACTCCGGTCGGAGATCGCCGCGCGCCGGCGATCCGAGCGCCGAAGCGCCGTCACCGACCGTCTCGCTCCCCGCGAACGAAGCGGCGTCGACGAGCGAGGGGGCCGAGCGGCGCCTGATCGAAACGCGGACGGACGAGGCGGGGGGAGGGACGATCTGGCGCCTGTCGCTTGCCGGGCGCCGTTCGGGCGAGACGGTCGAGATCGCCTTCATCACCGACGATCGGATCCCGACGATGCTCGGGCCGATCCGGTGTCCGTGGCCGGAGTCGGATGCCGAACCGCTGACGTCGCGCTGGCGGGTCCATCTTCCCGGCGGCTGCGAACCGGCGACTCGCGGCGTCGCGGCCGACCGCGAGGATGCGCTCGCGTCCTGGCTGCTCGCCCGGTGGCTCGGCTTTTCCGTGTCGTGGCGCCCCGCCTTCGGCCCGATGCGGATCGACCGCGGCATCGGAGTCGAGCGGGACGAGTCGCGGATCGATCCGTCGACCGTCGTGATCGGTGCCGGTTCGGAAACGGTCCTGCTGGTGCGACGCCCCGAAGTGCTCCGTTGGTGGTGTTTCGCCGCGATTCTGGTTCAAGGGGCACTCTGGATCGCGCTGCTCGGACGCCGCGCGATCGCGGCGCCGTTCGTCGCGGCGATCGTGGCGCTCTGGCTGCCCGAACAGGTCGTCGATCTCGGGTGGACGATCGTCCCCGGAGCGCTCTTCGCGGCGATCGTCAGCGTCCGCTCGGCGTTGACTCGCGAAGTCCCCGGCACGGGGCGCGACGCGAACGGTTCGCGCGTCCGCCGCGCCGCGGTGCTCGCCTCGACCGTCGCGCTGCTGCTGTCGATCGTCGCCGCCGCGCGCGGCTTCGCCACCGTCGCTCCGGTCCAGGAACTCTCCACGGCGACTGCACCGGCCGCCGCGCCCCGAAGCGAGTCGAACGACGATCCGGAGTTCCGGCCCCTGTTCGTTCCGCTGGACGCCGAGGGGCGCGAGTCGCTCGGCTATGTCGTCGTCCCTCAGGAACTCTATGACGCGCTGCTGCGCGGAGCGCCGGGGAGCGGCGCGCGGAGTCCGGCATGGCTGGTCGAATCGGTGCGGCATGCGGTCGAGACCGAACCGAATCCGATCGACTCCGCGACTCGACTTCGCCTGACCTCGCGCTATCGAGTCCGCTCGCTCGAGCCGCGAGTCGTCTGGCCGCTGCCGAAGATCGGCGAGAGTCTGGCGGTGCAGGCCGATCGGATCCAGGTCGATGCATCGACCGGTCGCGTCTCGGGGGGCCCGGACGGTTCGGTACGCGTTCAGCTCGACGAACCGGGGGTGCATGACGTGACGATCACGTCCCTCGAGCTGGTCGGTGCCGGACGGGAACGGACCGAGTGGCGTTTCCCTCGCGTCCCCGACTCCGAGGTGCGAGTCAACGGGATCGGTCTGCAGGGGCTGACGGTTCTCGAGCCGGAACGCTGGCTCGAACCGGAGCGTCCCGGTCCCGAGCGTCGGACTCGCCCCGGGCCGCTCGAACGCCTGGCGATCGGCACGCTCCGTTCGCGGACGGCGGACGGGACTCGACCGACGCCGCTCGGACTGCTCGAACTCCTGAGACCGACGGCGACCGGAGCCGAGATGACGGTCTGGGTCTCGGCGGGGATGCGCGAGGCGCTCCCCGACCGGGTCCGTCTGTCGATCTCGGGGGGCTGGGAACCGATCGGCTCGATTCCGACCGAGGCGTTGGGGGAGCGGACGGCGCGGGGCGATCTGATCGACGTCACGCTCGATACGGTCGAAGGGGACGAGCGCGAGACGCTCGTCGGGCTGATCCTGCGCGCTCCCGAATCGCCGGGTCCGGGGCGCTGGCCGCTGCCGATCATCCGTCCGCTCGACTATCCGATCGGGGCTCGTCACGTCGTCTGGCGACAACCGTCGCGCGCGGTCTGGTCGCTGGAATCGAGCACCGGCACGCCGCTGACCGGAGTCGATTCGCTGGCCACCTGGTGGTCGCCCGAACAGCAGACGGTGATGGGCGTGAACGACGGTCAGCGTCAGGTCGCGTCGCGCGGCACGGCCGGCGAACGTCTGGTCGTCCGCCCCGGCGAAACGAACGCGACGGTCGATCACCAGATCGATCTCGATCTGACGGCGGGCCGCGCGAACTGGAATCTGTCGAGCGTCTTCAGCGTGATGCGCGGCGAGGTCGGTTGGATGACGCTCGACGGCACGCTGCCGTTCGATGTCGAACAGCTGCAGCTGGTCGGAGCGGATGGGCCGGTCGAAGTCGCGGTCGTCCGACTTTCGTCCCGTCGATTGTTGCTGGTCCCCGCCGAGCCGCAGCGGACGACGTTCCAGCTGGTCGGGAAGGGGCGCTGGCGCATCACTCCCGGGGAGCAGCTTCCGTTACCGCTCCTGCGATTCGCCGAGTT
>CAZZBI010000034.1:10440-11683 GCA_964652385.1 uncultured Pirellulaceae bacterium | reverse complement strand
GTTCGACGATGTTCGCACGCGAGCGAACTTCGTCCGTTCGACCGACGTCCGCATCGACGCGGCGGGAACGGGGGAACCGCTGTTCGACGAACTCCGCTCGGGCGTTTCGACCAGGCCGCTGCCGCCGCTCGCGACGCTCCCGGCGAACGACGCGGAGCGTGAGGCGTCGGAAGAGGCGCTGTTCGCGCAGCGTTGGCGCGACGAACGGCGAGCGGAACTTCAGGGGAACTCGGCGGCGGTCCGCCTCTGGAGCGCAAGGCGATTCTCGTGGCAACCTGCCTCGTACGCGTCGCTCGAACGGACCGAAGTCCGGTTCCGCCGCGCCACCGACGGCTGGAGCGTGCAGGTCGAAGTGCTGATCGGCGCGGACGAGCCGTGGGGGGCCGATCGGTTCGACGTGCTGGTCCCCGACGGTTTCGTCGGGCAGCCGACCGAAGGGGTCGGCGATTGGGAGCGGATCGAGTCGGGGCTCGCGTCCCCCGCCGGGCTCCGCCGCTGGACCTCGCGCCGTCGCATGCTTCCGGGGGAGCGAGTCGTGCTGAACGGTACGAGCTCCCGCTTTCCCGACGGTCGCGTCCTGCCGCGCGTGCTCGCTCCGACCGAACCGCCGCGACTGGTCCGATTGCCGGCGACCGGAGCGGACGATCCTTACGTCTGGCGCTACGATCGCTACCGACCGCTCACCGACACCGAGTTCGTGTCGCCGAACGAACCGGCAACCGAAGCGAGCGGTCTGCGTCTGATCGAGGAGAGCGATGCGGCGACGCTTCGGCTCGCTTCGAAGCCGCTCGTCGCTCGCCCGAGTCGCGTCTTTCTGGCGGAGCATCGGATCGCGAGGAATCCGGCCGGCGCTACGATCGAATCGCGATTCGTGCTCGATCCGGGAGGGCGTTCGCGCGTCCGACTCGAACTTCCCGTCGGCATCGAAGCGATCCGTGCCACGATCGACGGCGAACCGCGAGGGATCTACGACAGCGGCTCGATCGAACTGACCAGTCGCGAACTCCCTCAGGATCTGCGCATCGTCTCGTTCGCTCCGGATACGAGCTTCGTCGCGCGGCGCGCGTCGACGGTGACGAACGGCGATGCGGCGACCGAATCGGGGCCCCCCGCAGCGTCCCTGCCGCGGCTCGATGTCCGGACCGCCCGCACGGTCGTCGCGGTGCGGCCGAGCGAACGGATGCCGCGATGGCGAGCCGCCGACGGCGGGCGGCAGCACCGCGTCCTCGAACACGATGTTCGG
>CAZZBI010000034.1:0-10430 GCA_964652385.1 uncultured Pirellulaceae bacterium | reverse complement strand
CGGGCGATCGTCGATGCGACCGAAGGGGCTCGCGGCTCGCTGGCGACCGTTGCCGGGCTGAGTCCCGCGGCGATGGCGCGGTGGAACGAGTCGTGGGTCCGGCCGGTCGAGAACGGCCAGGCCGCGGCGCCGGACGATCGGGAGTTACCGCTGCTGGCCATCGACTCGAACGACGGATCGCCGATCTGGCGGCAAGGGCTCGGCGGATCGGGAACGTCGACGACCGGCCAGGCGATCACGATCGGATCGGGGGTCGCTCGGCGCGGCGACATGCTCCCTCGGGATGCCACGGCGTGGCAGGTCTGGCAGTGGGAAGAAGGGGCTCCGGCGGTCGCCCCTCGGACCGATGACGGGCGGATCGCCGCTGCCGGGTTGCTGACGCTCGGCGTGATGATCTGGGGAGCGACGGTCGGGATCGTCGTCCGAATCCGCCCCGATGCGGCGTTGCCGTTGGTCGATCTGACTTGTCTTGCGCTCGGCCTTGCCTGGACGGCCGCGGTGCAGCCGGTCGGCCCCGGGGCGTTGCTGGTGCTCGGCGGACTGTTGCCGATGCTGATCGGCGGATGGCGAAGAGCCTCTCGGCGCGTGCTCTGAGTCGCCGGTCGACGGAGCGCCTGGCAGCGATTTCCCCTGCGATTTCGTGCGATTCGGACGTTGCGGTTTCGTCTTGGCGGTCCCGGAACCTTCTGTTACCTTTGCCGCCGTCCTGAGGAGAGGCCCGGCAAGGATGCCGCTCGCCGATCCTCACCCCACCTGACGACGCCGCATCGAGACGAATCGGGGTCGATCGACGAGGAGAGACCATGCACCAGGAAGGGAATTGCAAGGTGAAGGTCCACATTCGCTGGATGATTCGGCGCGACATGCCGGAGGTGCTGCGAATCGAGTCGAGCGCCTTCGAGTTCCCCTGGACCGAAGAGGACTTCATCCGATGCCTGCGCCAGCGGAACTGCATCGGCATGGTCGCCGAGGCCGGGGATCGGATCGTCGGGTTCATGGTCTATGAGCTGCACAAGAACCAGCTGCACATCCTGAACTTCGCCGTGCTCGACGAGTGCCGTCGGCAGGGGGTCGGTTCGCAGATGATCGAAAAGCTGGTCGGCAAGCTCTCGCTGCAACGCCGCAGCCGGATTCAGCTCGAAGTGCGCGAGACGAACCTGTCGGCTCAGGTCTTCTTCCGCAATCTCGGCTTCCGGGCGGTCAGCGTGCTGAAGGACCATTACGACGACTCGACCGAAGACGCCTACGTCATGAGCTACCGCTGCCCGGACGAGGAGTCGGTCGAACCGGCCACCAATCGGATCTCGCGACTGGCAGGCTGAGTCGCCTCGGCGGTCCGAGCGATGCGATGAATCACGACGGCCGAGCGCCGAAGCGCTCGGCCGTCTTCATGCGCACCGGGCTCGGACGGCGGCGGTGACCGCGCTTCTCGTCGCGATTCCGCCGACTCGGTCGACGGCCCCGCGACCGCCGATCATGATGCCTCGTCGGGCGCGATCGGCCGAGTCGCCGATCTTTCGGATCGTGATCGTGGCGAGTCGCTTGTTCGAGACCGTTCCTGACGGGAGTGGTTCGCATGGAACGCCTGACGGCGCTGCTCCCGCTGCTCGTGATCGCTGCGGTCCCGCTGGGCTATGCGGTCTGGATCGCGACGGCGCTGCGGCGCAGTCCGTACACGATCGATCAGAGTCTGGTCTTCTTCGGCAACGTCCTGCTGACGCGACTGCTTTGGCGAGCCGAGGTGCCGGAGCGATTGCCGGTGGCGAACGATCGCGGCGCGGTGCTGATCGCGAACCATCGGAGCAGCGTCGATCCGTTCTTCATCCAGCTGGCCGCGCGGCGACGGGTTCACTGGATGGTGGCCGCCGAGTACGCGACGAATCCGATCATCGCGTGGTTGTATCGCTACACCCAGACGATACCGGCAAGTCGCTCGGGGCGAGACACCGCCGCGACCAAGCGAGCGATCGATCGAGCGGCAGGGGGAGGCTTGGTCGGCCTCTTTCCCGAGGGGAAGGTCAACACGACCGATCGCCCGCTGCTGGAGTGCCGTCCGGGGGCCGTGCTGATCGCCGCCAAGGCAGGCGTGCCGATCGTTCCGGTCCATCTGGCCGGCACGCCGTACGCCGGGACCGCGCTCAGCCCGTTCCTGATGACGGCGCGCGTGAAGGTCCGCTTCGGCGAACCGATCGAGACGGTCGGTTGGAGCGAGACGATCGACGATCGACAGGTGTTGGCCGAGCGGACTCGCGACGTGCTGCGAGCGGTCGTCCGTCTGGGCGGCGACTCGACCTTCGAGCCGATTCTGGCCGGAAGAGCCGGAAGGCTCTAGCCACGGCAGCGCACCGAAGCCTTGCCTCGGCCACGGAGTGGTCGGGCCCACGTAGCCCCGGGCTCTCCGAGCCCGAGGTCGGTTTCGCTCGGACACCGTTCACGCTTCGCTGCGTCGACGGCAGCGCACCGAAACCCTGCCTCGGCCACGGAGTTGCCGGGCCCACGTAGCCCCGGGCTCTCCGAGCCCGAGGTCGGGTTCGCTCGGATCCCGTTCATGCTTCGCGGCGTCGACGGCAGCGCGCTGAAACCTTGCCTCGGCCACGGAGTGGCCGGGCCCACGTAGCCCCGGGCTCTCCGAGCCCGAGGTCGGTTTCGCTCGGACACCGTTTACGCTTCGCTGCGTCGACGGCAGCGCACCGAAACCTTGCCTCGGCCACGGAGGGGCCGGGCCTACGGCAAGGGAGACGCGAGCGCCGCACTCATCGGACATCGATCGAGACCGTCTTGCCGTCGATCTCGAACGTCAGCTCCTGAGGCCCCAAGATCTGCTCGAGCAGCTGTTCGAGCGTCGCGTCTCGGGCGTCGACCGGAGTCCGGACGCTCTTCTTCTCGGCGGCGGCTTCGGTCCAGACGAACTCGAGTTCGAGATCCCGCTCCAGCACGTCGACGATCTGCTCGAGCGAGGCCGAAGCGACCGTGAGCGTCAGTCGCTTCTCGCCGGGACGAGTCGTGCCGGCGACCGCGCGAGTCGTCTCGCCGGCAATCCACCGACGCGCTTCGCGGTGCGCCGACCAGGAGCCGGTGACCGACAGCCGGTTCCCCTGCAGGTCGAGCGTCGCACCGGTCAGCCGCGACCGCAGCGTCTCGATCGGCTCGCGCCGAGCCGCACCGAGCGGGTACGACTCGCTGAAGCTCGGCGTCTCGGGGAGCGGGACGAGTTCGATCGAGCGTCCCGGCTCGACCCATCGGAACGACAGATCGAACGACGCGAGGATCAGCGATGCGCGATCGATAAAGTCCATCGGCGGAAGCGACTGGGCGTCCCACAGGTCGTGCGGCACCCGTTCCGGATTGCGGATCGTGATCCCCGCCTCGTTTGCCGATTCGGACAGCAGCGTCGCGGGGCGCGCCAGTCGAGGCCACGAGGCGTCACTCTCGCGCGCCAGACGGCGACGTTCCGCCGCCCCCTGTTCGGTCAGCTCGACGCGTCGCATCTCGGCGACCGTCGCCATCCGTTCGCCGATTCCGCGCGGTCCGACATGCATTCCCCATCGAGTCACCACCGCTTGGCGATCGACCGCAGAGGCGGCACGATCGACGACATCGACCAGCGGCTGATCGCGGATCGAAAGCGTGAGTACTCGCCGCGGATCGACTCGTCGATCGCAGACCAGCGGGACGCCGTAGGCTCGTTCGAGCGAGCGTAGCCCGGCCGGTAACGTCTGGTCGGTCCAGGTGATCGAGGTGGTCGATTCCAGGGTCGCCGCAAGCTTGGCGGACGGCACCCACGTGATCCCCTCGTCCTGCGCCGCCCCCGTGGGGACAAGCGACCACGCGATCCCCAGGAGCAGCAACCTCCGAAGCGTTCCGACGAGACTCGGGATCCGGGGCATGCGGGAAACCTCGCGCTGCTGCGACTCGGCGAAACGTCACCATCGGAAGGGGTTCGATCGAAGTCCGGATCGTCCGTCCGGTCCGCGATCGAGCGAAGATTGTAGGCGTTTCTTCGCTTGACTACACTCGAAATGTACATGCGACGTCGAGCGGAATTCACGCGGCAAACCTCGCGAATCCGTCTCGATCGAACCGCGTGTCGCGGCAGGGAAGCGGCGAGCGGGACGCGAGGCGAAAGGCCTTGTCCGTCGGCGCTGCAGGGAGGTGCAACGGCGGCCTGCAGGTGCGGAGCCGAGCGACTTCGACGTTGAGGGGCTTGGGTGAGCGACGACGGACAACGCTATCCGCTGCTGGATCGCCTCTATCAGGACTTCCTCAACCACGAGAACGCCGCGGCGTTCGTGAAGGAGGTCTCGAACCGCTACACGCTCGGCGCTTTGGCTCGCCTGGCTCGCTGCGGTCAGCGCGTCTCGCGCCGCGCCGCCGTCTTCGCGATCGGCATGCTCGGCGACTATCAGGACAACGCGGTGCTCGGCCGGGCGCTGCGCGATTCGGATCGCGCAGTTCGGCTGCTGGCCGATAACGGGATCCGCTCCCTCTGGTTCCGCTGCGGCAATGCGCGACAGCGCAAGGAACTGCAGCTGCTGTCGCGACTGAACAACAGCCTCCGCCATGACGACGTGGTGCGCCGCGCTACCGAGCTGATCGAGTCGGCGCCGTGGATTCCCGAAGGCTGGAACCAGCGCGGCGTGGCGCTCTTTCATCTGAAGCGCTTCGACGCCTCGGCCGACGACTGTCACCAGACGCTCGAGATCAATCCCTATCACTTCGGGGCTGCCGTCGGGATGGGGCACTGCTATCTCGAGATGAACGATCCGGCCGGTGCGCTCGAGTGCTTCCGCCGCGCCCTGCGACTCAACCCGGGCCTCGAAGGGGTTCGCGCCCAGGTCGAGTATCTCGAGCGTTCGCTCTGAGTCGAACCGCCCTTTCCCGAGTCGTCGTCAGTCGATCTCGTCCAGTCGCAGCACATAGGCGGTCCGGTTCGCGTTGTACGTCACCAGATGACGTCCGTCGGCGGACCAATCGAGCCACTCGACCGCGCCGGGGGAGCGCATCGCCCAGACCGGCCTGAGCGACGGAACGTCGACGATCGTGACGCCGATCTGGCTGCCGATCGCCAATCGCCGACCGTCGGGGCGAAAGGCAAGGTAGGCGAAGGCTTGTGCCACGAGCCGATCGTCCCGCACGCGCTTCAGTTCCTTCGGTGAACTGCCCGAGAGATCGACCAGCACGATCTCGTCGGCCTGATCCGGCGTATGGGCCAGCAGCTTGCCGTCGGCCGAGAGCGCGGCCCGATACCACCAGATCGGCGTGCGGAACGGCACCGTCGCCAGGACCGCCGGCGGATTCGAGCGACTCTCCCGGATGACGAGCTTCGACGTGCCGGGCTCGTCGCCGATCGCCAACGTCGCGAAGCGTCCCCCGTCGCCGCTGAACCAGACCATCCAGACTCCGCCGCCATCCTTAGGCATCGGATCGTCGGGGACGATCGTCCAATCGTGTTCCGGGACCTCGCGATCGAGATTCCACCCTTCCAGTCGCTCGGGGCTACCCGCCGGCGCGACCAAGACCAGGCGGCGGCCGTCGGGCGAGGTGTTGCCCATCACGTACTCGCCGATCTCGGTGGACGCGACCTCGAAGTCGGTCGTCTCGTCGCCGCGCAGACGGACCGGAAAACCGGGGTTGTACGACAACTCGATGAAGCGGCTGCCGGCCGCTTTCAGAAGCGGCGCCCAGTTCGGCGTGACGATGCTGCCGAGGTCTTCCGGAACCGGACCGTCGAGATCCCAGAGCCGATACTGCGCGCCACCTTGGTCAGGAGGGGCTGCCAACGGCAACAGCAACCGGCCGCGAGCGGCGTCCCAGTCGATCGTGCGATCGTCGTATCGCTGGGACAATGCGGTCGCCTTATCGAACGGTGCCGGCTCGACCGGAATCGCTCCGTCCAGCTTCCACCAGCGAACGAGGCCGTTGGCGCCGCAGATCACCAGGCGCTGGCTGTCCGACGAGAATGCCGCGGCGGACCCGAACTGGCCGGAGCCGTCGGTTCGCTCGATCCAGTCGATGAAGGTCGCCGCGCGATCGTTCAGACGGAACAGCGCCGATTGGTTGTACTTCAGGACCAGGTGACGTCCGTCGGGCGACAGGAATCCGCCCGATTCGCTCGAAAGGCCTTCGGACTCGCCGATCCGATCGATCATCAGCACCGGTTCTTCAGCGATGTTCCACAGCTGGAATCGGCCGTCGTTGCGGAGGACCAGCTTGGACCCGTCGGAGGTCAGGCCGATCAGCCCCCACGACTCCGATGTCGGAATCGCCAGCTCGCGGTCGTTCGCGAAACGCCCGCCGACGATGTCGGCCGTACGCAGTCGCTGCTCCTGCGATCGATAGACGATCCGATCGATGTCGCTGGCGATCAGTACGTAAGGATCGGGATGCGGATAGGGCGTGCTGTCCAGCGAGGTCGTGCCGGTCGGCTCGTCCGACGAGCCCGCGTCCGTCGCGTGAAGTTCGAGCACGTAACGCTGGTCGAACCGAGAAGTGAGCAGGACTCGTCCCGACTCGAGCAGCCAGCCTCCTCGTTCCGCGACCGCGCCCGAAAACAGGTCGTCGTCCGAGACGCTCGGAGGATCACGGCTTAGGTCATAGGTTCGGATCGCCGGCATCCCGTCGACAAAGGCGAGCAGCCGATCGGAATCGGCACCGAACGCGATGCGCGACACCGTCCGCTCCGAAACGATCTCGTGGAGCAGTTCTCCGGAGGCGAAATCCCAGACGTCTATCCGGCGGCTATCGGTCGCGGCGACCCGCGCCCCGTCGGCGCTGATGGCCGCGGCAACGCACGGGTTCCACATCCGACGGACATGCGAACCGATGACGGCGACCAGTTCCTTCGGTTGCCAGTCGAACCGCTCCGTCCCCGGAATCCGACTCGGGTCGAGAGCCGCCATCAGCGACCCGGCAGGGGCGGAGCGCGGTGCAGATGTGTCGGATGACGTGCCGGCGTCGGTAGCGGTGGAGTCGCCGATATCGGGTGAATCAGGCTGATCGCCGCGAGATGACTCGGGTGTGCCGTCGGACTCGTCGGGGCGCCGCTCGTCGGCGACTTCCGCGCGACGCGAAAGGAGCGAGGTGATTCCGGTCGCTTCGGTGATTCCCAGCCCGATGGCGCCGACCAGCAGCAGCGCTCCGGCGATCAGCGCGCCGCGTCTCGAACCGGTCGAGGCGTTTGCCGAGGCCGATTGCGACGGCCGCTGGCCTTTCGCCGGCTCGGGGGCCGAGCGCGGTCGCCAGGTGACGCAGGTGACCTTGCCGTTGACTTCGAGTTCGTTGCGGCAGCGTCCCAGCAGGTCCGCCACCTCCTTGGCCGAGGCGAAGCGGTCGTCGGGAGACTTCGCCTGGAGCTTGTCGATGATGGCGCAGAGCCACTCGGGAACGTCGGGAAGGATGTCGCGGATCGGGCGCGGATCTTCGTCGACGACTCGCTTGAGGACGGCGATCGCGTTGGCTCCGCGGAACGGCGGGCGTCCGCACGCCATCTGATAGAGCACGCTCCCCAAGCTGAAGAGATCGGCGCGGTGGTCGATCGATCGCCCGAGCGCCTGTTCGGGAGCCATGTACATCGGGGTGCCGGCGATCATGCCGGTCCGCGTCATCGTGGCGTCGTCGGCAGCGCGAGCGAGACCGAAGTCGGTGATCTTCACGCGGCGGTCGATCCCCGCCTCGATCAGGATGTTCCCCGGCTTGATGTCCCGGTGGATCAGCCCCTTGTCGTGAGCGGCGGCCAAGCCGGCTGCCATCTGCTGACCGAGACGCAGGATGTCGGGGACGTCGAGCGGGCCTTCCCCCGCCAACTCCTGCTGCAGCGTCCGCCCATCGACGAACTCCATCGCCAAGTAGGGCGTCGGCGAGTCGTCGACGCTGTAGATCTGAACGATGTTGTCGTGCTTGACCGCGGCGACCGACCGCGCCTCGCGCAGGAATCGCTTGCGCGGCGGCGAGGTCGCGGCCAGCTCGGGACTGAGCGCCTTGATCGCCACCAGGCGATGGAGCCTTTCGTCGAACGCCTTGAAGACGATGCCGAACGCGCCGCGCCCGAGGATCTCGATCACCTCGTAGTGACCGAGACGGCCGATCGAGCCGGGCTTGTCCGACGGGAGCAGGATGCGCAGGTCGCCACTCCGCGTCTCGTCCGGATCGGACGACTCGTCCTCCGCATCGTTCGGAACGGACGGATGAGGGAGCGGAGCCGAGTCCGCCGAGGTGATCGCCCCGACCAACCGCATCGTCGGGTCGTTCCCTCCGGCGACCGGCGAGTTCTCGAGGAACCCGCCCGCCTGGTCGTGCGAGGCAAGTAGCGCGTCGACGCGCCGACGCAACGCCTCGTCGCCCCCGCAGGCGCGGTCCAAAAAGATCGCTCGGCGCTTCGGGTCAGGGATCTCGACCGCCGTCTCGAAGATCTCGCGCTCGTTCATGTCGATACGTCTCGCCGATCAGAGTGGAGTCGGACGATTCGCTCGCCCGTCACCAGTCAGTGCGCCATCGGATCCTGATCGGCGCCGCCGAATTCGGGAGGATCTGTCCATTCATCCGAAATGACTTCCGACAGCTCGCGATGGAGCCAAGCCCGGGCGTAGGCCCAGCGGCGATCGGCCGTCCGTCGCGGCAGGCCGAGCAGCCGAGCCGCGTCGGCAAGACTCAGACCGGTGAAGTAGCGGAGTTGCACCAGTTCGGCACTCACCGGATCGGCCGCCTGCAATCGATCGAGCGCCTGGTCGAGCGCGATCAGATCCTCGCGCGGCGACGGAGCCGCGATCGCCTCGGCGGCGAGCGTCTCCCGTTCCCGGTCGCCCCCTCGCTTCAGTCGTCGGCGACGCCGAGCCGACTCGACCAGAATTCGGCGCATTGCCATGGCCGCGGCGGCGAAGAAATGCCCCCGGTGATTCCAGACCGGACGATCCCCTTCGCTCCCCAGCAACCTCAGGAACGCTTCGTGAACCAAGGCGGTCGGCTGCAACGTCAGCCCCGCCGGTTCGTCAGCGAGTTGTCGAGCCGCAAGCCTTCGCAGTTCGTCGTAGACCAGCGGCAACAGGTCCCCTGCTGCCGACGGATCGCCGGCATCGAGTTTCGACATCAGGCGATTGAATTCGTCCATCGGTTCACCGATCCCCGGTCGGTCGAAGGCCCCCATTCTAGGAGCCGCTCGGACCGACGCAATTCTCGGCCGCGAGCGGTGTCGACCTGCGGGGAGCGGAACCGGTGGCGGCGTCAGTCGAGATCCTCGACGGCGAAGACGTCGACATCGACCCCGCGAGAACCGATGGCGTGGACCGGCGCGGAGGTGCCTCGATCGAGTCCGTTCTGCGCCAGAACCACCTCGTCTGTCCGTTCGAGTTCGACTCGCCAAAGCGGATACGGTTCGTGATGCACCAGGCCGCTCATCAGTCGGTCGCGGCGCCGATCATGCACGAACATCAGATAGCGTTCGGTCAGGAAGAACTCGAGCGTACCGGGGCGAGCCGTTCCGATCGGCTCGGCGAAACGCCAGCGCAGTTCGGTCGTCCGATCGGTTCCGCGGCGCCGGACGGTGTAGTCGATCCGGTCGCGGCCGCGCTTCGACATCGTCGCGTGACGATACGGCAGGTGAAAGAACCGCCGTCCGATCCAGACGGCCGGGAAGCGATTCGCGTCGAGCGAAAAGAACCAGACTCCCGGATTTCCGTAACGGTCGTACACGTAGGTCCGCACGTTCATCTCGCGGAAGTACGAGAGCCACGGGAGCGCGGGGAAGGGACGCGGCCGGATACGTCTCATCAGGAACGGGACGACGCCGACGAATGCGCGCCCTTCGAACGTGTCGACGAAGAGCCCGTTCGGCAGGTGTCGCGCGATCGCCTCGACCGGCAGTTCCCAATGCACGAACAGCAGGTCGGTCCAGGTCTGGTACATCGCCGGCCGCTTGCCGCTCGGCCGCTGCCGCAACGCCAATTGCCGTTCGAGAGTCGGAAGCACGACGGTGGGTTCGGTCATGGGAAGACGCTCGCGGCGATGGAAAAGTCGGAGGGTCGAGCGGAAACGGTCCACGATGATGCAGAATGCCATCGGATGCGACCGGGGTCGGTCGCACGACGCCAATGCGACTCGGATTCGGAAAGATTCGCGCGGCGTGGAGTGCGATCCCCGGTCCGTTCCAGCGCGGGCCTCCGTACTTCACGTCACCGACGATCCGAGGCCGGCGCGATGATGCCTGGACGCGGATCTCCGCGCCTCCGTCAGCTCAGCGTCTCCGTGAGAAAAATCCGCTCCGTGCCTCGGTGCCTCCTCAGCGCCTCGGTGCCTCCTGCGCGGCCTGACGTTGGCCCGCGTCGTCCCCGACGTGCGGCCGTGAGCCTCGGGTCGTTCGAAAAGCTGCGCAGCGCGTTCCGAGTCGTCATCGCACGCCCTCGGCTCGGGACGAGCCGGGGCAACGGCGGGTACGCACC
>CAZZBI010000033.1:23576-25711 GCA_964652385.1 uncultured Pirellulaceae bacterium | reverse complement strand
CGCGCCCTCCCAGCCCGCAGCGTCAGCAAGGGGTCCTCCGCGCCCTCCCAGCCCGAAACGTCAGCGAGGGATCCCAGCGCCCTCCCAGCCCGCAGCGTCAGCAAGGGGTCCTCCGCGCCCTCCCAGCCCGAAACGTCAGCGAGGGATCCCAGCGCCCTCCCAGCCCGCAGCGTCAGCAAGGGGTCCTCCGCGCCCTCCCTCCTCGCATCTCGGTTCGAACCGCGACACGCCTTGGGCAGCCAACCGAAACCTTGCCTCGGCCTCGGAGAGGCCGGGCCCACGAGAACACTGCGACCGAGGGCGGTCACACGACGTCGAACACGACGACAGGCATACCCTCACCCGGCGATGCACCCGACCAGGAACCGTCGATGCTGAAACAGGAACGAGCAAACACGATCCGCAGCATGCTGGACGAACTCTATCCGGATCCGCCGATTCCGCTCGACCACCGCGATCCGTTCACGCTCCTGGTCGCGGTGGTGCTCAGCGCGCAGTGCACCGACAAGAAGGTGAACGAGGTAACTCCGGCGCTCTTCGCCGAGGCGCCGGATGCGGCTCGAATGGCGAGGCTGCCGGTGGATCGCGTGGAGCGACACATCCGTCAGCTGGGACTTGCGCCGCAGAAGGCCAAGGCGCTCGTCGGCCTGTCGCGAGATCTGATCGAGAAACATCAGGGGCGGGTGCCGGCCGATTGGCAGGCGCTCGAGGCGTTGCCGGGAGTCGGTCACAAGACGGCGAGCGTCGTGATGGCTCAGGCGTTCGGCATCCCCGCCTTCCCGGTCGACACGCACATCCATCGTCTGGCGCAGCGCTGGGGACTGTCGGACGGTTCGAGCGTAGAGCGGACCGAGCGCGACCTGAAGCGGTTGTTTCCGGAATCGAGTTGGAACCTGCTCCACCTGCAGATCATTCTCTACGGCCGCGAGTTCTGTACGGCTCGCGGATGCGACGGGACGGTCTGCCGCATCTGCCGCACCTGCTATCCGAACCGCCGCAAACCGGTCGCGACTCGCAAGGCGTGAGCGGAGGCGGCCCCGGGACAGACGCCCCACCAGCCCGCAGCGTCAGCAAGGGGTCTCCGCCAGCCCACAGCGTCAGCAAGGGGTCTCCGCGCCCTCATCTCCGTGCCCTCGACTTCGAACGATCACCGGGAGCGCATTTCCGGTCGACCTCTTGCCGCATTTCTGGTCGATCCTCCAAACTGCAGACCGCTCGCGGGCCGCGAAGTGACTTCGGAGCTCCCGATGCGCGCCGGCGATCCTCATGACGGTCTTTATCCGCTTGCTTACCTACTGACCTGGACGACGTACGGGACTTGGCTTCCCGGCGATGAGCGAGGCTGGGCCCGACGTCGCGATGGTCGCCGATCCGGTGACTCGCGTCTGGAAGCCTGGGCTCGGCGGCAACTCGCGGAAACCCCTTGCGAACTCTCTCGTGCGCAGCGCGACGTCGTGCAGATGACGATCACGGACTGTTGCCTGTCTCGTGGCTGGCATCTCTTCGCCGTCAATTGCCGAGTGAACCACGTCCACTGCATCGTTTCCGCTGCGCTTCCCGGGAAGAAGATCGAGAGCGATCTCAAGGCGTGGTGTTCTCGTCGGTTGAACAAGAGATGGGGGGCCGCCCCTTCAGATCCACGAGGTGCGGCAGAGACAATACGGCGGCGATGGTGGACCGATCGCGGGGATGTTCGACGACTGCGAGACGACAGCGCGTTGCACCGTGCGATCGTCTACGTCACGGAAGGGCAGGATGGCCGACGATTCCGGTGATCGATGCCGATGCTGTGGTTCGGCGTCGTTCGGATAACGAATGCAAGTCGTCCCGAGGCAACCGGTCGTGTGCTGGTGGCTGGGGGGCACGGAGACCCCTTGCTGACGCTGCGGGCTAGGAGGCGCTGCGGGCTGGGAGGCGCTGCGGGCCGGCAAAGGCGCTGCGTCGAGGACGGCTACGAGTGCATGCGCGGGAGCGGGTCGGTTTCGGCGAGGATCTTCGCCTCTTCGGCCATCAGTTCGTCCAGTCGTGCGCGGACTTCCGCTTCGGGGCGGAACAGCTTCGCCATGCGGACGTAGGTCGAATGGTGCCGCGCCTCCGACTCGAACAGCCCCGCGTAGAAATCGGCGAGTTCGCGG
>CAZZBI010000033.1:7080-23566 GCA_964652385.1 uncultured Pirellulaceae bacterium | reverse complement strand
TTGACGTGGCGACTGAGCAGATCGAACCGCTCGCACGATCGCGCTTCGATGATCCCGGCGATCAGCAGCCGATCGACTCCCTTGTGCGGCTCGAACTTCCGGACCAGGTCGTTGAGCGCCCTCCCGTATCGGCTCGGCTTGAGTCGCCGGAACGGGATCCCGCGCTTCTGCAGCAGGTCGAGGACCATGCCGAAGTGTTCCAGCTCCTCCTCGACGATCTCCGAGAGTTCGCGGCAGAGCGGCTGATGTTCGACGTACTGGAACATCAGGTTCATCGCGCAGCCCGCCGCCTTCTTCTCGCAGTGCGCGTGGTCGATCAGGATCTCTTCCAGATGCGTGTCGACCATCGCGAGCCATCGCTCGCTCGAAGCACTCTGCAGATGAAGCATCGGTCGCGGGTCCGGGAGGCGAAGAAGGGAGCAGGTTTCGATCGGGTCCAGACTATCGCCCGACCCAACCGGCGACCAGTTCCTTGACGGCGTAGCCCAAACGCCAGGCCTCCTCGCTGTCCGGGACGAAATCGAGGGGCGTCGCGGGCTCGATCTCGGTCACGAAATCGGCCGGAAGCGGGACCGGATCGAGCCCTTCCGCCCGAGCCAATCGAAGCGCCCGGTTCATGTGCCAGGCCGACGTGATGACGCCGACGCGCTGATCCGCCCCCTCCTGCTGCTTCAGCAGCTCGGCGAGCGAATGCATCTCTTCGCTCGTCGTCCGACCGTCGATCCGCTCGATCCGCTCGTCCGGGACGCCGAGGTCGTGCAGGATCGCGACCGTCGCATCGGCGGGGGTCAACTGGCCGTCGGTCGCCATCCCCTCGATCAGCGATCCGGTGCAGACGATCGACTGGGCCTTACCGGTCTCGAGCATCCGAGCCGCAAGCATGACGCGATCACCGCTCGAACCGAGCTGCGCCGCGCCGTTGGCTCCGGTGTTGGTCCCTCCGCCGAGGACGACGACGCGCGGGAGCGGCTGTTCGATCTCGAGTGGGCGATGGGCCAGATACGGTCCTTCCAGACTCCGGTAGACCATGCCGACGAACCAACCCGAGCCGACCAGGGTGTAGAAGAGCCAGCAGCCGATCGTCGCAACCATCATCGCTCGGTCGCGGCGCCGCCAGACGACCACCACGATGCCGGTCAGCAGCGACCAAAGAAGGGCATCGGGCTGGATGAACCGAGTCAGCCCCTTTTCGATCCCGGTTCCGCCGGCGGTCGCGAACATCGCGGCGACGATCGCCAGCGGCGGGATCGCCGCACCGATCAGAAACCCGGGCCACTCTTTCGGAGGACCGATCCGCTCGTACTCCGGCCACTCGTGACTACGGATCTTCCGCCTACCCGAAATCGCCATGCGTGCTCTCCGAGCTTGCCCCAAGGAGATCGCTACGACTTGACCACCGGGTTCAGACTCCCCGACCGGAATCCGAACAGGTCAAGCGTTATGTACCGAAATCCTAAACGGACCAGCTCGTCCACAACACCACTGCGGAGGGGACAATCCAGAAGTTTCGCCAGATCTTCAGGATCCAACTCGATTCGCGCCAGATCGTCGCCATGGAGTCGGACGCGGACCGTGGCGAACCCGAGCCCCTTCAGGAACCGCTCCGCCGCGTCGATCTTCGACAGTCGCTCGGGAGTCACCGAAATCCCGTAGACGATCCGGCTGGCGAGGCACGGAGTCGCCGGCTTGTCGTGGACTTCGAGCTGCCACAAGCGAGCCAGCTCGCGGACCTGCCCCTTGCCGATCGCCGCGTCGACCAGCGGCGAGACGACGCCGTGCTGCGAAGCGGCTTCGAGCCCCGGGCGGTAATCCCCCAAATCGTCCGCGTTGGTTCCGTTGACGATCGGCCAGCCGCCGCGAGCCTCCGGCGTTTCGGATAACGCTCGGTACAGATTCGTCTTGCAGTAAAAGCAGCGCCGCGCGTCGTTCCGCACGTACGCCGGATCGTCGATCTCTCCGGCATCGACGACCTGCAGTTCGAGTCCGATCGCGCGGGCGACTCGTTCGGCCGTCTCCCGCTCTCCGGCCACGACCGCCGGTCCGATCGCCATCACGACTCGGACCTGCTCCCGCCCGAGTCGTCGCACGGCGGCCGCCGCGACCACCGCGCTGTCGACTCCGCCCGAAAAGGCGACGACGCAGCGTCCCAGAAGGTCGAGCGAACGAGCGAGCCGTTCGGCCCGCTCGTTCCCGATCGCCGCCGCGACCGCGCGTTCGTCGAAGCCGTCACCCGCCGTCGGATCAAGGGACATACCGCTCGAACCTCACGTCGTCGATCGCGCGAGCCAGCTCGGCGGGGGCGCGATCGAGGGTCAGGCGGACCGGCGCGTCGTAGCCCGAGGCGTAGAGCACGAGGACCGGCAGGCGCTCGTACCCCTTCGCCGCCATCCACTCCCGATCCTCGTCCTTCTGCGGATCGAGAGCCATCAGCACGTTGACTCCGCCCAGACGATTCATCGCCTCGCGCACCTGCGGATCGTCGAAGACCGGCAACTGGTGAGGGATCTGCGGATCGGCATCCGCCTCGAGCATCACCAGCACCTTCATCTTCCGCTTCGACTTCTCGAATCCGGCCAGCACCTCCGGATCGGCTCGGCGGAACGAGACCGCCATGTTCGGCACGATGTAGCGGACGGCGAACGCCTGATAGACGAATGTCAGCAGCATCACGACGACCAGGAACAGTAGCGTCTTGCGGAGGGCGGCGCGGGCCTGAGGCTGTTCGGGAACGAGGCGGATCATCGGACCTCCTACTCAAGGTCGACTCGACTAGGAAACGGCTCCGCGAGCCGCCTGCGGTTCATCGATCGGAGAGCGGCCATGGTTCGGCAGTCTCTGCGGCAGGTCGTCCGAGCCTCGGTCGCGAAGGGTTCGGCGGGGTCCTGCGTGCCCTCGCCGCTCTGGGCGACGATCGGCCGAAGCCCTACAGTGAGCGGCTCGCGATCGCACCGGCCCCTCGCGACGGCCACTTCCGCGAGATCGATCATGACCAGCGTCGCGCCGCATGGGAAGGCGGCAAGTCGCCTGCGGGAACTCCCCGATCTGCTCTTCGAGTCCGACCGCTTCGCCGCGGCGTGCGAGGCGCTGCGCGCCGGGAGTCCGGCGACCTTCGACAACGTCTGGGGTTCGGCCGTTGCCGCGGTCGTCGCCGCGATCCGCAAGCGAGTCGCTCGCCCGCTGCTGATCATCGCTCCGACCGCCGAAGCGATGGATGATCTGGCCGACGACTTCGCCACCTTCTCGGACGAACGGATCGAGCGGTTTCCGCCGGGGCTCGAGGACGACGGGGCGTCGCGAGCTCGGGACGAGGCGTACGGCACCCGTATCCGGCTGCTCAAGTGCTGGCTCCGCGGCGACGCCGCGCGGGTCGTCGTCACCTGTCCGCACGCGCTGCTGCAGAAGGTCCCGGAGTCGACCGAACTGCTCGGATCGTCACGCGTGCTCCGGACCGGCGAAAAGCTGGAGGTCGATTCGTTTCGGCGGTGGCTCGTCGAGAACGGCTACCAGGCGATGACGGCGGTCGAGCTGCCGGGCGAGTTCTCGGTCCGTGGCGGCATCGTCGATCTCTTCGCGCACGACTGGCCGCGGCCGGTTCGGATCGAGCTGTTCGATGACGAGATCGAATCGCTCCGTCAGTTCGATGTGGCGACTCAGCGGACCGTCTCGTCGGTCGACTCGATCGAATTGACGGTCCTCTCGACGGCTCGCAGCGGCGACGCGCATGTCGCAGCGGCGCTCCCGCCCGACACCTGCGCGATTTGGCTCGAACCGACCCGGATCGAAGAACAGGCAGCTCATCTCGCATCGCTCGTCGAGATCCCGGGAGTCCGTCATGACTGGGCCGATGTCCGCCGCTCGCTCGCCTCGCTGCCGGTCGCGACGATCGCGGCGCTGGCGGCGGGGAGTCTGGGGGTCGAGTGTCGTCTGCCGATCGAATCGCTGGAGCGGTTCGACGGCGATCTCGATGCGCTGCGAGCGACGCTCGATCGAGTCGCGGGGGAGTTCGACGTCCGAGTCGTGACGCGGACCGAGGGTGAGATCGAGCGAGTCGCCGAGATCCTTCAGGCGACTCGGATCGCCGCGACCGGCCGTTTGACGCTGTCGGTCGGCTGCATCCACGCCGGTTTCCGCCTGTTGTCGCATCGCGTGCTGGTCGTCGGCTGCGATCAGCTCTTTCGGCGCGGCGAACTCCGGCGTCTGCCGAAGCGTCGTCTGGGCAAGGCGATCGACAGCTTCCTCGACCTGCGCGAAGGGGACCTGGTCGTCCATCTGGCGCACGGCATCGGTCGCTATCGCGGCCTGCAGGTGATCGCCAAGGGGGGCTGCGCCGAAGAGCATCTGGAGCTGGAGTTCGACAAGGGGACGCGTCTGTTCGTCCCGGCGACTCGGATCGATCTGGTGCAGAAGTACGTCGGCGGGAGCAAGACTCGCCCGCGACTGGCGCAGATCGGCGGCAAGATGTGGGTCCGCCAGAAGAAGGCGGCCGAACAGGCGGTGACCGACATGGCGGCCGAGATGCTGGTGCTGCAGGCGCAGCGCCGCAGTCGCCCCGGCATCGCCATGCGCTCCGACACGACGTGGCAGCTCGAGTTCGAGAACGCCTTTCCCTATCGCGAGACGCCCGACCAGAACGATGCGATCCGCGCGGTGAAGTCCGACATGCAGACCGCTCGGCCGATGGATCGCCTGATCTGCGGCGACGTCGGTTTCGGCAAGACCGAAGTGGCGATGCGAGCGGCGTTCAAGGCGGTCGAGAACGGCTATCAGGTCGCCGTCCTCGTCCCGACCACCGTGCTGGCCGAGCAGCACTTCGAGACGTTCCGCGAGCGGATGGCGGAGTTTCCGCTCGAGATCGCCAAACTCAGCCGCTTCTGCACCCCCGAAGAACGGAAGCGGAATCTCGTCGGCCTGCGCGACGGCAAGGTCGACATCGTCGTCGGCACCCATCGACTGGCGTCGAAGGACGTGCAGTTCGCCAACCTGGGACTGGTGGTGATCGACGAGGAACAGCGGTTCGGCGTCGAAGTGAAGGAGCGGCTCAAGGCGAATCGCCCCGACGTCGACGTGCTGACGCTGAGCGCCACGCCGATCCCGCGAACCCTGCACATGTCGCTCGTCGGCGTGCGGGACATCTCGAATCTCGAGACGCCTCCCGAAGAGCGGATGGCGGTCGAAACGCGAGTGACTCGCTGGAACGACGATCAGATCCGCCACGCGATCCTGCGCGAGCTGAACCGGGACGGACAGATCTACTTCGTCCATAACCGAGTGCAGGACATCGGCTTGGTCGAACATCGATTGAAGCAGATCGTCCCCGAGTTGCGGATCGGGATCGGCCACGCGCAGATGTCCGAGCAGCGGCTGGAGCGCGTGATGCGCGACTTCATCGCGCATCGCTTCGATCTGCTGCTGGCGACGACGATCATCGAGAGCGGTCTCGACATCCCCAACGCCAACACGATCTTCATCGACGAGGCGGAGCGTTACGGACTGGCCGACCTGCATCAGCTCCGCGGACGGGTCGGCCGTTACAAGCACCAGGCTTACGCCTATCTGCTGGTCGACACGCGCAAGCACGTCAATCCGATCGCCGCGAAACGTCTGAGAGCGATCGAGGAATACAGTCAGATGGGAGCCGGGTTCTCGATCGCGATGCGCGACCTCGAAATCCGAGGTGCGGGCAATCTGCTCGGGACCGAACAGAGCGGCCATATCGCGACGGTCGGTTACGAACTCTACTGCCAGCTCCTCGAGAACGCGGTCCGGACGCTGCGTCAGATGCCGCCGAAGCTGACGCTGCACGTCGACGTCGATCTCCCTCACGACGCCTACCTGCCGACCGAGTATGTCGCCGATCCGCGACATCGGATCGACCTGTATCGGCGTCTGACGCGTGTCGAGAGCTATGACCAGTTGCCGCCGCTGCGCGAGGAGCTGGTCGACCGATTCGGATCGCTGCCTCCGGCCGCGGAGCGGTTGTTGGAAGTCGCCGAGCTCCGGTTGGACGCGGCGGTCTGGCAGATCGATGCGATCTTCATCGAGGAGCCGTATCTGGTCTTCCGCTCGGCGCATGCCCCGCGTCTGGAGCAGCTCAAGCGAGCGAATCGGTGGCCGTTGCGAGTCGTCGACCAGCAGTCGGCCTATCTGCGATTGGGCGAGGACCAACGGACCCCCGACCATCTGTTGGCGATCGCCAAATCGGTCTTGCGGCCCGGCAGCTGACGCTTCTATACTCCGCGCGCCGCGGCCGCCGGAGGAGGGAGTCTCCGCGGTTCGACGTTGCGCGAATCGATCGGTTCGCGTCGGTCGCGGCGTCGCTCGAAGCACGCAAGCAAGGAAGCGCGTCGTGATCCGCTCGATCCTCATCGGTGCCGGAACGCTCCTCCTGGCGGTCGTCGGTCCGTCCGAGGCAGCGGCGCAGGTCCCCGGTTTCCCCGCCTTCGGTCAAGGACCTCAGGGCCCTCCCCCCGCATCGCTCCCCGGTTCGCCGACCGGATCACTTCCGGGATCGGGAGGCGGGTTTCGTCCGCCGGGATCCCCGATCGCGCCGAACGGCCCCGCCGTTCCCGGTGGCGGTGTGCCGAATCAGTTCGGACCGGCTCCGGGAATCCCCGGCTCGCCGACAGCCCCCGCTTCACCGCCGGTCCTCCCCGGCAGCGACCTGCAGCTCGAACTCTTCGAGCCGGGGAAGCTCGTCGCGCAGGTCGGCGATCAGCCGATCTTCTACGGCGAGATTCTCGGCGATCTGAACCAGATCGTCAGCCGCGAGATGCCGGACGCGAGCGAATTCCTGAAGGACGCCCGACGCAAGGAACTCTTCGGCCAGCTGCTCCCGAAGATGGTCGAGCAGAAGATGGTCTATGTCGACTTCACGCGAACGATTCCCGAAGCGGACAAGCGAATTCCCGAGATCGAAAAGAAGCTCGAAGAAGGGTTCTACGGCACCGAGCTGCCGGCGCTGATGAAGCGCATCGGCGCCGAGGACGTCCAGCAGCTGGAAGAGATCATGCGCCGCGCCGGGACGAGTCTGCGGAACGTCAAACGCTCGTGGATCGAAGGACAGATCGTCGGGTTCTATCTGAGTCAGAAGTTCACCGACGACCGTGAGGTGACGCATCAGGAGATGGTCGATCACTACCGGGAGCACCTGAGCGACTTCGCGTTCCCGGCTCGGGTCCGTTGGGAAGAGCTGATGGTGCGGATCGACCCGAACGCCCCGCCCGAGCTCGCACTGCGGACGATCGAGGACATGGGGAACGAGGTGGTGTTCGGAGCGCCGTTCGACGCGGTCGCGCGACGTCGATCTCAAGGACCGACCGCATCGAGCGGCGGTCGATACGACTGGACCGAGGAAGGGAAGCTCGAAGACAAGGAGCTGGAACGGGTCCTGTTCACGATGCGTCTGGATTATCTGAGCGACGTCATCCGCTCGGCCGACGGATTCCGAATCGTCCGCGTGCTGGAGCGCGAAGCGGGGGGGCACCGCCAATTCCGCGACGTTCAGGGGGAGATCCGAGACGCGATCAAAGCGAACCGTCGCAAGGAACAGGTCTCGAACTATCTGGAAGAACTGCGGAGCAACGTGCCGGTCTGGACGATCCTGGACGAGTCGACTCCCGAGCCGACCGGCGCCCTCCCCGAAACCGCCTCGCGCCGCAGTTCACCGCGGCGCTGATCGGGCGGTCTGCGTCGTGGTGCGCCGCGTCGTGCGACCGACCCCGGTCGCAGCGTGTTCCGTGGGCCCGGCCTCTCCGAGGCCGAGGCAAGGCTTCGGCGCGCTGCGGCAAACGCCTCGAAGCGTGAACGGTCCCGGAGCGAACCCGACCTCGGGCACGGAGTGCCCGGGGCCACGAATCGTCGCCGATCCGTCGTGCGGCCGACCCCGGTCGCAGCGTGTTCCGAATGGAGGTCACGAAGGACCCCTTGCTGACGCGGCGGGCTGGGAGGGCACGGGGACCTGACGTGGGCCCGGGGCCACAGCCGTAATCCTTACCCATAAGCCCTAGCCCACCCTGCCCTCAGGCGAGACAGGTTTCTCCTCTCGACAAGGGCGAAGCGAGTCGGTAATCTCTGAGGTTTCCTGTCGTCGGTCCGAGGCGTTCCTGGGGGAACTCGTCGGAACCGTGATTCGCGGCCGGCGCCTCCGGCCCCATTCCTCTACCGGTTTCGAGCACTCATGTACGCGATCATCGCCGATAGCGGCAAGCAGTTCAAAGTCGAGGAAGGCCTGACGCTGGAGATCGATCTCCGCGATGTGGCCGAAGGGGACAAGATCACGTTCGATCGCGTGCTGGCCGTCTCGTCCGAGGGGAATTTCCGCCTCGGGCAGCCGACCGTCGCCGGCGCCTCGGTCCAAGCGACCGTGGTCGGGATGGTGAAGGGCCCGAAGCTGGTGGTCCAGAAGTTCCGCCGCCGCAAGAACAGCCGTCGCAAGACCGGCCATCGCCAGAAGTACACCAAGGTGGTGATCGAGAAGATCGTCGCCTGAGCCTGAGCGAGGGGTTCCGCGTCTGTCCTCGGACCGACGCGACCTGCTCTCCCTCGCCGAACTCGACCCTCGAAGGGCCGATCCGAACGGATCGGCCCTTTTTCGTGCGCCTTTCCAGGGAGGATCGGTCCCACGACGCGGGGTCGGCTTGCCTCTGCGCTGGGCGTTGCGGGCTGGTGAGCCCGGGGCGACGTGGCTGGCGAGGCGACTCCCTTAGCCGCCGATTCGGGCAAACTTGACGCCCTCGAAAACCGATCCGTATACTGGAACGGTTCGGAATTCCCGATCGCTCAACGACTTGCGTCGTCCTCTCCCGCCCCGACTCTCCCCCTTCTTCGGATCGCGGCGCGGCGGTTTCGGCCGTCCGCTCGCGTTCCGCCGCGCTCGACAAGGAGCCGCTCGATGCTCGTGATTCCCGGCCAGCAGGTGAGCAAGGATCTGTGCGATCGTCAGCTCGGGCCGTCGCGGCGCGATCTGTTGCGGATCGGCGGATCGGGGATTCTCGGCGTCACGCTCGGGCAGATGCTGACGCTTCAGGCTCAGGCGCGACCGGCCGCCGCCTCGTCCCCCGGCTTCGGCCGCGCGAAGAGCGTCATCATGCTCTACCTGCAGGGTGGTCCGAGTCATCTGGACCTGTGGGATCCGAAGGACAATGTCCCCGACAACGTCCGGAGCATCTTCGCGCGGATCGGATCGAAGGTCCCCGGCATGGATCTGACCGAGCTGTTGCCTCAGTTCGCTCAGGTGACCGACAAGGTGACGATGATCCGGTCGATGAGCTATTCGCCGGTCGGGCTCTTCAATCACACGGCGGCGATCTATCAGCTCCACACCGGCTACACGGCCGACAAGGTGAGTCCGTCGGGGCAGCTCGAACCGCCGAGCCCGAAGGACTTCCCGACCTTCGGCTCGAACATCATCAAGTTCAAGCCACCCGAAGTCCCGATGCTTCCGTTCGTGATGCTCCCGCGACCGCTGCAGGAGAGCAACGTCGTCAACAAGTCAGGGACCGCCGGGTTCCTCGGTCGAGCGTACGATCCGTACTACCTGTTTCCGGCCGGGGACGACATGGACCTGGCCAAGATGGATCGACTGAATGTCGACGACCTGAAGCTGCGCGACGACATCTCGGTGAACCGTCTGAACCGCCGTGCGCGTCTTCGCGATCTGATCAACGAAGGGATGCCCGAGATCGACCGCGCGGTCGAGAAGTACGACCTCGACGAGTACTACCAGACGGCGCTGTCGCTGATCAGCTCGGGGCGAGCTCGCGATGCGTTCGATCTGAACCAGGAAGACGACTCGCTCCGCGAACGGTACGGCCGGAACACGTTCGGCCAGTCGTGTCTGTTGGCGCGTCGGCTGGTCGAAGCCGGAACGCGCGTGGTGGAGGTGATCTGGCCGAAGGTCGCCAACTCGGACAATCACTCGTGGGATGTCCACACCGGCTTGAGTGCGCGGATGAAGAACCAGTCGGCGCCGATGCTCGACGCCGGCCTTTCGGCGCTGATTTCCGACTTGGACGAGCGCGGGTTGCTCGACGAGACGCTGGTGGTCTGTCTGGGCGAGTTCGGCCGGAGTCCGCAGCGCGGCGTCAGCACGTCGGGGAACGACAACTCGGATGACGGTCGCGACCACTGGCCGTACTGCTACACGGCGGTGGTGGCGGGAGCGGGGATCCGTCGCGGTCACGTGCATGGCGAGAGCGACGCGACCGGGTCGGCTCCCGTGGCTCAGCCGGTCCATCCGACCGAGCTGCTGGCGACGATCTACCACGCGGTCGGCATCGAGCCGCAGACGATCGTCTTCAACCACCTGAACCAGCCTCGCGAACTGGTCAAGGCCGAAGCGGTCACCGCGCTCTACGGCTGACCCCCAGCCCCGCGCCCCCGCGCCTCCGTGCCCTCCCAGCCCGCAGCGTCAGCAAGGGGTCCTTCGTGCCCCCGTGCCCCCGGTGCCCCCGCGCCCTCCCAGCCCGCAGCGTCAGCAAGGGGTCCTTCGTGACCTCCATTCGGAACACGCGGCGACCGGAGTCGGTCGCACGACGTGGCCCCGGGCTCTCTGAGCCCGAGGTCGGGTTCGTTCCGACACCGCTCACGCTTCGAAGCGTTTGCCGCAGCGCACCGAAGCCTTGCCTCGGCCTCGGAGAGGCCGGGCCTACCACGAATCTCGGGAGTCCTCATGCGTCGTCGTCGTATCGGCCGCTCGGCTTTGGTCGTTTCGGAGATCGCCCTCGGAACGATGACCTTCGGATCGAGCTGCGACGAATCCGAAGCGATGCGGATCATGGATCGCGCGATCGACGCGGGGATCGACCTGTTCGACACGGCCGAGATCTATCCGGTCCCTCCCGAGGCACACTGGGTCCATCGGACCGAAGAGATCGTCGGCAAGTGGCTCGCGGGGCGACGACGTGACCAGGTAATGATCGCGACCAAGGTCTGCGGCTCGGCCTCCGGCTGGTTCGTCCCTCCGGTGCGCGACGGACGTACGGCGCTCGATCGTCATCAGATCCGCCGGGCGATCGAAGGGAGTCTCAGGCGACTGCGAACCGACCATGTCGATCTGTACCAGACGCATTGGCCCGATCACGACTTTCCGTTCGACGAGACGCTCGAGACGCTCGACGAACTGGTCCGCTCGGGCAAAGTGCGAGTCATCGGGTCGAGCAACGAGACGGCCTGGGGAGCGATGAAGGCTCAGGCGGTCGCCGAGTCGCTCGGGACGGTCCGTTACGAATCGATCCAGAACAATTTCAGCCTGATCAATCGCCGCTTCGAGGACTCGCTCGCCGAGGTCTGTCGTCGTGAGCAGATCAGTCTGCTCCCCTACTCGCCGATCGGCGGCGGGGTGCTGACCGGGAAGTACCAGCAGGGAGCATGGCCCGAAGGGGCTCGCTTCTCGGCCTACCTGAAGCATGGCGGCGAGCGGCAGAAGGTGATGGCGACTCGCTTCGTGAACGACCGGAGTCTCGCGACGACAGGCGAACTGTTGGAGTTGGCTCGCGAACTCGGCGTCTCTCCGGCCGCGATGGCGGTCGCCTGGAGTCGACAGCATGACTTCGTCGCGTCGACGATCCTCGGCGCGAACGACCTGGTGCAGCTCGAAGAGAGTCTTCAGGCGATCGACGTCGACCTGCCGGCCGAGGCGATGAAGCGGATCGACGAGATCACTCGCCGGCATCCCTATCCGCTGGGCTGACGTCGGCGGGTTGTTGAGGCGCGGGGCATTGGGGGGCGCGGAGACCCCTTGCTCACGCGGCGGGCTGGGAAGGGCGCGGAGTCCCCTTGCTCACGCTGCGGGCTGGGAGGGCGCGGGGACCCCTTGCTCACGCTGCGGGCTGGGAGGCACGGGCTGGGAGGCACGGGGGCGCGCACGGAGGTCGAGGACGCGACGTCAGCGCTTGGCGCTCAGTTCGTGGACCGCGTCGACGACGGCGATCGCGTGGTCGACCGGGGTCTGCTGAACGACACCGTGGCCGAGGTTGAAGATGTGTCCCGGGCGTCCCGCCGCCTGGTCCAGCACCTCCTGCACGTGTCGCCGGATCGTCGGCCGATCGGACAACAGGACCAGCGGATCGAGGTTCCCCTGCACTCCCTTGTTCGGTCCGATGCGCGACCAGGCTCGATCCAGACGAATGCGCCAGTCGACACCGATGACCGTACCGCCTGCTTCGGCCAACAGCGGCAGCAGCTCCGGGTTGCCGGTCGCGAAGTTGATGACCGGAATGCCCGGGGTGATGCCGAGCAGGATCTGGCGCATCGCCGGCAGGACGAAGGTCCGGTAGTCGTCGGGGCCCAGACAACCGACCCACGAATCGAAGAGCTGAACGCACTGGGCTCCCGCGGCGATCTGCGCGTTCAGATAGCGGACGATCGCTCGCGCGAATCGCTCCATCAGCGTGCGCCACGCGCCCGGGTCGGAGTACATCAGTCGCTTGGTGTCGGTATAGCTGCGACTCGATCCCCCTTCGATCGCATAGCTCGCGAGCGTGAAGGGGGACCCCGAGAAGCCGATCAGCGGAATGTGTGCCGGCAGATCGGCTCGCGTCCGCCGCACCGTCTCGACGACGAAGTCCAGCTCATCCATCGATTCGAGTTCGCGCAGCCGGTCGATCTGACTCGCGTCGCGAATCGGATTGTGGATGACCGGTCCTTCACCCTTGGCGAACTCGAGGTCCATCCCCATCGGGATCAGGATCGGCAGCAGATCCGAAAAGATGATCGCCGCATCGACTCCCAATCGCGCGACGGCGGTGCACATCACCTCGCTGCAGAGCTGCGCGTCGCGGCAGAGATCGAGGAACGAGACCTTCGAGCGGACGTCGCGATACTCCTGCATGTACCGCCCCGCCTGGCGCATCAGCCAGACCGGAGTGACGTCGGTCGGTTCGCGCCGGCACGCCTTCATGAACGGGCCGTCGTACCAGGGAGCGCTGCGATCGAGCGGCTCCGCGATCGCCGGGCCCGACTCCCGCACTTCGATCCGCTTCGCGCCGAGACGCTCCCAGTGTCGAGCCGTTTCGGCGACCAGCTGCCCCATCTTCGGATGACTCGGCTCGAAGTCGACTCGGATCCCCAGATCATGCAGCGTTTCGCTGGTCGTCGGGCCGATCGAGGCGACGATGGTGCGAGCCAGACCGGCCAGCACCGCCTCTTCGAGATCCTGCTGCCGAGCCGCTTCGAGAACGTTGATCGCCTGATGAGCCGAGGTGAACATCGCGACGTCCAGCTCCCCCTTGATCAGACGCTGGAGATTCGCGTGCAGCGGCGCGATCTCCTCGGGGAGCTCCCAGCGATAGACCGGCACGCCGACGACTCGGGCGCCGCGCGCTTCGAGCCCCGCGACCAGACTCGCGTTCGGCTTGCCGTAGTACTGCACGGCGACGGTCTGATTCGAGACGCTGTGGGTGCCGTCGATCGTCGTCAGCACTTCGCGCCAGGTATTCGGTTCCGGGACGCGGATCGTCGGCTGCAGACCGACTTCGCGCATTGCCGCCACCGGCTTGGGTCCGCGTGCGATCGTCACGACGTCCGAAAGAGAATCGAGAAAGCGCTGCCGATCGAGGTGGCGCGAGACGATCTCGAGCAGATACCGGAACCCGACTCCGGTCAGCAGGAGCACGACGTCGATCTCGCCGGTGATCAGTCGATGAGCGAAGTCGACCGCCTCGCGCGAGTCCTCGAGCGGGACCTCACGCAGCGACGGGCTGACGAAGGGGCGACCGCCGAACTTCACGATCAGCCGCTCGAAGTCCTCCGCCCGTCGACTCTCGAATGCCCCGACCGCGGCGCCGTCGAACGATCCCCCGTCGAGCTCCTGATCCGCCATCCGGTCCGCCGTCCTTCCCCTCGCGGGCATTGTCCGCTGCACGCCCGAGATCGAGGCCGCCGCACGGCGATCGCTCGGATCAGGCGGGTCGCCGGGGGCGGATAGTTCCGCCGACGCGACCGGTTACGATAAAGAATCGTCGGCGACCCGCCTTCGATCAACCCGACTAGGATCAACCTGCCTGGGGAACCCCCGCTCGATGAACCTCCCGACTGGCCCCTTCGATTCGCTCGCCCGACAACTCGCCTCCGACGGCCCCGACGCCGTGCTCCGGACGCTCGACGAGGCGTTTCGGGCCGAAGGGAAGCACCACGAGCGGTTCGAGGTGCTGAAGATGCGGGCCCGCCGCGAACTCGATCTCCCCCTGCTCGCCACCGATCGGCTCGAGGATCTCGATGAAGGGGTGCGCACGCTGCTCGAGGAGCGGCTGCTCCTGGCCTGCCGAAGCGTCGGAACCGATCTGATGGAGGCCGGAAAGCTGCGCGAGGGGTGGATGTACCTGAGGCCGGTCGGCGATCGAAAGGTTGCCTCGGCCTTTCTGCGCGGCGCGAAGCTCGACGAATCGAACCTGGACGAGGTGATCGAGATCGCGTTGGGTGAGGGGGTCGATCCGGAGTTCGGCTACGGCCTGGTTCTCGAAGAGTTCGGCACCTGCAACTCGATCACGGCGTTCGAGACGCAGGTCCGGCCGCTGCCCAAGAGCGACCAGCAGGCGTGCGCGGCACTGCTGGTGAAGCATCTGCACACCGAGCTGCTGCGGAACGTGCGCGACGACATCGAACGGCGGACCGGAGCGGCGGCGGTCGGCGAGCGGCTGAACGATCTCGTCGCCGATCGCGATTGGCTGTTCGGCGAGATGTCGTATCACGTCGACACGACGCACCTCGCCTCGGCCGTCCGCTTCGCCCGCGTGTTGGAGGCGGCCGAGCCGATCCGCCTGGCGCTCGACCTGACCGAATACGGACGGCGCCTGAACGAACGCTTCCAGTACCAGGGGGACGCGCCGTTCGAACAGCTGCATACGGCGAGTCGCCTTTTCTTCCGGACGCTGCTGGGCGAAGGGATCGACGAGGGGCTCGCGTACTTCCGCGACAAGGCGATCGCCTGCGACGTCTATCACCAGGGCTCGGCCGCGGTCGAGGTGTATGTCGATCTGCTGGCGCGCACCGGGCGGCTCGACGAAGCGATCGCGATGACGCTCGACAAGCTGCCGCCGGGGACTCGGACTCAGGGGATCGCGCCGACGCTGTACGAACTCTGCCGACGGAAGGGGGATTTCGAGCCGATGTTGCGGTTCTGCCGCGACAAGCAGGATCTCCTCGGCTTCGCCACGGCGCTCCTGTCGCAAGGCTGATCGGGCCCGGTGGACCGCTGTGCCCGTCGACGCAGGCCCGGCCTCTCCGAGGCCGAGGCAAGGCTGAGCTGCGGCAAACGTTTCACGGCGTGAACCGTGTTCGAGCGAATCGAAACGCGGAGACAGAGGGCCCGGGGCCACGTGGTCGTTCGGTGAGGCGGCTGAGACGCTCGACGTAGGCCCGGCCTCTCCGAGGCCGAGGCGAGGCTGCGCTACGGCAACCGTTTCGCGGCGTGAAACGTGTTCGAGCGAATCGAAACGCGGGACAGAGGGCCCCTGCGCTGGGCGCTACGGGCTGAGGAGGGCGCGGAGAGGGAGGGCGCGGGGACCCCTGCGCTTGACGCTGCGGGCTGGGGAGGACGCGGAGAGGGAGGGCGCGGGGACCCCTTGCTGACGCTGCGGGCTGGGGAGACGCGGGCTGGGGAGACGTGGGCTGGGGAAGTCGCGCGGAGGTGCGGGTCGGCTCCCCGCGTTGTCGTCCGTCGGCATCAGGACTATCTTGCCTGCTTCGGATCCAGGGCCGATTTCGGCCGGACGTTCTTGCGGAGAGTCTCGGGCCATGGGCATGTTCGAAGGGAAGAAGGGGCTGATCCTCGGAGTCGCGAACGATCGCTCGATCGCCTGGGCGATCGCCAAGGAGATCGTCGCTCAAGGGGGTCGCTGCGCCTTCACTCATCTCCCCGACCGGGCCGATGACGACAAGCAGAAGAACCGACGTCGCGTCGAGAAGTGCTTCGAGGAGATCGGCTACACCCCCGATCTGCTCGTCCCGCTCGACGTGCAGAACGACGAGCAGATCCGCCAAGTGATGGCTCAGGTCAAGGCGACCTACGGCTCGATCGACTTCCTGCTCCATTCGGTCGCGTTCGCCGATCGGACCGATCTGCAGAACGACACGATCCGGACCAGTCGGAGCGGGTTCCTGATGGCGATGGACATCAGCGCCTACAGCTTCATCGCCGTCGCCAATGCCGCTCAGGAAGTCCTGGCCGACAACGCGTCGGTCCTCGGCATGACCTACTATGGCGGCGAGAAGTGCGTCCCGGGCTACAACGTCATGGGGATCTGCAAGGCGGCGCTCGATGCCTCGATGCGCTATCTGGCGTTCGATCTCGGGCCGCGGGGCATCCGAGTCAACGTGCTCAGCGCCGGGCCGCTCAAGACCCTCGCCGGCAGTGCGGCGGGAGTCGGCAAGATGCTGGAGCTGTACGCCAAGATGGCCCCGCTCGGCCGCAACGTCTCGCACGACGAAGTCGGACGGACCGGCGCGTTCCTGCTGAGCGACTGGTCGAACGGGATCACCGGCGAGATCC
>CAZZBI010000033.1:2041-7070 GCA_964652385.1 uncultured Pirellulaceae bacterium | reverse complement strand
CTACAACATCATGGGCTCCCCCGGGCGACTCGTGGAACCGATGACGCACTGAGCGGACGGACCGCCGAGCAAGCAGGTCCGGGAGCCGACTCGCTTCGGTCAGCGGACCGGATCAGGAGTGCGTCTGAGGCTCGATCGCGGCGAGCATCTTGCGTCGGGCGCGGGCGAGCGTCGGTCCGATCGAGTTCTCGCTCAAGCCGGTCTCGCGAGCGATGTCGCGATACGAGCGGCCGTGCAGGTAGTACGCCTGCACCACCCGCGATTCGACGTCGCCGAGCTCGCCGAGCAACCGGCCGACCTGCTCGACGTCGTCGAAGCGAGCCCGAATCTTCTCGTCGATCGGATCGAGATTCCGGCTGACGGTCGGCCCGCGAAAGCGAGGCGCCAGGAGCGATCGCGCGGCGACTCGTCGTGCGATCACCGTCAGATAGGTCGCCAGACTGGCTCGCCGCCGGAAGCGGCGAAGCACCGCGAAGTCGTCACGGATCAGCGCGACGAGAATCTCTCCGGCCAGGTCCTCGCGAGTCGAGGCATCGAGCCGGACGCCGCGCGACGACGCGGCATGGTCGACCGAGTGGATCAGCAGCCCCGCGAACCGATCGACGAACTCCTCCCACGCCTCCGCCTGGCGATCCAGGCAGCGGTCGAGCAGGTCGCGATCGTAGTCCGACAGAGCCACGGGGCATTCGCCTCGACGAGCCGAGGGGTGAGGATCGCCGGCGCTCGGCAAGAGAGGATCCGGCGTCGAAGACCGGAAGCCCGACTCCCGCAGTCGCCTTGGCCGATTCTAGAAGTGGGCTCCGAAGCCCACAAGCCGAAAGCATCTTCGGCTGACCGGCGGTCGACAGGTCGACCGAAAGCGCGACGAGAATCCGAGGTGATTCGTGTCGGGAAACGTCGGAGTCGACGTCACGGTCGGCCGAGAGCCCCTCGATTGCCTTGCCTCGTCGGCTTGACACGTTTTTGCGGGCTCTTTAGGATTCGGCGCGAGTTCCGTGGAGCCGCTCCCGCCCTCGCTTCCGACAACCGTTTTGTTGCCGGAGGGTCGAGCCTCGACCGCCTGGAATCAGGCGATCGCCCCACGGGTTACCACCGCCGCCGAACTGCGGGTTCCCCGCACGTCGCGACTCGATCGTCCGCGTCGAGTCCGAGTTCCTCGGGAGAAGATCCATGACTCACGTCGTCACCAAGCCTTGCCACGGTTGCCGATACACCGACTGCGTCGTCGTCTGTCCGGTCGAATGCTTCCACGAAGGGGAGCAGATGCTGTACATCAATCCGGACGACTGCATCGACTGCGAAGCGTGCGTGCCGGAATGCCCGGTCGAGGCGATCTTCCACGAAGACGACGTGCCGGCCGAGTGGAAGCAGTACATCGAGCTGAATGCCGACGAGTCGGCGAAGATGCCGAACATCACCGAGAAGAAGAAGCCGCTCTGCGAATGAGCCGAGATCCTCGGTGATCTCGTGTTTCCGAACGATCAAGGGTCGCGCATCGCACGATGCGTGACCCTTTTTCGTGCGCCTCGCTCCACCCGTGCCCCTCAGCCCGCAGCGTCAGCAAGGGGTCCTTCGTGCCCTCCAGCTCGTAGCGCCCAGCGCAGGGTACTTCCTTCGTGCCTTCGCGCTCCTCAGTGCCTCCGTGAGAGAAACTCCGGCAGTGACTCCGGAGTTCTCTCGGCGTCCCACTCAGCGCCTCCGTGCCTCCCAGCCCGTGGCGCCATACGACTCGGCCGTCACCCGCCTTCGAGGCCGAAATCGTGCAGCTTCTTGTGGAGCGTGTTGCGGTTGATGCCCAGTCGCGCCGCGGCCTTGATCTGCACGTCGTTGCACTCGGTCATCACCTGCGACAGCAGTTCCTTCTCGATCCGGCTGACGATCCGTTCGTGCAGATTGTCGGCGTTCGGTCCCGCATCGCTCAGACCGGTCCGCACCACCGCCTGGACGAGCGAATCGATATCGGCAGGGACCCCAGCGATGCGCGGCGGAGGGGCTCCCCCCACGACGCATTCGGGGAGCAGGTCGGGAGTCAGCTCGTCCCCTTCGGCCATCACCACCGCCCGCTCGGCGTAGTTCTGCAGCTCGCGGACGTTGCCCGGCCAGTGATAGTCCTGCAGCGCCTGGAGCGCGTCGCGACGGATCCGTTCGACCCGCCGATCGTTGGCGGTCGAGTAGACCTTCAGGAAGTGACCGACGAGTGCCGGGATGTCCTCGCGTCGCTCGCGCAGCGGAGGCAATCGGATCGGGATGACGTTCAGTCGCCAGTAGAGGTCCTCACGGAACTTGCCGTCGACGACCAGCTCGGCCAGATCGCAGTTCGCCGCCGCCACGACTCGCACGTCGACGCGGACCGTCTGGGTGTCGCCGACCCGCTCGAACTCCCGTTCCTGCAGGACGCGCAGCAGCTTGACCTGCAGCAGGAGCGACGTCGAATTGATCTCGTCCAGGAAGATCGTGCCGGTATGAGCCGCCTCGAAGCGGCCGGTCCGGTTCGCCACCGCGCCGGTGAACGCTCCGCGCACGTGACCGAACAGTTCGCTCTCGAGCAGACTCTCGGTCAGCGCCCCGCAGTTCACCTTGACCAGCGGCCCGCTCCCTCGGGCGCTCAGTCGATGGAGCGCCGTCGCGATCAGCTCCTTCCCCGTCCCCGTCTCGCCCAGCAGCAGAACCGAGGCGTTGCTGGTCGCGGCGCGGCGGGTCAGTCGATAGACCTGCTCCATCGCCGGCGACGATCCGATGAGCCCTCGGATCGGAGGCCCGCTCTCCTCGACAGGTGCCGTCAGGCCGGGATGAGCGGGTGACTGTGTCATCGCGAAGCGTTCGTCCGTTGAACGTCGGTGTTGGAGCGGCTCGAACCCCGGCCGCTTCCGATCGCCGGCTCGGGATCCGCCGGTCGAGCCGCGAGCGTTGGTCTCACGACCCCGGTCGCGACGAGGCTCCCGACGGAAACTCGAGCGCGTCGAGCAATCGATCGAGCAGCGCGAGATCCTCGGCCGACTCCTGGCCGAGGTCGTTTCGCAGGTCGTACGCGCGGCGGATCTCGCGGGTGGTCAGCAACAGACCCCGCCGTTCGATCGCGCTCTCGAGCGCTCCGACGCATTCGTTCCGCAGAGCGAGAGGATAGACCGGATCGCCGATCGTCGCGACCAGGGCTCGCTGCGACGCCGGCGTCGCCAGCACGCCGAGAGCCCGAGCGGCATCGGCGCCGAGCGTCGGCGACGTCAGCAGCTCGACCAGCATCTCTTCCTGAGCGTACAGGTCCTCGAAGACATAGACGTCCGGGCGCATCATCGCTTCGGCCAACAACCCCATCGCCTCGCGCGATTGACGAACCCGATCGTCGAGCGACGGAACGCGCCCGCCCGAAACCGCCGCCACCTCGTCCAACCCCAGCCGGACGAACTCGGTCGAGTGAGGCCACGGGAAGGCGTAGGTCCGCGGTTCGTCGCGGGCGATCCGTCGTGCCCGGTCGAGATGTTCCAGACGGACCGCCAGTCCGATCGGAATCTCGGCGGTGCGAGGATCGCGACGCAGTTGCTGCAGCAACTCGTACGACTCGGGGCCGTCGATCGCGCCGCTCAGCAGGATCATCTCGTAGTCGGGATGCGCGGTCGCCATCCGGAACAGATCGCGACCGTCATGCGCCGCGTCGGCTCGATAGCCGATCTCGGCGAGGGAACCGAGCAGCTCATGCGATTCGCGAACTCCCGGATGTCCGACCAGCACTCGCGGACTCCCCTGACTCTTCAGGAAGTAGCAGAGCGCCGGAACCAGACGATTGGAGCCGGGGAACGAGCGGGTCGGCGCCAGGCGCAGGATCGCTCGCGCGGCTGCCAGTCGGACCGAACGATCGCTATGCCGGAGCGCTTCGGCGAGCGGACTCGCGGCATCCCCTCGATCGAGAATCGACGGATCCCCGAGCACGCCGAGCAGATCGGCCGCCGCCACCGCCGCACCGGGCCGCGCCTCGGGCAACTCCACTGCCAGCAGCTCGTTCAGTTCGTCGACGCTCGGCGGAGCGACCCCTTCGAGGTCGTTCAGATAGACGGCTCGACCGAGGCCGACCTTGCGTTGAACGGCCGCCAGGCGTCCGCGCCAGGCCATCAGCCGGAACTCGGCTCGCTCGGGATCGATCGCCTCGAGCGACAGGGCCAGACGTCCGCGCTCGGCGACCGCCACCTCATGCACCGTCGTCGCGACTCGTTCGAACCTGCCGGCCGCATCGTCCCAGCGCCACATCTCGGCCGGTCCGGAATCGCCCAGGCGCTGCGCACGAGCCTGCCAGGCGCGATGCAGTCGCTGCACGGCGTCGGCATGATTCGGCGGAGACGATTCCAGGATCCGGCGACAGGCCGCTTCGGCCAGGGCTCGCTCAGCCGCATCGGCGGACGGATTGCGGAGCGGATCGAGCAGCCAGACGAGCGCTTCGTCGCATTGCCGTCGCCCGAGCGTTTCGATCGCCAGCGAGCGGATCGCGGGGTCGGAGCTCAGCAGCGCCGCCATGAGCGGCCCTTCCACCGACTTGCCCCACGCCTGGAGCGTGTCGACCAGGACGATCCGCTGTTCGTTCGACGCGGTCGAACCGGTGCGCAGGAGGGCGGCGATCCCGTCCAGATCGAGCGCCCGCAGCTCCTCGAGCGCTTCGGTGCGGCGGCGGACCCACCGGTCCCCGAGCTGCACGATGAGCCCTTCGACCCGGTTCGGATCGCGGGCAAAGCGACCGGCACCGGCGAGAATCTGTCGAGCCGCTTCGGCTCCGCCGGGCTGCAGTTCGACGATCCGACCCCATTCCAGCAGCGTGCCGGTGCCGAGCTGACGATGCAGTTCGAAGGCGGTCCGATCGTCGATGCCGGCGGCGTTCAGCGGTTCGAGATACTTCACCGCCTCGTCGAAGCGGCGGATGTCGACCATCATCCGAATCGCCTTGGCCCAGGCGGCCGGATCGGACGGGTTCGATTCGCGAACCGTCAGGACGACCGGGTGCTTCTCCGCCGGCTCGGCCGGTCGAAGCGCCGGAGCGGGACGGACG
>CAZZBI010000033.1:0-2031 GCA_964652385.1 uncultured Pirellulaceae bacterium | reverse complement strand
GCAGCATCGTCGTCTCTCGGAGCCGTTCGGATGACCGTACGATCCGCAGGCGGGGGTCACCGCCGGGGATCGCGATCGCGTCGCCGTGACGCGATCAGGAAACCCCTGCAGGGGTTCGGCGCTCCGTCGCTCCCGATGCCAGCCGGTCCTTCCAGGACCGGACCTGAGCGGCCACCTGTTCCGGGGCCGTCGAACCGTAACTCACGAAGGCTTCGACCGCGCGGCGGACCCCCAGAACCTCGAAGACTTCCGGGCCGAGAGTCGGTTCGACCTCGCGGAATCGTTCGAGGTCGAGGTCCTGCAGCCGCTTCCCCTGCTGCATCGCCGCTCGAACGAGCGAGCCGACGGCATGGTGAGCGGTCCGCTGCGGCGTCCCTCGCTTGATCAGATGCTCCATCAGCGTCGTCGCGTCGAGGAAGCCGCGATCCAGTCGCGCCTCGATACGATCGGTCCGCAGCCGACTGGCCGCTACGATCGGCACCGCCAGTTCGAGCGTCGCCTCGACCGTGTCGAAGGCGTCGAAGACCGCCGGCTTGTCTTCCTGCAGGTCCCGGTTGTAGGCGAGCGGCAACGCCTTGATCAGAACCAGCAACGTCTGGAGATCGCCGATGACCCGAGCCGTCTTGCCGCGCGTCAGCTCCAGCACGTCCGGGTTGATCTTCTGCGGCATGATGGACGAGCCGGTGCAGAAAGCGTTCGGCAGTTCCAGGAACTCGTACTCCGCCGTGCTCCAGAGAATCCACTCCTCGGTCCACGTGCTCAGATGCAGCGCGATGAGCGACAGGACGAAGACCGACTCGACCGCAAAGTCCCGATCGCTCGAGATGTCGAGGCTGTTGGCCGACACCTGCTCGAACCCCAGACGAGCGGCGGTAGCGTGCCGGTCGATGTCGATCGACGTGCCGGCGACCGCGGCGGCTCCCAGGCTGGAGCGGTTGGTGCGGCGGCGGCAATCCGCCACCCGCTCGCGATCCCGCTCGAACTTTTCGCAATAGGCGAGCCAGTAGTGCGCGGCCAGGACCGGCTGAGCCCGCTGCAGATGGGTGTACGCCGGGAGCACGATCCCTTCGTCGCCGTCGCAGCGGCCGACGAACGCCTGCTGCAGGTCGACCAGTCGCGCGTCGATCCGGTCGAGCGCATCGCGGACCCAGAGCCGAAAATCGGTCGAGACCTGATCGTTGCGACTTCGGCCCGTGTGGAGCTTGCGGCCGACATCACCGAGACGCTCGATCAGCGCGTGCTCGATGTGCATGTGGATATCTTCGAGCTCGATCCGGATCGGAAATTCGTTCCGATCCAGCTCCCCTTCGATCTCGCGCAGCGTCCGCTCGATCGCGTTCGCCTCGTCGACCGTCAGCAATCCTCGCTCCGCCAGCATCTGCGCATGAGCGATCGAACCGGCCACATCCTGGCGGTACAGACGCCTGTCGAAGCTGATGCTCTCGGTAAATCGCTCGACACGGCGATCGACCGCCTCCTGGAAGGCTCCGGAGCGACTGGGACTGGCCAACCGGCGATTCCTTGGGGTTGCCGCAGAGACGGGTCGGACGGGACCCGAGGCGAGGTGACGAGAGGGTGGATGACGAGAGAGGACGCGCAAGAGACGAACGTTCATCCTAGATGGGCCGACAGGGGGTGTCAACGAACGGCCCGAGCCGGTCCGGAACGCGCCAAACTCGGTAAATTTCGGGGTCCGAGCGATGTTCCGTCCGCCTGCCGGCACCGCCGGAGCACGACGAGAGCCGCGCGCCACGACCGACTCGACCCGCTCAAAACGCAGCGCCGGGATCGGCCCTTTCGATGGATGTGGCCCCTGCGATCCGGACGCTCTGATTGGCGGGAAATCCCGGAGGCACGGAGGCGCCAAGTGAGACGCCGAGGGAAGTCCGAGGGCACAGTCGGAGTTCTTCTCACGGAGGCGCTGAGGAGCGCCAAGGCACGGGGTCGAATTGCGGGAAGGCTGCGGTCATCGCCCGACCAGCCCGAAGAGGCTGTGAGTTTTTTCCGAACTCCCCTCGTACAGGCAGGTCG
>CAZZBI010000032.1:20365-25872 GCA_964652385.1 uncultured Pirellulaceae bacterium | reverse complement strand
CCCTCAGGAACTCTGAGTCGCACCGCGAGGGGGCGGGAGGCTCGCGCGAGTCTCCCGGGCGCCCGCCGTCGCGGCGATCGTCCCGTCGGACGACTTCGCCGCGACAAGCCTCATCACGACCGACCTCATCACGACGAACCGACCCTTGGCCGATCGCTCCCTGACGGACGGCGGCCGCATCAGGAAACCGAACGATGATCAAGCAGGTGCTTGCGGGGATGGACTACCAGTTCTGGGCCGAGGGAGGGTTGCTGCTGTTCCTGATCGCGTTCTGCGTCGTGACGGTCCAGGCGCTGGTGCGTCGCCGCCACGACATCGACTCGATGGCCCGAATTCCTCTGGACGACTGATCAACCGACCGGGCAATCATCCCGACCGATAAGGAATCGATTCGTGTCGCAGTCCCATGATCATGCTCATGCCGACGATCACGGTGCCCTCGCGGCGACCGGTCACGTCTACGACGGCATTCAGGAATACGACAATCCGACGCCGGGCTGGTGGAACTGGCTGTTCATCATCACGGTCGTCCACAGCCTGTTCTATTGGATCTACTTTCACTCGGGCGTGATCGGCCGCACTTCGATCGACGAGTACAAGCGCGCGGTCGCCGCCAACATGCAGATGCGGTTCGGCGAGATCGGCGATCTGACCGGCAGTCGCGCCGAGATGATCAAGTACACGAACGATGCGGAGTGGCTGAAGGTGGGCGAGATCGTCTACCAGACCAACTGCATCTCGTGCCACGGCAAGGACGGCGGCGGGATCCAAGGACCGAACCTGACCGACGACCACTACAAGAACATCCGCGAGATCGAGGACCTGCATCGCGTCGTGGCTCAGGGAGCCAACAACGGAGCGATGCCCGCCTGGCAGAACCGGCTGCATCCGAACGAGGTGGTGCTCGTCGCCTGCTACGTCGCCAGCCTGCGCGGCACGGTCCCGGCGAGCCCCAAGGCGCCTGAAGGGAACGTCATCGCGCCGTGGCCGACCGCCGCCGAGGCTCCGGCAGACGGTGCCGAAGCCGGCGATGAAGCTTCCGGCGACGATGCGGCCGCGCCGGTCGACTCGGCGAACGATCCCTCCGCCGAACTCCCGCTGAACGCTCCCGGTAATGAGGCGGGCGATAACTGATCGGTCTCGCCGCAGACGTCCGCGACGCACGTGCGACTCGCGAACGAGCGGCTCGAAGAAGGGCGAGGGCGTTTCGTCAACGCTCTCCCTTCGCAGCAAAACGAAGAAGCTTCCATGACCACCTCGGAATCGGAGTCCCGCGCCGAAGCGACCGAAGCCGCTCCGGAACTGCTGAAGGCCAGCGGCCGAGTCCTCTCGACCCTCGAGAACGACGGCTCGCGCCGCTGGATCAAGCCTCGCCTCTCCGCCGGATCGCTCCACACCCGACGGATGTGGTTCGCCGCGTTCCTGATCTTCGTCTTCACCGTCCTGCCGTTCGTCAAGGTCGGCGGACGTCCGCTCCTGCTGATCGACATCCTGAATCGCGAGTTCATCATCTTCGGTCTGCGTCTGTTGCCGACCGACACGCTGCTGATGGCGCTGCTGATGGTCTCGACCTTTCTCGGGATCTTCTTCTTCACGGCGCTCTTCGGCCGAGTCTGGTGCGGCTGGGCCTGCCCTCAGACGGTCTACATGGAGTTCGTCTTTCGGCCGATCGAACGGCTGTTCGAGGGGACCTGGGGTCGAGGCGGGGCGCCCCGAGGGAAAGCGGCGGGGTGGAAGACGGCCGCCAAGTTCGCCGTCTACTTCGTCATCAGCTTCTACCTGGCGCACACGTTCCTGGCCTACTTCGTCGGCGTCGACAAGCTGATCACCTGGATCTGGCGCAGCACGCCGCTGGAACATCCGATCGCCTTCGGCATCATCGCGCTGGTGACGGTCGCGATGCTGTTCGACTTCGGCTACTTCCGCGAACAGACCTGCATCATCGCCTGTCCCTACGGACGATTCCAATCGGTGCTGCTCGACCGCCAGTCGTCGATCGTCGCGTATCACGCGCAGCGCGGCGAGCCGCGCGGGAAGCTCAAGAAGAAGTCCGTCGAGCTGCCGATCCTGGCGCCGCAAGGTGACTGCATCGACTGCGGCAATTGCGTGACGACCTGCCCGACCGGAATCGACATCCGCGACGGCCTGCAGCTGGAATGCATCAACTGCACGCAGTGCATCGACGCGTGCGATGCGGTGATGACCAAGATCGGCAAGCCGACCGGACTGATTCGGTACAGCTCCCAGGCGCGCGACGAGGGAGAGCGTCGGCATCTGATTCGTCCCCGGATCATCGTCTATCCGCTGATCCTGACGGTCCTGCTGAGCGTCTTCGGCTTCCTGGTCGTCACGCGCAAGAGCTTCGAAGGGGTGATGCTCCGCAATCCCGGCCTTCCGTTCCAGGTCGAAGCGAACGGCGAGGTGGTCAATTCGTTCCGGCTGGCGCTGACCAACCGGAGCGACCAGGCCGACACGATCCGAATCACCGGAGTCGAGCCGTCGACCGTTCGATTCGAGCTGACGACCGATTCGTTCGACGTGCCGGCCAACGGTGACCGGACCGAAGGAATCCGTCTGTTCGCTCCCAAGAACGCCTTCGTCGGCGGTCGTCTGCCGGCGCGGATCCTGCTCGAAAGTTCCCGAGGGGACAAGCGAGCCGTCGCGTGCACCATCGTGGGACCCTGACGCCATGAATCTCGCCTTCTGGTCCGCCGTCGCCGCCGCCTCGTTCGTCGGCAGCCTGCACTGCGTCGGCATGTGCGGACCGCTGGCGGTCTACGCCGCCGGGCTCGGACGGCGGAACGAACGAACCGACTCCTCGGACGAAGCGACCTCCACCGGCGGCCATTCGTGCAGTTCGGGCGGAGGCTGTCGTACGGCTCAGGTGATCCACTACCAGGCGGGGCGTCTGGCGGCTTACCTGATCATCGGCGCCGTCGCGGGAGGGCTCGGAGCCGCGCTCGATCTGGGCGGGGATCTGCTCGGCTGGCAGCGCAGCGCCGCCTGGATCGCCGGCATCGGACTGATCGTTGCCGGAGTCGTCGCGTTGGCGCGCTCGTTCGGCGTTCGCGTTCCGCACGTTCCCGTCCCCGGCGCGCTCGGCAAGCTCGTCGCCTCGGTCCGCAACCTCTCCCGCTCGTGGAGTCCGCGGCGTCGCGCCGCGGCGATCGGAGCGGTGACCGGACTGCTTCCGTGCGGCTGGCTCTATTCGTTCGTGATCATCGCCGCGGGGACCGGAGCCCCGGTTGCCGGAGCCGGCGTGATGGCGCTCCTCTGGCTCGGTGCGGTCCCGGCGCTCGTCTCGGTCGCCTGGAGCGCGTCGTGGTTCGTCGGGCGCCTGCGTCGACATGCGACCTGGGCGACTGCCGTGCTGGTGATCGTCGTCGGCGTCACGGCGGTCCGCAGTCGGACCGGAGCGGCATTCGAGGCGTGGTTCGAGTCGCTCGGGCCGGTCTCGAAGGCCGACGCGGCGCAGGTCCGCAAGCTGACCGACGAACTTCCTCCCTGTTGTCGCGAACGGCTCGAGAAGGAAGGAGTCGACTCGTCGATCGCCGCCGACTCGACCGAGACGACTCGCGTGGCGCCCGGCGTCTCCGAAACGCAGGTGTCGCATCAGGAGACGTCGCGATGAGCCTCGTGACTCGTGCCGAGTTCGCCGCGGCGAGCGTCGCGGCGAACTGTCGTCACTGCGGACAGCCGGTTCCGGCGGGGTTACTGCCGCAGGCCGGAAGCGACGAGCCGGCCTATTGCTGCAACGGCTGTCGTGCCGCCGCGGCGCTGCTGTCCGACGCGGGGCTCGACGCGTTCTACGACTATCGCGGCAACGAGCCGGCAGCGGCCGGCTTGCGAGCCGATTCGGGGGAGACGTTCGAGGAGTTCGACGATCCGGTCTTCGAGCAGTTGCATGTCCGACCGCTCGGCGAGCGGACGCGGCGCGTCGAACTGGCGATCGAAGGGCTGCACTGTCGCGCGTGCGTCTGGCTGCTCGAACAGCTCCCGCGTCTCGAACCGTCGGTGCTCGAGTCGCGCCTGAGTCTGCATCGGTCGTCGCTGACCGTCGTCTGGGATCGGACCGCCGCGCCGCTGTCGCGCATCGCGCGCACGCTCGATCGTCTCGGCTATCGTCCGCATCCGCGCGAGGCGTCGGCGGACGACGAAGCGGAGCGGCTCGAGAATCGCCGACGTCTGACCGACATCGCGGTCGCCGCCGCCGTCTCGGGCAATCTGATGCTGATCGCCATCGCGCTCTATGCGGGATGGTGGCAAGGGATGGACGCGTACGTCACGAACTACTTCCGCTGGATCAGCGCCGCCCTCGGCGCCGTCGCGCTCGCTTGGCCGGGGCGGACCTTCTTCCGTCAGGCATGGCTCGGCGTCCGGATGCGCGTGCCGAACATGGACCTGCCGATCGCCGTCGGCCTGGGGCTGGGGACGGTCGTCGGACTGATCAATGCGATCCGCGGCGCCGGCGAGATCTACTTCGATTCGCTCGGCATGCTCGTCTTCCTGCTGCTCGTCGGGCGCTGGATCCAGTACCGCCAGACGCGCAGCGCGGCTCGCCACATCCGACAGCTCTACGAGCTCACGCCGCGCCGTGCACGTCGCCTGAGCGATGACGGTTCGGTCCGCTGGGTGCCGGTCGCGGCGTTGGCGGTCGGTGATCGGATCCGCGTGCTCGCGGCCGAGACGGTGCCGGCCGACGGGATCGTCCGCGTCGGAGCCTCGACGACCGATCGGTCGCTGCTGACCGGCGAGGCGACTCCGGTCGCGACCGGGGTCGGCGACGAAGTGCTCGGCGGGATGAACAATCTCGAAGGACCGCTCGACATCGAGGTGACGGCGATCGGAGACCAGTCGCGACTGGGGAAGCTGATCGATCTGATCGAGGATGCGGCGCTGCGTCGGACGCCGATCGTGCAGCAGGCCGATGCGCTCGGCGGCTGGTTCGTCGTCGGGATCGTGGTGGCGACCGCGGCGACGGCGATCGGCTGGTACCTGGCCGGCAGCCCCGACTATCTGGATCACGCGATCGCGCTGGCGATCGTCGCCTGTCCTTGTGCGCTGGGGCTCGCGACTCCGCTGGCGATCGCCGTGGCGATCGGCCGCGCTGCGCGACAGGGTTTGCTGGTGAAGGGGGGAGACACGCTCGAGCGTCTCGCACGCCCCGGCATCCTCTGGCTCGACAAGACCGGCACGTTGACCGAGGGCAAGGCGCGCGTCGTATCGTGGGTCGGCGATCGGAGCACGATCGACGCGGTCGCTGCCCTGGAACGGGGTTCGGCGCACCCGATCGCCCGCGCGATCGTGGCGTATGCCGCGACGCAGCGAACCTCGGCGATGCACGGAGTCTCGGCGATGCACGAGACGGAATCGAGCGAGGCGCGTCAGGCCGAGACCGGCGGTATCTCGGGATGCTTCGACGGCCGGGACTACCGCGTCGGCAATCGAGCGTTCGTCGCCCCCGGCGATTCGCTCGACGAACGATGGCGGCGCTGGACCGAACGGAC
>CAZZBI010000032.1:516-20355 GCA_964652385.1 uncultured Pirellulaceae bacterium | reverse complement strand
ACCGCGCGACAGGGCGCCACGCCGATTCTCGTCGCCCGTGACGGGATCGTCGTCGCGGGAATCGCGCTCGGCGATGCGATTCGCGACGATGCGCCGGCCGTGTTGCGGCGATTGGAGCGGCGCGGCTGGCGACTGGGCATTCTTTCGGGAGACCATCCGCAGGTCGTCGCGCATGTCGCGAGTCGTCTGGGGATTCCGGCCGAGCGGGCGCTCGGCGGGCTCTCACCCGAAGCGAAGGTCGAACGTGTCGGCGAGGTCGATCCGACCGCTCCCGATGCCGTGCGCGTCATGGTCGGAGACGGCATGAACGACGGCGCCGCACTCGCCGCTGCCGACGTCGGCGTTTCGATGCATGCCGGAGCCGAAATCAGTCTCGAGACCGCGGATGTCCATCTCGGCCGAGAAGGGCTCGCTCCGCTGCTCGATCTGCTGCAGGGAGCCGGCGCGACCGTCCGGACGATCCGCGTCGGCCTGGTCGTCAGCCTCGTCTACAATCTGGCGGCGGTCGGTCTGGCCGCTTCCGGGCTGATCAATCCGCTGGTCGCCGCCGCCCTGATGCCGGCCAGCTCGCTGACCGTCCTATTGCTGGCGGTCGGGGGCGGAGCGTTCCGGCGACGACCGACCGAGGCGTGTCGGGTGCCGCTTGGCGCCGGTTCGGCCGCTGCATCGACCTTCGTTCCGTTCGCCCCGGCGGGGGCAAGTTCAGGAGGATGAGCTGATGGCAGTCCTGTTCATCGCGGTTCCGGTCGCGTTGCTGCTGGCGGCCGGCAGCTTGGCCGCCTGCGTCTGGTGCATTCGAGGGGGGCAGTACGAGGATCTCGAGACTCCGGCGATCCGGATGCTCTTCGACGATCCTCGCCCCAAAAGCCCGCCGAACTGATCGGCGCCCGCCTCGCTGGTCGACCGCTCGACCTCTTCACGAATCTCGGACCGTTCCGCGTTCCGCGACCGCTTCGCGAATGACCTGCCGCGCCCGAGGAAACTCTCGTCGAGCGCTGTGTTCGACCCGCGATTCGGCCAAGGGGGGAGCGAGGGGGACGAACCATCGGACGGCAGCTAGCAGTCGAGGGGAACCGAACGAGGCGAGCGGCACCGCGGTCGCCGACCCGATCCCCCTGGTCCGATATCGAGAACCGGAGCGATGGGGAGCTTGCGGCCCGTTCGTTGCGTCCTTCGGCCGGGATGGGGGCGCGGGGGAGCTGGGAAAGATCGGAGAAGATCGAAGAAGTGCGAGCCCGAGGGGTAGATCCCGGATCCCCAAGATGCCCAAACTCGTTTTGACAGCGTCCGCCCGACCTGTTAATCAGAGGGGCGGTCGTTCGGTGGGAGGAGCGAAAGGGGGCCGGCGCAAGTCGTTGCGATCGCCCGGTCGTTTCGTTTCGTCCGCTTCGGCGCCTGGACCCAGGCGTCGATGACCGCAGTCCGAAGGCAGGCACTTCGAAGGATCGAGGCGCATCCGGCCGCAGCGTCAGGGATGGCGGCGACCGACCGTCGGCGAGACATCTCGACGAGGAAGGAAAGGAAGCCATGAGCGGCAAGTCGGCTCAGTTGACCGAGCGGCGTCTGGCGCTGCTCGAGCTGATGTACACGAGCCGCGAGGGGGATCGTCGCGAGGGGATCCTGTTCCGTCAGGGGCGCGGTTGGTTCCAGATCGCCGGGATGGGACACGAGTCGTTGGCGGTGATTCCGTCGTTGCTCGGACCGAACGACTATCTGTTCCCCTATTACCGCGACCGCGCGATGATGCTGGCCCGCGGGGTCACGAACCTCGAACTGGCGCACAACTTCTTCGCCAAGCGGACCTCGAGCAGCGGTGGCCGACAGCTACCGTCGCACTTCAGTTGCGCTCGCCGCAAGGTCTGGAGTCTCCCGAGTCCGACCGGCGCGAATCTGTTGCCGGCATGCGGAGTCGCATGGGGGATGCAGCTCGACGGCAGCTCGAACGTCGTCATCGCCTGCACGGGCGAAGCGGCATCGCGCCAAGGGGAGTTCTACGAAGCGGTCTGCTTCGCGGTCGAGCGGCGGTTGCCGGTCGTCTTCGTCGTCGAGGACAACCGCTACGGCATCAGCACGAACACCGACCGGATCAACCCGTTCAAGCTCGGCGTCTTCGCCGACTCGATCGGCGTCCGGATGATCGACGGGCGCCTTCCCGACACGGTCTTCGACGCGGCGGCGACGGCGATCGAGCGGGCGCGATCCGGCGACGGTCCGTCGATTCTGGTCTGCGAGGTCGATCGCCTGTGCAGCCACACCAGCAGCGACGATCATCGGACCTACCGGAATCCGCAGGAAATCAGCGCGATGATGGAGCGCGACCCGATTCGGATGCTCGCCGAGCGTCTGGTCGAATCGGGGGAGCTGACATGGGAGACGTGGGAGTCGACTCGCGAGGCGATCGATCGGCGCGTCGACGAGGACTACCGGATCGCGGCGCTCGCGGCCGACCCCGATCCGGCTCGCGTCATGGATCACGTCTGGGGGGAGAACCCCGAGGCCGAAGCGCCGCCGCTCGAAGGGAACCGATCCTGGCGGATGGTCGACGCGGTCAACAGCATCTTTCGTCAGGCGCTCGACTCCGACGAGCGGGTCGTGATGTTCGGCGAGGACATCGAGGATCCGAAGGGGGGCGTCTTCAAGCTGACCGCCGGCCTCTCGACCGAGCATCCCGAGCGGGTCCGCAATTCGCCGTTGGCCGAGGGGACGATCGTCGGCGTCGGCATCGGACTGGCCAGCTACGGAAAGCGGCCGGTCTTCGAAATGCAGTTCGTCGACTTCATCGGGCCGGCGTGGAACCAGATCGTCACGAACCTGTCGACGCTCCGCTGGCGCACCGACGGCGAGTGGACCTGCCCGATGGTCCTGTACGCTCCCTACGGCGCGTACTTGCCCGGCGGAGGGCCGTGGCACAGCCAGTCGAACGAAGCGGCGTTCGCGCATGTCCCCGGCCTGCAGGTCGTCGTGCCGAGCACCCCTGAGGATGCCGCCGGCCTGATGTGGACGGCGATGCGGTCGGTCAATCCGACGATCTATCTGATCCCCAAGCATCTGTTCCGCCAGACGTTGCCGGTCGGCCCCGACGTGCCGCCGGTCCCGTTGGGCTGCGCCAGAATCCGGCAGTCCGGATCCGAAGTGACGCTCGTCGCCTGGGGGAACGCGATCGAGCTGTCCCTCGCGGCGGCTGAGGCGCTGGCGGGCGAAGTTTCGGTCGAAGTGATCGACCTGCGGACGATCGTTCCGTGGGACCGCGAGACGGTGCGCGAATCGCTGGCGAAGACCGGGCGGCTGGTCGTCGTTCAGGAGGACAACCGCAGCTGCAGCGTCGGCCAGATGATCGTCGGCGAGATCGTCGACGATCCGGCCAGCTGGTACGACCTGCTGAGTCCGCCGAAACTGGTCTCCAGACCCGACGTGCCGATCGGCTACAACCCGATTCACGAATACGCCGCGCTCCCGTCGACCGACGACGTGATCGCCGCGATTCGCGCCACGCTTCATGAGTAGGCCCGCGATGTCGATCCAGACGCTCTGCATTCCTCAGCTCGGCGAAGGACTCCACGAGGCGCTCCTCGTCGAGTATCTGTGCGAGGCGGGGGCTCGGGTCCGGCGCGATCAGCCGATCTACGTGATGGAGACCGATAAGGCGACGACCGAGGTCGAATCGCCGTTCGACGGCGTGCTGCTCGGCTGGCTGGTCGAACCGGGACAGGTGCTCCCGATCGGTTTCGAAATCGGGCGGATCGAAGCGACGCTGACCGTCGACGTTCCGGTTTCGTCAGGACCGCATGCCGGCGAGTCGTCGGGGCAGGGCGAGACGCCGGCCGTCGAAACGACGCGAGCCGTGGCTGCGATGGCCGAGCATCAGGCCGAGGCGACGTTCGAAGCGTTGGCCGAGGCGCTGGAGGAAGCGGAAGAGGTCGAGGTCGAAGCGTCGCGGCGATTCCGAGTCGACGCGAGACATGCTACCGAAGGGCGAGCGACTCCGGCGCCGCATCGCCGCCGACGGGCCGATGGCGTGCTCGTTCCGCCGCGCACCCGCCGACACCTGCGCGAACTCGGACTCGTCGACCAGTTCGATGCGATCCCGTCTCGCGGTCCGAAGCTGATGCCGGACGACGTCGATCGGTTCGTCACCGCTCGACAGGAAACGACCAACGCCTCGATCGAGCCTGTCGCCGCCGTTCCGACGACCGCTCCGCTCGCGTCGTCCGAGATCTCGTCAGCGGCAGGGAGTTCGCACGCCGAGACGCCCTTCGCCTTGCCGACTCCGGAGATCGCTCCCAAGTCGACCGGTTGGTACGACGAGGCGGCGGTCCCCAAGGGACAATTGACGCTCAACTACCGCCTGCTTCGTGGTCTGCAGCAGGTGGTTCCGGCGACGGCGATCGCCGAGTGCGATTGGACTCGCATCGGCCTGGCTCGCGAGGCGACTCGCGACGCCGGCGGACCGACCGGGTTCCTGATGATGCTCTGGTGCGTCGCCCGCTCGCTGGCCGAGCACGCGCCGCTTCGTTCGACGCTGGTGCGCGACGGACGGATCCTGCGAACCTATCGCCATGTCGATCTCGGCGTCGCGGTGGCGCTCCCCGACGATCGACTGGTCACCGCCGTGATCCCTCAGGCCGACACGCTTTCGCAAGCCGATTTCTGGCGCGTCGCCGCCGATCGGATCGGCCAGGCGCGGACCGGTCGGGATCAGGCGAACGATCGCGTCACCTTCACCGTCTCGAATGTCGGCACCTTCGGGCTGCAGCTCGGCGTTCCGGTCGTCGTGCCGCCGGCGGTGGCGACGCTGGCGCTCGGCGAGGTGCAACCGCGTCCCGTTCCGTGCGGCGACGGCTGGCGATTCGAATCGCGCGCCTCGCTCGCGCTCACCTTCGATCATCGCGTTCTCAACGGTCTGGGGGCCGGCCGCTTTCTGGCCGATCTGCGCCGGCGGATCGCCGAGTTCGCATTGGACTGAGTCGTCTTGCGATCGACCCGATGCGGTGTCCGATGACCGGCGCGCGACTGGATCCGTTCGGCGACGATCTTCCGCCTTTCGACGTGCTCCGCTGGCTCGGGCCCCTGGCCGCCGGTCGCCGCTGGCGAGCGCTGCAGGGAGCCGGAGGGTTCAGCGGCGCTCGGTTCTGGCGAGGGGAAGCGGTCGAGACGCTCTCTTCCGAGCGCGGGAACCGTGATCTCTGTCTGCGAGCCTGGCCGCCGCAGCATCCCGACGACGCGCGACTCGATCGGATCCACCGGCTGCTCGAACGAGCCGCCTCGCTTCCGTTCGTGCCGGTTCCGTACCGAGGACAGGATGGTCGCAGCTGGCACGCCGCGGAATCGCACCGGTTCGAGTGCACCGACTGGATGCCGGGCGAGGCGTGGGATCCCGAGTCGTCGACGCCGCTCGATCCGCCGCGTCTGGCGGCGGCCTTTCGGGCGGTCGGTCGACTCCATCGCGCCTGGCAACCGGAGCGGATCGAACGAACGATCCCCCCGGCGGTGCGCGAACGATTCGATCTGCTGCGACGCTGGAGCGAGCACGATCATGCGGCTCTGACCGCTGCGGCTCGCGACGATCGATCGCTGCCGCTCCTGGCCACGGGGCACGCTCTGCTCGAGCGTCTACCGGCGCGGATCGAACAGGCGCGCCGGCGACTGGGGCCCTGGCTCCTGAGACCGTTGCCGATTCTCCCCTGCGTCCGCGACCTCCACGCCGCGCATCTGCTGTTCGTCGGGACCGAAGTGACCGGCATCATCGACTTCGGAGCGCTACGGGACGATACCGTCGCGACCGATCTCGGTCGGCTCGCCGGAAGTCTGGTCGAGGAGGAGGCTCAGGGGTGGGAGATCGCCGCCGCGGCCTATGCCGAGACGAGCGGCGAGAGCGAGCCGGGGATCTGGGAAGCGGCTCGCGATCTCGAGTTCGTCGGGCTCGTCCTGGGGCTCGTCAACTGGCTCCGCTGGCTCTGGCTCGACCGTCGCACGTTCGACGATCTGAGTTCGGTCGAGCGACGGATCCGCCGGCGAATCGCAAGACTCGACCGGGTGTAGGGAACAGTCTCTTCGCGTTGACCCTGACGATGGCCGATTACTAGACTGTCGGACTTGCCATCGTCGTCCGCTCCGTCCCCTCGTTGCCCATCGTCCGCCCCCCCGACGTTTCGACGCGGCAGACAGCGGTGACTGGAGAATCGGCGAGAGATTCAGGGGGGCGAGTCGGCTCGCTCGGCCGACATCGACCGAACGTAATGTCAGGAGCGACCCGCTACGGGCGTCTCCCGATGAAAGGCCATCGAGCGCAGCGAAAGGCGTCGACACGTCGATGTCGTTCGTTCGCCGTCGCAAGGTCTCCCGCGAGGGCTTTGACTCGCGCTGCCGAACCGATCGACGATCCCCACGGCTCGCCGAACCGAAGTCGCATGCCGGTGACCGACCCGTTACCGACGCGGCTTCCGAACCGAACCGACAAGAGGTCCGAACCCATGTCCGCATCGATTCGCCGCAGTCTCCGTTCGACGTTGTGGCTGCTCGCGCTCGCCCTGACGCCGACCTTGGCCGCTCAGGATCTTCCGGGGCTCGGCAATCCGTTCGGCGGCGGCCTCGGCGGGTTCGGTGCGGGGGCGGAGCCCGAGGTGACGTACGCCGCATCGCTCGAGGGGATCGAAGGGACGACGACCGGAACGCTGTCGGTCACGGCGACGATCCAGCCAGGTTGGCATACCTTCTCGATCACGAATCCGTCCGGCGGTTCGGTGCCGACGTCGTTCGCACTCCCGGCCGGTCTGACGGCCGCCGGTTCGTGGACCGCCGATCGCGACCCCGAGATCCACTTCGTCGACGTCTTCGGCGTCGATCAGGAGGAGTTCAAGGGGGAAGTGACCTGGAGCGTGCCGGTCCGCTGGGAAGCGGGATCCGATCCTGCCTCGCTCGGCCAGGTGCAGGTGACCGGGCAGGCCTGCACCGATGCGGACGGGGCGTGCGTATCGACCGATGCGGCGGTGGCGATCCGCTTCGTCGGTTTCGTGGCTCCTGCGACGGTGGCCGGTGACTTTCGTCCGGTCGATGCGCACGTGATCTGGCGCGGCGAAGTCGTGCCGGCGACGGTGAAGGGGGGCGAGACGTTCGAGGTGCGGCTGACGGCCGAACCGACCGACGGCTTCCATATCTACGGCTGGTCGGAAAAGTCGAATCCCAAGGCGATCAGCGCCGACACGCTGATCGCCTTCACCAAGCGGAACGGCTGGTCGGTCGCCGCTCCGGTCGCGAACCCCGAGCCGCAGATCGAAGAGACGGGGCTGAAGATCCAGCCGACGAACCGGGTCCATCACGGTCCGGTGACTTGGACGATGACCTTCCGGGCTCCGGACGACGCGCCGCTCGGCGAGCAGCGCTTCGAGGGGCTCGTCGGCTACCAGACCTGCAGCGATCAGACGTGCGATCTGCCGATGGGAGCGAAGTTCTCGTTCGCCGTGACGGTCGGCGAGCAGACCGGATCCGAGCCGGGGGCGATCACCTTCGTCGCCTTTGCGCCGTCCTCGGGCGACGCTTACAAGGAGATCGCCAAGGGGGCCGATACGGCGACCTGGGGGCTGGCCGCGGCGAACGGCAGCGAAGTCAAGCAGGCGGCTCCGATCGGCACGATCCTGTACTGGGTCGGCATCTCGTTCGTCGCCGGTCTGATCCTGAACGTGATGCCGTGCGTGCTGCCGGTGATCGGGCTGAAGATCATGTCGCTCGTCAGCCAGGCGGGGAGCAGCCGCTTTCAGATCTTCCATCTGAATCTCTGGCTGAGCATCGGGATCATCTCGGTCTTTCTGGTGCTCGCGACGTTGGCGGTCGGTTTCGGGATGGCGTGGAGCGAGCAGTTCACCAATCCGTGGTTCGTCGTCGTGCTGACCTCGGTCGTCTTCGTCTTCGGGCTGAGCTTCTTCGGCGTCTGGGAGATTCCGATTCCGGGGTTCGCGGGCTCGTCCGGAGCGAGCAAGTTGGCGGAACGCGAAGGAGCGATCGGGGCGTTCTTCAAGGGAGCCCTATCGACGGTCCTCGCGACGCCGTGTGCCGGACCGGTGATGGTCCCGGCGCTGGCGTTCGCGATCTCCCAGCCGCCGGTGATCGCCTACGGCATGTTCGCCGCGATGGGGATCGGCATGGCGAGCCCGTATCTGCTGATCGGCCTGGTGCCGGCGACGATCCGCTGGCTGCCGAAGCCGGGGGACTGGATGCTGACGTTCAAGGAGCTGATGGGCTTCGCGATGCTCGCCACGGTCGTCTTTCTGGTCAGCATCCTGCAGGACGACATGCGGATCCCGATGGGGACGCTGCTGGTCGTGCTCGGTTTCGCCTGCTGGTGGATCGGCCGGATCCCGATGACCGCCGAGGCGGGGAAGTACATCGGCGGCTGGGTCGTCGCGATCCTGATCGTCGCGGCGGGCGGGTTCGGCGCCTTCCGTTTCCTCGGGCCGGCTCCCGAACAGTCGCTCGCCTGGGTCAAGTACGAACCGGCGGCGCTCGTCGAGTATTTGGCCGTCAAGAAGCAGCCGGTCTTCCTGGACTTCACCGCCAACTGGTGCGTCACCTGCAAGGTGAACGAGGGGCGAGCGCTGAACATCGCCGAGACCAAGGAGCTGTTCGCCGAGCACAACATCGTGGCGATGAAGGCGGACAAGACGGTGAAGTCTCCCGAGATCGATCGGATCCTCGAGGAGCTCGGCAACACCGGTAAGGCGATTCCGTTCTATGCGGTCTTCGTGCCGGGGAGCGACAAGCCGGTCGTCTTCGACGGGCTGATCTCGCACGACACGGTTCGAGCCAAGTTGGCCGAGGCGGGATTGCCGATCGACGGTGCCGAAGCCGCCGCCGCTCGCGTGACGACCGAGCAGGGACGATTGGCCGAGATTCTCCCCTGAGACGCCGGTGTCACAGGAGCCGGCCGGCGCGGTTCGCTGCGGCGCGAGCCTCCGACCGGTTCGGCGCTCGTTTCCCGAGACGTTCGCGGCATCGTTCGGATCGGTGAGAACCTGTCGAGCGGCGGGGCGAGCCGCTCGCGCAGCTTGCTCCCCCCAGAGCGCACGACTAAACTTCGGCCGGATTCTTGCCGAGGCCGCCGCTCCCGGTCGGCCCTCTTTCGCGCCCTCGCCGTCGGAGTGTTCCGCATGCGTTCGCGTCGTTTCCTGATCGGGCCGCAAGTCGGTCGGTCGGCGGTCGCCCTGGCCTCGGCCGCACTCCTGATGGTCGGCGGCTCGCTGCTCCCCCTCGGAATCGTTCGCGGCGGCGAGCCGGAGTCGTGGCCGCAGTGGCGCGGTCCGAATCGGGATGGCCACAGCGCCTCGACCGGTCTGGCCACCGATTGGGAGGCTTCGCCGCCGTCGCTCGTCTGGATGGCCGAAGGGATGGGAAGCGGTTACGCGGGGGTCGCGATCGCCGACGGGAAGATCTTCACCACGGGGAATCGCGACGGGGCTCAGGCGGTCGTGGCGGTCGACCAGCAGACCGGACAGGTTCTCTGGACGTCGCGCATCACCGATTCGGAGCCGAATCACGACTACGGCGGTTCGCGTTGCACGCCGTCGTATGACGACGGCAAGCTGTATGTCGTGGCAAGCAGCGGCCGGATCGTCTGTCTCGACGCGGCCGACGGGCGAGTCCGCTGGTTCCGCGACTTCTCGGACTGGGGGGGCCGGATGATGAGCGGCTGGGGCTATTCCGAGTCCCCGCTGGTCGACGGCAACCTGGTCCTCTGCACTCCCGGCGGCGAGCGCGGAACGATCGTCGCGCTCAACAAGAACACCGGGCGCGACGTCTGGGCAGCCGCGGTGCCGGATGTGCTGGGGGACGGCAAGAACCACAACGGAACCGACGTCCGTCCGGGAGCCGGATACTCGTCGATCGTCATCAGCGAAGCGGCGGGGGTGAAGCAGTACGTCCAGCTCCTGGGCCAAGGAGTCGTCGGCGTGCGGGCTCGCGACGGTCGCTATCTGTGGGGCTACGAAGAGGTGGCGAACAACGTCGCCAACATTCCGACGCCGGTTCCGTTCGGCGATCGGATCTTCTGCACCACCGGCTACGGGACCGGCGCGGCGCTGCTCGAACTGTCGAAGCGCGGCGAGCGGGTCGAGGCGCGGGAGGTCTACTTCCTGGATCAGCGCACCTTCCAGAATCATCATGGGGGCGTCGTGCAGGTCGGCGACTATCTGTACGGCGGGCACCGCCACAACGAAGGCTTTCCGATCTGCGTCGAACTGGCGACCGGCAAGGTGATCTGGGGCGGGGACGAGCGCGGCCCCGGCGGCGGCTCGGCCGCGGTGACCTACGCCGACGGCTTGCTCGTCTTCCGCTATCAGGACGGCATCGTCGCGCTCATCGAAGCGACTCCCGAAGGCTATCGCCTGAAGGGATCGTTCCGTCCCGAGTATCAGGAGCGCGAGAGCTGGGCGCATCCGGTGATCGTCGACGGACGACTCTATCTGCGCGAGCAGGACAAGCTGATGTGCTACGACCTGCGCGGTCGTTGAGCCGTCCGAACCTGCGGAGGTCGCCGCGCCGGTCGCTCGACGGATCGAGTCGCGACGGCGAGGGGCCCGCACCGGAACGAGTCGCCGATGGCCGATCCGACAACCGACGATCAGACCGATCCTTCGGACCCGGGATGGCGGATCCTCGCCTTTCCCGCGCTCGGTCGGCGATCGAGCGAAGGGGATTGGCGCGTCGAGCTGGAAGGGGTGATCTACCAGAGTCGCGAGATCGGGCTCCGCAAGCGGATGTTGCTGCGCGTGCTGCGGCGCGTCATGAAGGTCGATCCGGCGGAGTTCGATCCGCAGCTCTTCCGATCGCGCGTCGAAGCGTTCGTCGGAACGACCGACAAGGGATGGCAACCGCTGGTCAGTCTGGCCGACGGCAGCGCGCTGCGGACGCGTCGGACCCGCAGCAACGGTCGCTTCTCGGGCGTGTTTCGCCTGCCCGCTTCGGCCGGAGCGGAACGCGCGGGCATTTCGGCGAACGGTACCGTACCGGCGGCATCACGGTTCGAGGTCCGGGTGACCGGTGACGCTCAGGGGGCGGTCGGATCGGCGCCGATCTTTTTGGTTCCCGATCGAGGCGTGTCGGTGGTGTCCGACATCGACGACACGATCAAGCACACCGACGTCCGGCAGCGGCGCGAGATGCTGCTGAACACCTTCGCCCGCCCGTTCGCTCCCGTCGACGGCATGGCCCGCGCCTATCGCCGTCTGGCAGAACAGCAGGTCTTCTTCCACTACGTCTCGTCCAGTCCCTGGCAGCTCTTCACGCCGCTCGACGCGCTGCTGCGCGAGGCGGAGTTTCCGGCGGGAACGATTCATCTGCGCAACTATCGTCTGCGCGATCACATGCTGCGGCGCGTCTTTCTGCTCCATCGTCGCGGCAAGGGAGGGGTGATCCGGCATCTGCTCGAATCGTTCCCGCGGCGCCGGTTCCTGCTGGTCGGCGACTCGGGAGAACGCGATCCCAAGATCTACTGCAAGCTCGCGCTGAAGCACCCGCGGCAGATCGCCGCGATCCTGATCCGCGTGCTCGACGAGGAGCATCGACGCCGACTTGCCGAACGCTGGCATCGCTCGCCGGTCCTCGCGTCGCGGCTGATGACCTTCGCCGACGCCGACGAGTTTCTGGAGCGATCGGCACCGTTCCTCGCTTCGGGAGCGGCGACCGTCTGATGATCGAACCTCATGCGCCTCGTCCGGAAGACCCCCGCTCGCTCCCTTTGGTCGGTCGACGGATCGTCGTGACGGGGGCGTCGAGCGGGATCGGCCGCGCGACGGCGATCCGATTGGCCCGGTCCGGCGCGACGCTCCTGCTGCACGCTCGGCGGAATGTCGACGGCCTTGCCGAGACGCTGCTGCAGGTGCGCCGGCTGTCGAACGGCGCGGGCGAACATTCGAGCCTGCTGGCCGACCTGTCGACCGAAGAAGGTTGCGAGCGGCTGGTCGCCGATGCGTTCGACGCCGGACCGATCGGCGCCTGGGTCCATCTGGCCGGGGCCGACGTGCTGACCGGAGCGATCCGTTCGGCCGGCTTCGATGCGAAGCTCGATCTCCTCTGGCGGACCGATGTTCTCGGCACGCTGCGGACCTGTCGCGCGGTCGGCCGTCGGCTGATGGAGCAACCCGATTCGGACGAGCGTCCGGCGATCGTGACGGTCGGCTGGGATCAGATCGCGCACGGCATGGCCGGGGATGCCGGCGAGATGTTCGGCGCGATCAAGGGGGCGGTGACCGCGTTCAGTCTGTCGCTCGCCCGAACGCTCGCGCCGCGAGTCCGAGTCGCGGTGGTCGCTCCCGGCTGGATTCGTACCGCCTGGGGCGAGCAGGCCGATCCGTATTGGGATCGGCGGGCACGCGAAGAGAGTCTGGCGGCGCGCTGGGGGACCCCCGAGGATGTCGCCGGCGCGATCGCTTGGCTCGTCGGCCCCGATGCTCGCTTCGTGTCGGGGCAGGTGATCGCCGTCAACGGCGGCTTTCGCCACGCGTACGATCCGGCAGGATGAGCGCGTCGAAACTGCGGATCCGATGGCCGGGGACCGAGTCGTCGACCGGCGCGTTGTCGGGACGGAGCGAGATCGCCGTGCGCATCCCTGCCTCGGTCGCCGCGACCGCTTCGGCGCCGAGATCGGTGACGAACAGGATCCGTTCCGGCGCAAGGCCGAATTCCGCGGCGATCCTGCGGTAGCTCGCCGCGTCGCGCTTGCTGCCGATCTGCGTGTCGTAATGGCCGCGGAAGAGGTCGAGCAGATCGCCGACGATCGTGTGGCCGAAGAACAGCCGCTGCGCCTCGACGCTTCCCGACGAGTAGATCCGGACGTCCAGGCCGCGGCGATTCCAGCGGCGGAGCGCGTCGGGAACCTCGTCGTAGACGTGCGCCTGCAGCTCTCCCGATTCGAACCCGCCGCGCCAGATCAGCCCCTGGAGCGCCTTCAGACCGGTCGCCTTGACGTCGCCGTCCATCAGTCGCTCGGTCTCGGCGACGACGCGGTCGATCCCTCCTGCGCGGTCGTTCGGGGCGAGGCCGACCGCGGCGAACCACGCGAAGCGATCGGCATGTCCGAGGTCGCGCGCCATAAGGTCGATCGCGTCGGCGGTCTCCGCCGCGGCGAAGTTCGCATCGAGATAAGGGCGAACATGCCGGCGAGCGAACGGGAACAGGACGTCGGTCACGAACCGGATCGACGACGTCGTCCCTTCGATGTCCAGCAGCACCGCGTCGACATCCAAGGCGACCGGAGGAGTGATCGTCACGGGGAGACTCGCGGCGGAGAGAAGCGATCGGCACCGCGCGGCGCCGACCGCTGGGTCAAGCAGCGGATTCGGTCGAGCAACGGATCAGAGACGGATCTTGCCGCCGGCGGGCGGAGCGAGCGGGATGTCGCTCGGGCCCATGCAAAGCGGGGCGTAGTTGCCGTCGACCGGGTCGTCGACGTAATGCGGCGCCCAGCCGGCCGGATCCTCGAACAGGCGAATGCAGCGGATGTTGCGGTCGTCGCACAGGTTGAACCAGTGCCGGGTGCCGCGCGGAACGTTGATCAGATCTCCCGACTCGACCGTCACCCCGAAGACCGGTCCGCCGTCGGGATGGATGTGGAAAACTCCGCGCCCCTTGACCGTGAAGCGGACCTCGTCCTCGCTGTGCGTATGCTCCTTGGAGAACTTCGCGAGCATCGCGTCGAGATTGGGCGTCTCGGGGGTGACGTTGATCACGTCGGCCGTGACGAAGCCCCCCTTTTCCTTCAGCCGTTCGATCTCGGGGGCGTAGGCGGCCAGGATCGTCTCGGAATCGGCGTCCCCCGGAATCCGCCCTTCGACCTCCCACTTCTCGTACCAGATGCCGAACGGCGCGAGGAACTCGCGGATCGCTTCCGGATCGTGCAGTTCGCGGTTCTCGTCGGGAATGCTGACGGAGGCCATGAGCGAGTCTCCTGTCGGGGAGCAGGGAAAGGGGAGGGGAGCGAGCGGAACGTCGCAGGGACCGAGGCCCCGCCGCCGCAGACTCCGCATTCTAACCGTGCGATCGGCGAACCCGTAGTCCGGCGACCCGACGGAACGATCGATCGCTCGGTCCGCATCCGAGCTTCAGGTCAGCGGGATCCGCAGGCCGTCGTAGCCGAGTTCGATCCCGAGCGGGAGCGACCGGTTCGTCGTCTCGTAGTCCAGTTCGCACGAGCAGTGCGTCAGATAGGTCTGCGCGGCACCGATCCGTCTCGCCTCTTCGACCGCCTGTTCGACGTTGAAGTGGGTGACGTGCGGCGTGTTCCTCAGGCCGTCGAGCACGAGCGTGTCGAGCCCTTCGAGAAGCGGGCGGCTGGCATCCGGAATCCGATTGCAATCGGTGCAATAGGCGACGTTGCCGACGCGGAATCCCAACACTTCGAAGCGCGGGCCATGTTCGAGCGGGATCGGCGTCACGACCGCGCCGAGGACCGAAAAGGGAGCGACGTCGATCGGGCGGAACTCGAGCCGCGGCGTCGCGCCGACATGCGTCGGTTCGATGTCGGCGAACGCATAGTCGAACGCCTGGCGAAGCTTCTGCTCGACGACCGAACGGCAATACAGCGGGACGGCATGCCCCAGATAGAACTGAAAGAGTCGCAGGTCATCCATCCCGAAGATGTGATCGGCATGCTCGTGGGTGTAGGCGACGGCATGGACGATACCGATCCCTTCGCGCACCAGCTGCTGACGAAGATCCGGCGGCGTGTCGATCAGCAGGTTCCCCTCGGGGAGCCCCAGGATCGCGGCGCAGCGGGTCCGTTGGTTGCGAGGGTGCCCGCCGGTACAGACCGGGCAGCCGCAGCCGATCGACGGGACGCCGACCGAAGTCCCGGTCCCCAGCAGGATCATCTCGCCGGGGAATCGGATGGTGTGAAGATTGCGAGGCACCTCGAACGTCCCTGCTCCGTTGACCGATCCTCGGCGACCTTCGCTGGGGGGGCGAGCCGCCAGGATGTCAGTCCGTCAGGCGACGGCGGCTCGTTCCCCAGTCACGAGGCCGTCGGCGGCGGCCGGCAGCCGAAAAAAGTTCGGGAGCCTCCGCGCTGCGGCAACCGGTGCCGCCGCGCGTCACTATGTCGCTCCCCCGCCGCTCTGGCAACCGGTTGCCGGAGCGAGAGAGCCGGGATGCCATCCCCCTCGTTCAGCCCGTGAGCGGACTCGATGCGCGGCCGAACTTGCGTTCTCCCGAGCCGGGCTGCGAGCGGTTTCCGGTTCGGTGTCGCGTGGGATTGGGCAAGGAAAGCGGTCGGCGTTGACCGTTCCGGCGGGTAGCTATAAGCTAAATCGCCCGCGCACTTTACGTAGACGGTCTCGATCGCGCACCGCCGGTCTCGAACGCCCCTGACGGACGTTTCGCAGCCGGTCGGAGTGTGCCGATCGCGCGCCGGTCGGCGTCGAGCGGCGGGGCGCCTGACCTGCGCCGACCCCGAGCGCAGATCGATCGCGGCGCCGCGGCATCGCGAGACCAGGGAGGGGGCGTCAGCGGTTCGGACAGCCGGTCGAATCGGCGGCCGACCGACGCCGAACGTGGTTCGGTCCCCGGAAATTCGCCTGTCCCGGCATGGCGGATGCTCGGCGGGAGCCGTTTCCGTCACGGCTGACGGAGTCGGAAGCGATCGGCGACTCTCGCCGCTGGCTTCGAGGTTCAGGGAAGGACGAGCGAGAGACCGAAAGTCGTCTCTCCTCCATCGAGTTTCAACGTCGCCCGGCGACGAAGCGATCGAATCATGGCGATTCTCGAGAAGATCTGGGAACTCCTGGGGCTCGTGTTCGGCGGGGTTCTCCGTCGATTCGAACGGGCGATCACGGCGGTCTTCGGATCGTCCAACGCCCGCTACGTCAAGCGACTCCAGACCAAGGTCGAGGCGATCAATGCGCTCGAGCCGAAGCTGAAGCAGCTGACCGACGAGCAGTTGGCCGAGCAGACCGAGCAGTTCCGCAAGCGACTGAAGCAGGGCGAGACGCTCGACGACATCCTGATCGAGGCGTTCGCGGCCTGTCGCGAGGCGGGACGCCGCTTCCTGAACATGCGGCACTACGACGTGCAGATGATCGGCGGCATGGTCCTCCACAGCGGTTCGATCGCCGAGATGGTGACGGGCGAAGGCAAGACGCTCGTCGCGACCCTTCCGGCCTACCTGAACGCGATCGAAGGGAAGGGGGTCCATGTCGTCACCGTCAACGACTATCTGGCTCGCCGCGACATGGAGTGGATGGCGCCTCTGTACATGGGGCTCGGTCTGACCGTCGGCGCGATCCAGAGCAACATGTCGGCCGCCGACCGGCAGCGCGCCTATGCCTGCGACATCACCTACGGCACCAACAACGAGTTCGGCTTCGACTATCTGCGCGACAACATGCGCCCCGCGGCTCGCGACGACGACCGCTTCCCCAAGCATCTGCAGCAGGCTCAGGGGCCGCTGAACTACGCGATCATCGACGAGGTCGACAACATCCTGATCGACGAGGCGCGGACGCCGCTGATCATCTCGGGTCCGACCAGCCAGAATCCGCGTCGCTATCAGGAAGCCGATCGGATCGCCGCCAAGCTCGAACGCGAAGTCCACTTCACGGTCAACGAGAAGGACCACAACGTCACGCTGACCGACGAAGGGGTGCGCGAGGCGGAGCGGTTGGCCGGCGTCGACAGCTTCTATACGGCCGGCAACATGGACTGGCCTCATCTGGTCGACAACGCCCTCAAGGCGCACTACCTGTACAAGCGCGACGTCAACTACGTCGTCCAGGAAGGGCGCGTCATCATCGTCGACGAGTTCACCGGACGACTGATGGACGGGCGGCAGTGGAGCGACGGTCTGCATCAGGCGGTCGAGGCGAAGGAAGGGGTCAAGATCAAGGAAGAGACGCAGACGCTCGCCACGATCACCCTGCAGAACTTCTTCAAGCTTTACCGCAAGATCTCGGGCATGACCGGAACCGGCATGACCGAGGCGAACGAGTTCTGGAAGATCTACAAGCTCGACGTCATCGCCATCCCGACCAACCGCAAGATGCAGCGGATCGAGCAGGGAGACGTCATCTATTCGACCGAACGTTCGAAGTACGAGGCGATCGCGGACGAGATCGAGCGGATGCACAAGTGGGACGTCCTCGTCGGCAAGGACGGCAAGGAGAAGCTCGGGACGATCGTCGGCGAGACCGATGCGGAAGTGACCTTCGAGCCGCTGCTCGACGACAAGCGGTTCGGGCCCAAGACCCGCATTCCGAAGTCCGAAATCGACTCGATCGAACACAAGGGGCGCCCGATCCTGGTCGGCACCGTCTCGATCGAAAAGAGCGAACGCCTTTCGGCGCTGCTCGATCGGCGCGGCATCCCTCATCAGGTCCTCAACGCCAAGCACCATCGCCGCGAGGCCGAGATCGTCGCTCAGGCGGGCCGACTGCATGCGGTCACCATCGCGACCAACATGGCGGGACGCGGCACCGACATCGTGCTCGGCGGCAACGCCGAGACGATGGCGTGGGCCCAGCTGCAGGACCGCTACTCGACGCGACTGGACGTGCCGCGCGAGGAGTGGGATGCGCTCGTGCACGAGATCGAGCAGCGCGAGGGGATGAAGGAACAGGGGCAGCACGTCAAGGGACTCGGCGGTCTGCACGTCATCGGCACCGAGCGGCATGAGGCGCGGCGCATCGACCTGCAGCTCCGCGGACGCTGCGGTCGTCAGGGAGACCCGGGAAGCAGCAAGTTCTTCCTGAGCCTGGAAGACGACATCATGCGGATCTTCGCGGGCCCCTGGGTCCGCAAGTTCCTCGAGACGATCGGCTGGCAGGAAGGCGAGGCGATCCAGAGTCGCACGGTGTCGCGCCGGATCGAAGCGGCTCAGAAGAAGATCGAAGAACGCAACTTCGAGGTGCGGAAGAATCTCCTCGAGTATGACGAGGTGATGGACGAGCAGCGCAAGCGAGTCTACGGCTATCGTCAGCGGATCCTGGACGGAGCCAACTGCCGCGAGCTGATCGTGGCGATGATCGAGCGGCAGGTGAAACGCGCCTTCGACAGTTACCTGTCGCCGATGTTCGGTCCCGAGTCGTTCGCCGGATTCGCTTCGGGCGAACTCCAGTGCCAGCTCGAAGCCAAGCTCTTCCGCGGCGCCGACTACGAGGGGGCGAGCATCACCGCACGCGACGAAGCGGAGCGGGCTGCCGAGACCGACATCGTCTCGGAGATCGATCAGAACCTCCCCGAGGACGACGAGGAGGATTGGAACTGGCGGGCGCTGACCGAGTTCGTCAATCGTCGCTGGAACCTCGGCGAGACCGAAAGCTCGCTCAAGCGCATCGGACGGAGCGAACTGTCGGAGTACCTGATCGGTAAGGCGCGCGAGACGATCGGCAAGGTCGATCTCTCGGCCGGCAAGCATCTGCTCGACGACGACATCGGCCTGAAGTCGGCGCTCCGCTGGACCGAGGCTCGGTTCGGAGTCACGATCGATCCCAAGTCGGTGCAGGGGAAAGAGCCGGCTGCGATCCGCAAGGACGCGCTCGCCGCGATCCTCGCCGCCTATGACCGTAAGGAGGCGGACTATCCGGTGATGGTCGGCATGTACCGCTTCTCGAAGCGGGAAGGGCAGACGATGCACCTGGACGCCGCCGCGTTTGCGGAATGGGCGTCGCGCCGCTTCGACGAATCCGTCACCGCCGAAGGGCTGATGAGTCGCGAAGGGCAGGCGGTTCACGACTGGCTGGTCGAACGCTCGCGAGCCAATCAGGCCGCCGCGATTCAGGCCGAGAAGACGTTGCGGCAGAAGTTCGAATCGCTCCTGAAGTCCGGCTTGCCGTCGTCCCCGGACGATCCGAAGTTCGCCGATCTGCGCCGGTTCATGGAAGGCTTCGGCTTCAAGTGGGATTCGGAAAGTCTCGAAGGCCTCGACGCGACCAAGTTCGAAGAGCGGCTGGTCATCGGCCTGCACGACCGATTCCATCCCGAAATGCGACGGATGGAGCGGTTCGTCCTGCTCGAGATCGTCGACTCGGCCTGGAAGGATCACCTGCTCGGTATGGACTACCTGCGCACTGCGGTCGGGCAGCGCGGCATGGCGTCGCTCGATCCGAAGGTCGAGTACAAGCGCGAAGGGATGCGCATGTTCGAGGACCTGTGGAAGTCGATCGACGAGCGTTCGACCGAGCTGATCTTCCGCATGGAACAGCTCGACGAGAACTTCGTCAGCTCGACCTGGGTCGAAACGAGTGCGCGACACGATACGGTGAAGCCGACCAGCGAGATCGCTCGGGAACAGCAGCAGGCGATCGCCGCATCGCAGGGCCCCGAGACGGTCGACGCGAAGGTCGAGCCGATCCGGAATCGGGTGCCGAAGGTCGGCCGCAACGATCCGTGCCCCTGCGGCAGCGGCAAGAAGTACAAGCAGTGCTGCATGCGGACCGAACGGGATATCGCCTGAGTCGCCTCGTCCGCGTGACGCGGGCGGCGGCGAAGCGAGGCTCGGATGCCTCGCGGCGAAGGGAAAGGACTCCGACGTCATGCTCTACGATCTGGCCTATTCGCTGCTGATCCTCGGCGCCTCGCCGATCCTGCTGATGCGCCGCTGGCGCCAGGGGAAGTACCGCGAGGGGCGGCGCGAGAAGCTCTTCGGCCGTGTTCCGGTGCGCGAGGGAAATCGCCCTTGCGCCTGGTTCCATGCCGTGAGCGTCGGCGAGGTGAACCTGATCGTCCGGCTGGTCGCCGAGTTCCGAGCGGCTCGCCCCGACTGGGACATCGTCGTCACCTCGACCACCACGACCGGTCGCGAACTGGCTCGCAAGCGCTTTCCCGACGCGCTCGTCTCGTACGGGCCCCTCGACTTCTCCTGGG
>CAZZBI010000032.1:0-506 GCA_964652385.1 uncultured Pirellulaceae bacterium | reverse complement strand
CCGAAACGCTGCGGCGTTGGCGCCCCGACCTGCTGGTGCTGGTCGAGCTGGAACTCTGGCCGAATCTGCTCGAGGCGGCCGACCGCCGCGGCGTGAAGGTTGCCGTCGTCAACGGCCGTCTGTCGGCTCGCAGCCATCGCGGCTATCGCCGATTCCGCGGGATCGTCGCGAGCTGGCTGCAGCGGATCGACTGGGTCGGTGCGTCGAGTCCCGACTATGCCGAACGATTTGCCGATCTCGGACTTCCGCGCGAGCGGATCGACGTGACCGGAAGTCTGAAGTTCGATCGCGCGGAGTTCGATCGCGCGAACCCGAAGACCACGGCACTCCGGCAACTCGCACGCTTCGCGCCCTCGATGCCGATCTGGGTCGCCGGAAGCACGCAAGCGGGCGAAGAAGCGATCGTGGTGGCGGCGTTCGAGCGCCTGAGACGGCAGTTTCCCGAGTTGCGATTGGTCATCGTGCCGCGACATCAGGAGCGGTTCGACGAGGTGGCGGAGCTGCTG
>CAZZBI010000031.1:12582-26104 GCA_964652385.1 uncultured Pirellulaceae bacterium | reverse complement strand
CGGTCGAGATCGGCCGGCGTTCTCAGGCAGCCGCGCCCGCTGGTCGCGTCGCGCTACGCGTCCCTCGCCTTGTAGCGCATCAAGTGACTCGTTTCGCGCACCGCTCGATGCACACAGCCTCCGTCGACCGTCTGCAGGTTCCAGGCCCAGTCCTCGAAGCCGAAGCCGAGATCAAGGCGATTGGGACGATACGGGAACTCGAGATAGATCGCGCGCGGCGCAAATGAGAGCGCGGTCCAGTAGTTGTTGGTCTCCAGTCCCAGACGCGAGAAGCGTCGATCGAGCTGATCGATCTGCGGGAAGAGCATCTGCTTCGTTCCGAAGATCACGTTCCACGCCGGGTGACAGATCGTGCGCGGGCCGGCCGAGCAGCCCAAACGCCAGGCCGCAAACAGCCAGTTGGCCGACCAGAGATCGTCGGCATCCAGGAACCCGCACCACGCGGCATCGCCGCACCGGACCGCATGGTTTCGCGATTCGGCAAGATCGCCGTAGTCGACCTCATGCACTCGCGCACCCGATCGGGCCGCGAAGCTCTTCGCCACCTCGCGCGTCGCCGCATCGCTCCGGTCGAGCACCAGCGTCAGCTCGACCGAGACCCCGTCGGCGCGCGCCCGTTCGGCGGCGATCCGCGCGCTGGTCAGCGACGCGCTCGCCATCGCTCCTTCGCGATGCAGGTTGATTACCCCTTCGATGTCGCTCACGGGCCCTCCTTCGAGACCTGCTCGGGGAGTCCGAAGATTCGAGTCGCTTCGGCCGACCAATGCGCCCAGGAGTGGCGTTCGTCCAGACGTTGCGCAGCGGCATCGATCCGCCGGCGCGTCCGCTCGACCTGAGTGAAGCTCTCGCGCAGCGCGTGCAGATAGGCGTCGGGGTTTTCGTGGTCGCGGATCAGCCAGCCGGTCCGCTCGTCGACCAGTTCCGCGATCCCTCCGACCTCCGGGGCGACGACCGGCAGTCCGGCCTGCATCGCATCGATCAGGATGTTCGGAATGCCGTCCCAGGCGGCGGTGTACAGGAAGCCGTCCATCCGCGCCAGCGGCAGCTCGAAGAACTCGCGGTATTCGCCGTAGCGAACGACGTTCGACGGAGCCCCCTCGAGCAGATCGCGTCGCCCCAGCAGCCGATCGCCGAAGACGTGAAAGTCCATCTCCGGAGCGCGTCGTGCGATCTCGGCGAGCAGCTCGGGACGCTTCTGCCGATCGACGCGTCCCGCCCACATCACCTGCCGCCGTCCGGTTCCCGCGGCCAGTCGCGCCAGTCGCTCGTCGACGCCGACCGGGCCGCCGAACGACTTGGCCGGATTGTAGAGAGGATGGAACTTCGCCCCTTCCTCCTGCGACAGGCCGAGCGATTCGGGAGCGGTGCGGCAGAAGGTCGCGTTGTCGCTGGCGATCGACTCGAGCCACTCGATCGACGGCTTCAGGTAGCGGACCGCGAATCCGGTCGGGTTTCCTTGCGGGTCGTAGTCGAAGCAGAAGAGCGATGCCCGCAGCCGCGTCAGCTTCGACAGCGCGCGCCCCTTTTCCGAGACCAGCTGCCAGAGCGACCGGCTGTTGACGTTATGACAGATCTCCGGTCGATACGTCTCGATCAGGTCCTGCACCAATCGCTCGCGTTCCGCCGGCCTGAGATCGTCGGCCAGATGCGAAAGGACGAGCACGCGGGTGCCGGGAGGAAGCCAGTCGAGACTCTTCGTCAGGTCCGACTCGGTGAGGACCAGCAACACGTCATCGACCGATCGGGTCTGCTGCAGCCAACGGACCAGGTGGATCGCGACGAGATCCGCGCCGCCGCGACTGAGGAACGGCGCGAAGACCGCCGCCGAGAACGGCCGACCGACCGAGACGCGCAGGTTCTCGAGCAGCCGTGCGACGCGCGGACTGCCGTACCGCAGATAGACCGGCAGCTTCGTCAGCCGCTTCGGAGGCAGGTCGATCGCCGGTTCGATCCGCGCCGCTTCGGCCAGCTGGCGCCCGAGCGATTCGGGAATCGGGTAGGGCCGGACCGTCACCTGCGTGTAGCGCCCCAGGCGCAGGAAGTGTTCGAGCAGACTCTCGCCGGCGACTCGCGGTTTCGGGCGCTGCCGCGCGTAGTGCCGGACCGAGAACTCGGGGGACGGATCGAACGCCGACGTCCCCTCGTGCACCATGTAATGCAGAAAGGGGGCGAGCTCGCCGAGTCGGTCGGCGTGGCGGCGGCGATACCAGGCCGAGTCGAAGTACGGGTTGGGGTCGAAGTCGCCGTACTGTCCGATCGCGAGAAAGTGGCCGAAAGGACCGCGAGGGTGAGCGGTCGCTTCGGGATACGTTCGACGATAGAACTCGACGTCGAACAACGGACTGGGAGACCACGGCGCATCCCACCGCGCGAACCGCTCCAGCACCCGTTCGTCGTTCGTCCCGAGTCCGGTCTGCGCGAGCCGGGCGCGGACGATCGGAACCGACAGGCAGGGATGCGGACGGCGAACGTCCGACAGTTCGCCGCGCAGGAGCTCGCTCGCCGGCTCGGTCAGTCCCCGGCGCGAGCGCTTCGTTCGCGAGGCGCAGTAGGCGATCGACAGCGCATCGCTCGGCGACACGCCGCTCCGCCAGCCGACCGACAGGTAGTGCGAAACCGGATCTCCCCACGGTTCGATCGCGTCCCCGAACGCCGTCGCGTAGCGCGCCGTGTCGAAGAGGGGATGGGGATCGAAGCCGCGGCGCCAGCCGACCGTACGGAAATGGTCGAGCGGATCTTCGGCTGCTTCGGAACCTGCCTGAGCCAGATAGAACGGGATCGCCAACAGCGGCGAGGGAGAGACACCGCTCGGCGCACCGATCGTTCGGTAGTGGCGAACGAGCGCGTCGACCGATTCCCCGGCGTCCGTAAAGCGGCCTCGATAGTGCCGCACGTCGAACAGCGCACCGTAACGCTGGGCCAGAACCGGGTCCGAAGGCGGGGTCGCACGGCGATTCCAGAGCCGGCTCAGCGCCTCGACGACGGGGAACATGGACCGGCGGCACCTCGGTTCGGGAGCGGCGCGAAGCGCGTGGTCGCGGCCCGCAGAAGGGAGGACGGCCGTCCGATCAGGCCGACGATTGCAGACTAGTCGGGGGTCCGAGAGGTGTCAAACTTCAGAGGACACCTCGCCCCGATCGCTCGTCAATCGCTCCGTCGAGCGCCGGCGGCGACGATGGCGCCGATCATGTCGACATAGCCGATCCCGGCCTGTCCGCAGGCGGCCGCGAACCCGCCGTCCGGATTCAAGCACGGATTGGCGTTCACCTCGAGGATCCACGGCTCTCCCGCCTCGTCCGTCCGGAAGTCGACGCGAGCCGCTCCCGCGAGCCCGAATCCGTTCCAGCAAGCCTCGGCAATCCGGCCGAGGCGTTCGAGAAGCGGAGCGTCGTCGGCAGTGAACTCGAACGTGCGCGGCGTCCCGTCGTACTCCGGGCTCGCTTCGACCCACTTCGCGGCGTAACCGACGATGCGCGGCTTTCCTTCGGGATAGTTCTCGAAGACGATCTCGGCCGGCGGGAGCGCGCGACCGTCGAGGAGCGACAGGTTGAACTCGCGACCGCGCACGAATCGCTCGGCGAAGAGCTCGCGCCCCGCGCTCCGACTCCGTTCGATCAGGAGCGCGGCCAGTTCGGCTTCCGAGTCGACGGTGACGACCGAGGCGTCGTCGAGGCCGATCGACGCATGCTCCGCGACCGACTTGATGATCACTTCGGTCGGAAACCGCATCGCGTCGGCTTCATGAGGCGTCGCGTTCCCTTCCGCCAGGCGTCGGCAAGCCGGAGTCGGCAAGCCGAGTTCCCGCATGCGGCGCTTCGAGGCGGGCTTGTCGTTCGTCGCGACGATCGCGGCGGTCGGACAACCGGTGTACGGTAGCCCGAGCGATTCGAGCAGCAGCGTCGCGAGCGGCATCAGTCGGTCGCTCCCGCCGAGCGATTCGACCAGATTGAAGACGAGCGCCGGCTCGCACTGCCGAAGTCGCTCGCGCGCCGCCCCCAGATCGAGATCGCAAGGGATCGGGATCGGTTCGTGCCCCAGTTCGATCAGCGCTCGCGCGATCGCCTGTCGCTGCACTTCGCCGTCGAGCAGATCGGGGGTCTGCCCGAGCAGCTCGTCGTACAGCAGGGCGATGCGGGATCCGGCGGCGAGTCCTCCAGGGACTCCGGAGCGCTGATTCATCAGGACCTTTCGGGCTGCGGAACGCGAGTCGATGCCGACGCCAGGATCCGTCCGATCAGATCGCGATACGAAACTCCGCGGGCAGTCGCGAGCATCGGCAGATCGGAATGGGACGGATGAAGACCGGCGAGCGGGTTCGCTTCCAGGAACTGCGGCTGACCGGTCGCGTCGCAACGCAGGTCGATCCGACCGCCGTCCCGACAGCCGAGCGCGATCCAGGCATCGCGAGCCAGTCGCTCGGCCGCCGCCACCGCCGGATCGTTCTCGGGGAGCACCAGCCGATACTCCACCCGCTCCTCGCACGATTCCTTGTTGGCGTAAGAGTAGATCTCCGGCTCGGCCGAGTCGAGCAGGACGATCTCGAGCGTGCCGAGCACTTCGGTCCGCTCTCCCGTGCCGAGCAGACCGACGGTGAACTCTCGCCCCGGCAGATAGGTCTCGACCAGCACGCTCTGGCCGAAGGTCGTCAGCAGTTCGGCGACGCGCTGCCGCAGTTCGGACCGGTCCGCGATCTTCGACGCCGGAGTGATCCCCTTCCCCGTCCCTTCCGCGATCGGCTTAGCGAACAGCGGATACGGCCCGTCGATCACCGACGTCTCGTCCGGATCGTCGATCGTCCAGGAGCGAGGGGTCGCGAGGCCTCGGTCGCGCACGATCGCCTTGGTCATCCCCTTGTGCAGACAGACGGCGGTCACCGCCGGATCCGAGAACGTGTAGGGGATGTCGTATAGCTCGAGCAGGACCGGCACCTGCGATTCGCGACCGAGCCCGCGGAGGCCTTCGCAGATGTTGAAGACCAGGTCCCAACGATCGCCGGCCGACAAGCGTTCGACCAGACGCTTCGCGCTGCCGATCCGATCGATCGAGTGCCCCCAGCCGGCGATCGCTTCGGCCAGCAGGTCGATCGTCTCTTCGCGATCGAACTCCGCCGTCTCTTCCTCGCCGTACCCTGCGGCCAGGTACTCGGACCGCAGGTCGTACGTCATGCCGATCCGCATCAGCCCTTCTCCGTCGCTGCCGTCGCGGCGTCGTTCGTTCCGTTCCCGGCTCCCGGCGATACGCCCGCTGCCGCGTCGGTCGCGCCGTCGGTCGGCAGGATTCCCGGCGGCAGATCGTCAAGTCGCGCATGCGGCTCGCGCAGGATCTCGTCGTAGAGCATCCGATGCCAACGCTCGGCATCGGCCAGGTTCATGTCGAGCTCCTGCAGCAGCGAGCGTCCGGGAGGGAGCAACTGGACGGGACAGCCGCTGGCCAGTCGCGGCTTGATCCCCGCCTGGTTGTAGTCGTACGGATACAGTCGGCAGACGAGCGGCCGGACTTCGAGCGGCAGACGGCATCCGGTCGGACCGAGAAAGGTGCAGTCGCCGTTCTCGCGCCGATTCAGGACCCGCCGATGACCGTCCTCGCGGATCACCGTCCGGGGCCAGATCGGGTCGTCGTCATGAGCGGTCAGATAGATCGGATCGTCGGGGTAGCGGAAGTCGGCGAACGCCTCGACCGGTTCCCCCGTGTATCGCGAGATGCGCTCGGCATCTCCCGGTCCGACGTAGATCTGGCACGACTGACAGCAGGTCGGGCCGAGGCGCGCACAGCGCACGCAGAGATGTTCCTCGGACATCGCAGGACGTTTCCGCGGACCGCTTCCGGCATCCCTGCGGAAACGGCGAGCCATGAAGAGAGAATCGCGACGCCGACTCCGTCACGCACGCGGCGGAGTCGGCGTCGCGCAGGCGTTCACGAGACGGTCGGCGGAACCGGATCGGGGTACCGGAAGGTCTTCCCCTCGAAGTTCCTCAGCAACAGATCGTCGCCGTCGCGACCGATCACCGTCTCGGGCTGGAGCGGAATCTTCCCTCCGCCCCCCGGCGCATCGATGACGTAGGTCGGCACGGCGTAGCCGGTCGTGTGACCGCGCAGGCCTCGTACGATCTCGAGCCCCTTTTCGACCGTCGTCCGGAAATGGGACGACCCGCTGATCGGATCGCACTGGTACAGGTAGTACGGGCGAACCCGCATCTGCAGCAGGCGATGGACCAGCTGCTTCATGACGTCGACCGAATCGTTGACGTCGCGCAGCAGGACCGTCTGGGAGCCGAGCGGGATGCCGGCATCGGCCAGACGCTCGCACGCTCGTCGCGATTCGGGAGTGCACTCGTCCGGATGCAGGAAGTGCACGCTCATGAACAGCGGATGATGCTTGCGCAGCACCCGGCAGAGGGCCGGAGTGATCCGCTGCGGCAACACCGCCGGCATCTTGGTGCCGATCCGAACGAACTCGATGTGAGGGATCGCGCGGAGGTTCGACAGGATCCAGTCGAGCCGGTCCTCGCCGAGCGCCAACGGGTCTCCCCCCGAGATCAGCACGTCGCGCACCTGAGTCGCGCCGCGAAGGTACTCGAAGATCTTCTCCAGACGATCCTTGCGAGGCAGGATCTCGCCGTGCCCGACGACTCGCGACCGCGTGCAGTAGCGGCAGTAGGTCGAGCAGAAGTCGAGTGCCAGCAGCAGGACCCGATCGGGATAGCGATGGACCAGACCCGGCACCGGGCTGTGTCCGTCCTCGCCCAGCGGATCATCCGCTTCGCCCGGCATCCGAACGAACTCGCGCGTCGACGGCACGACGGTCCGGCGCAGCGCCTGATTCGGATCGTTTCGATCGAGCAGGCTCATGTAGTACGGCGTGATGCCGACCGGGAGCATCATGCCCCCCTGCACGATCGCCTGGCGTTCGTCCTCGCTGAGGACCAACGCCTTTTCGAGCTGGGCGAGCGTGCGGAAGCGATGCCCCGCCTGCCAGTTCCAGTCGTTCCATTCCTTGTCGGTGACGCCCGGGAAATACGCCTTGCGGAACGCGCGGCGCCGCGGAGCGATCTCGGCCAGATCGAACGGACTCCGACCCGCCAGCGGATCGGGAATCTGTTCGGGGACGACCGGCAGAAACGAGACGGCATTGCCGTCGGGGGAGGGATCCAGAATCGGCAGCGAAGACTTGCCGATTCGGGAGCGACGCCGTCGGGCGGCATCGGGAGAGGAAACTGCGGTGGATACGAGCGAAGTACCCGGAGGGTCGCCGTCTTCGGCGACCGCCGTCGACGCGTCCGCGCCGTCGGATTGCATCATCCTGGCTCCAAGGGAGCAAATGCGAGATGGGTGAACGTGCTCCCCGTTCACCCGCGTGTCCGTCGCGGTGACGGTCCGGAGTCCGATTCCGACCGTCGCTCATCACTGCCGCATGGACAGCGCGGAGAATTGAAACGCTCACCCGACCTCGAGTCAATGGACGTTCGGCCGACCGGTCGCGCGAATTCCGAAAATCGATTCGACCGCTCGAGTCGGCCGGAAGCGCAATGCCGACCCTTCGGACCCGACTCGAGCTTCATGTCAGACGCTTCGCGTAGATCCGCTTCGAGTCGCCCGGCGCGTAGAAGTCCTCGAGGTCGGCGGCCGTCGCGTATCCGCATCGCTCATAGAACGATCGCGTCGGCGAATACTGTTCGCGCCCCGACGTGTCGGCGTACATCCGAGTTCCCCCGCGTTTCGCCGCCTCGCGCTCGGTCGCTTCCATCAGGCGTCGACCGAGGCCGATTCGCTGGGCGCTCGGAGCCACCGCGATCCAATACAGGTCCCAACTCGACTCGGTACACGCGATCGGACCGTAGCAGGTGTAGCCGAGCAGCGCTCCCGACGGCGCTTCGGCAAGCAGGAAGTGGTACCCCGACGCATCCCCCTTCGCGCAACGCTCCTCCACCAGTTCGCGCGCCACCAGCACCTCGCCCGGATGAAAGAACCCGGTCGCCTCGACCAACGCCCCGATCCGCTCCACATCCTCGGCCGATACGTCGTCGCGCCAGCAGATCCCCGCGTCGTCGACCGTTCTCGCTCCTTGCTCCCCCACGTCCTCTCCTCGTTCCGTTCTCCGAACCGCTCGTCTCGTCGACGACTCCGGTCGCCGATCCCTCCGTCCGTTCCCCTCCCCACGCGAACACCTCGGCGGAACGAACGATCCCGCTCCCGATCGAACGGCCGAATCGCTCGATCAGCCGGCCGATCCGCCTGCGGATTCGCCGAGCCGGCTGACGAAGACCCGCCCGCGCCCCGAATCCCCCAGCCGTTCGTCGATCAGCTCCAGCAGATGCTCGTGATGCGTGAACAGGACGACCTGAGTCCGATCGGAAAAGTCCGCCAGCACCTCGAGCGTTGCCGCCGCTCGGTCGTCGTCGAACTTGATCAGCACGTCGTCGACGATCAGCGGCAGCGGTTCGTGGTGCGCCACCCATTCGGTCAGATAGGCCAAGCGGAGTGCCAGGTAGAGCTGGTCGGCGGTCCCCTCGCTCATCCCGCGGATCGGCACCTCGGCACCGCTCCCGCGACGCCGACCGACCAGTCGAGGCGAATCGCCGTCGCCATGGTCGATCGCCAGGCCGTCGTAGGCGCCGCAGGTCAGCCGCGCGAAGAGACCTCCGGCCGTCGTCAGCATCGGCCCTTCATGCCGAGCCTGGAAGCGCTCGATCGCACGACTCAGCAGATAGGTCGCCCCCTTCAGGCGACAGTATTCCCGGACATCCGACTCCAGTTCCGCCTCGACCACCCGCCGCTCCGCCTCGATCGCGATCGCTTCCTCGCCGTCCCCGATCCCCTTCCACTCCTCCTGCAGCGCCCCCAGTCGGACCCGGAGGGATTGTCGTTCGTCATCCAGACGAGCGGCGTTCGCTTCGAGCCGTTCGATCTCGGCCGCCAGTCCCTCTTCCCCCATCTCGGCAAGCCGCTCGTTCACCTCGCGTTCCAGTTCGCTCCAATCGCCTCCGCCGGCCAGGCCGGCGAGCGTCCGCTCGATCGCCGCGCGATGCTGCCGCAGCTCGCGTCGCTCTTCGCCGGCGCGCCAGACGGCGTCGATCCGTTCGATCGCATCGACCCCGGCCGCTTCGATCGCCGCATCGAGCTCCGCTTCGATCACCGCCAGCGCCTCGCGCTTCGATCGCAGGTCCGGTTCGAGTTCCCGCAGCTCCCCTTCCAGCCGCTCGCGGTTCCGCGCGCGCCGTTCCGCCTCCGCCGCTCCCTCCACGAGTGCCGCCAACAGGTCGTCGACCGAGCTCCCCGGCGCTTCCCGGCCGAAGGCCGCTGCCGCAGCGCGCCGCACCCGTCCCTCGAACCCCTCCCGTTCCTTGCCGATCGCCTCGATCCGACGCTCCAACCCTTCGGATCCCAGGAGCTCGTCGAGTGTCCGTTCCAGTTCGATCCGCGACTCCAGCAGTTCCGCGGCGATCCTCGGATCGGTCTCGACGTTCAGTCCGAGCGGCTCCATGGCCGAGCGCCAGGCCTCTCGCCAGATCCGTTCGCGTTCCTCGAGTCGCGCCCGCCGCGGGGCGATCTCGCGGCCGCGCCGCTCGAGCTCCTTGCGGCGCTCTTCCAGTCGTCGCCGCGAGTCGCGTTCCCCTTCGATCTCTTCCTTCCGTCGACGCAGACGCTCGGCGATCGTCTCGGATCGTTCCCCCGCCTCGACCGTCAGCCCTGCCGCGATTGCCGCCGCGGCCAATTCGGCTCGTGTCATGTCGATCCGCCGTTCGATCGTCGCACGTTCGTCTTCCGCACGAGCGAGCCGCTCCCGACGCTCGACGAGCTGTTCCCGTTCGCCGACGAAGACGAGCATGTCGCGCGGCGCATCGACCCGAATCGGCAGTCCTTCCCAGACGCTTCGCCATTCCGATTCGATCTCGTCCCGTTCGGCGGTCCGCCGGCGGCGCTCCTCGTGTCGTTCGGCGATCCGCGCTTCACGTCGCTCGAGATCCGCGACCAGTCGAGCCGCTTCGGCGACGCTCTGCGCTTCGGTTCTCAGACGGTCGGCGACGCGATCGGTCTGCCGCAGTTGATGCTCGAAGCGCTCGGCCAGAGCGTCGTCGTCGAGTTCCGCTCCTCGCGATCCGTCCCCTTCCGCTCCCTCCGGCGACAACCAGCGCGAGCGGACCTGAGCCCACCGGCGATCGCGCTCCTCGCGCTCGCTCTGCAGTTCTTCGAGCGTCGGAAGTCGACCGCGATCGGCTCGCAGCGCGTCGAGTTCCCGCGTCAGCCGCTGACGTTCCCGTTCGTCCTCGCGAATCGCCGCGTCGGCTTCCGCGATCGCCTTGGCCGACTCGTCCAGACGCTGCGCGAACCGTTCGATCGTCGACTCGGACGGCAGCGGCGTGCGCACCCACTGGTCGATCGAGCCGTTCCAGCGGCCGTTCCGAGCCGACCACTGTTCGAGTTCGCGCCGAGCCGCATCGATGTCGAGTTGCAGCCGTTCGGCGTGGCGAGGGAGTTCGCGGTTCGCGAGCCAAGCCTCGATCGCCGCGGCGAGCGGTTCGGTCGTGCGGAGCTCGACGAGTTGCGACAGCTCCTCGACGACCCCTTCGAGCGCCGAGCGCACCTCGTCCTCGCTTCGCTGCAGATCGGTGCGCTCGGCGGTCAGAGCCGCTCGCTCCTCGGTCAGCCGGCCGATCTCGGTGCGGAGCTGGGAGGGGAGCCGCAGTCGATTCGCCTGGTCGATTCCGTCGGCATGGCCGATCTGTCGCAGCAGGAACTCGATCCGCTCGCGTCGCTCGGCCGCCTTGAGTCGGAGCCCCGGCAGGTCGCGTTCCCCCTTGCGATGCGCCCCTCGTTCGTCCTGCAACTCCGCGATCTCGGCGGCGATCGATGCGGGAACTTCCCGCCGCTCCGTCTCGCTCAGCCCCGCGGTCAGTTCCCGATGACGGACTTCCTGTTGTTCGATCGCGACGGCGAGCGCCGCGCGCCGCCGCCTGAGATCATGGACACGATCCAGAAAGTCGCTCGGCAGCTCGGGAGTCTCCGCCGTCGCCGCCAGGCGATCGGCGAGTTGGCGATACTGCCGGAGGGGTTCGATCGAGCGGCGGAGCAGATCGGTCCGCTTCATCGCTCGACCCGCTTCGCGCACCTGATCGTCGAGTGCGGCGAGCCGGTCGCGGCAGGCATCCAGGTCGTGCTGCAGTTTCTCGAGACGACTGCTCGAGGTCCGAGTCCCCTTGAGTCGATCGAGCAGTTCGCTGCGCGTCTTCAGCCGCAGGTGGATCCGCTTGGTACGCGCCTGGGGGGCGAACAGTTCCCCTTGCTCGGCCGCGAGCGTGTCGCGGATCCGGCGAATGTCGGACATCGAACCGGTCGCCGAGAAGAGCATCTGACCGATGTCGTTTCCCAGTTCGGCGATCTGTCGGCCTCCCGCCACCAACCGCTCGTGATCAAGGCCGAACATCGAACGGAAATGCTCCCGATCGACCGCTCCGAGGATCGGATCGAGCAGACCGGCCGGCAGCGCCGCACCGGTCTGCGGATCGCGAAGCGTTTCCCGGTTTCCCTTGCGCCGGACGAACTCGATCGAACGATCGTCGGCCGTTCGCAGCGACATTCCGATCCGCAGATCGGTGTAGGGATGAACGAAGGCATCGGCGGTCTGACCGGGAATGCCGAAGAGAGCATCGGACAGGGCGCGGAGCGTCGAACTCTTCCCCGCTTCGTTCGGGCCGAAGACCAGATGCAGACCGTGACTGCCGCGCGACAGATCCAGCTGCGCATCGGTGAACGGGCCGTAGGCGATCAGGTCCAGACGATCGATTCTCATCGAGGCGTCTCCTCCCTGCCGATCCGCTCGTGCAACAGCGGAAGCGCCTCGCCGAGCAGCTCGCGCCAGCGATCCGGATCGTCCCACGCGCGCCCCGACTCGTCGATCGTCAGCTCGCGCGGGAGTTTGGCTCGCAGGTCGTCGAATCCCGCGATGAACCGGCCGAGTTCGTCGTCCGAGCCGAGCAGCTCCGCCAGCACGGAATCGAGGTCGTCGACCGGCGAAGGGGCGTCGAGGTCGTCGCGTACCGCAGCGGCGCTGCGCGGTGCGGGGGTGGTTCGAGCGACGATCTTCTCGAGCCAGATCGTCTCGTGCCCCGTCATCAGCGCCGCCGCTCTCAGCTCGTCCGCTCCCCGACGCGGGTCTCCTCCCCAGATCCGATGCAGCGGTCCCGCTCCCGTCAGCTCGATGCGCGCCGCGAGCGGACGGCCTGCCGCCTGACGGATGCTCTCGTCGGCTCGTTCCCGGAATCGCTCGACGAGCGCATCGAGCGACTCGAGTCCGTCGATCGGCACTTCGATCCGTTCCCAGCGGACCGCATCGAACGCCTCGAACTCCAATCGCGGACGTCCCCGTTCGACCGTCACCACGTAAGCCCCCTTGGGACCGGTCTCGCGCGCGTGCCGTCCTTGGAGGTTGCCCGGAAAGACGATCGGCGGCGACTCGCGCACGATCGCTCGGCGATGGATGTGTCCGAGCGCCCAATAGTCGTACTCGCAGCGGAGCAGATCGTCGATCGAGCACGGGGCATACGACTCGTGCCCCTCGCGTCCTTCGAGCGCGGTGTGCAGCAGGCCGATGTCGAAACGATCGCTCCGCCCGAGCGGATAGTCGAGGACCAGGTTCGTCCGGACGTCGCGCTGCGCGAAACTTCGGCCGTGGATCGCGACGCCGAGCGACGGCAGCTCGTGCGTCTGAGGGCGTTCGGACGACAGCAGCGTGACGTTGTCCGGAAACCGGACATGATTCGTCATCCGATTCTCGGCGTCATGATTCCCGCGGATCGCGATGACCGGGATCCCCGCGTCGCGCAGTCGCGCCAGTTGACCGACCAGGAACAGACCGGTCCGACTCTCGTCCCACGATCCGTCATAGAGATCGCCCGCGATCAGCACGAAGTCGACCGACAGTTCGATCGCGCGATCGATCATCGCGACCAGGGCGACCCGAGGGGCTTCGCGAAAGCGCTTGACCGGCGCTTCGTCGTAACGGGCGAGTCCTTCGAGCGGACTGTCCAGATGGATGTCGGCGACATGCAGAAAGCGAAAGTCGGTCATCGGTCTCGCCCGACTCGGACAGGGATCGGATCGCTCGAACGCGCGAGCAGCAACGAACGAGAGTTTCGCAGCCCCGGTCGGTTCTGGGGAGCGGGGGCTCCGGGGCCTGCCGCATCGTGACGAGCCGCCACGCGAGCGGCTTCGTCTCTTCGAGCCCGTAGCGCCAAGCGCAGGGGTCCTCTGCGTGCCGCGATTCGCAGAACGCTGCGACCGGGGTCGGTCGCACTACGAAACGCCACGGGCTGGTCGGGTGGGTCGGAACTCGTCGCCACGCGAGCGGCTTCGTGTCTTCGAGCCCGTAGCGCCAAGCGCAGGGGTCCTCTGCGTGCCGCGATTCGCAAAACGCTGCGACCGAGGTCGGTCGCACTACGAAACGCCACGGGCTGGTCGGGTGGGTCGGAACTCGTCGCCACGCGAGCGGCTTCGTGTCTTCGAGCCCGTAGCGCCAAGCGCAGGG
>CAZZBI010000031.1:0-12482 GCA_964652385.1 uncultured Pirellulaceae bacterium | reverse complement strand
TCGCACTACGACAAACGCTGCGACCGGGGTCGGTCGCACTACGACAAACGCTGCGACCGGGGTCGGTCGCACTACGGCAAAACGCTGCGACCGGGGGCGGTCGCACTACGACAAACGCTGCGACCGGGGGCGGTCGCACTACGGTGTCGGTCGCACTCCTGTGAACGCACCCCCTCGGCGTAGTCCCGCGTCGTCTGCGACGCATCGCAGTTCGCCACACCGATGTCGACGGTCCCGCGCGGATCGTTCCCACAGCGATTCGATGTCCTGATGCGTCGCCCAACGAGGAACCGATCCGATCCGTGACGCGAGCGTTACCGAACCGACGTTGTCCCCCGAGACGATCCGCACTCCAATGCACCGACAGCGGTCGGCTCGGCAGTGTGGGTTCGTCCTTTCGGGAGTCTGCGACATGCGACAGGGTCTTTGGCTCACGGCGTGCAGCCGATCCGATTTCGGCATCGGGCAAGGGAAAACGCTCGCACGAGCGACCGTCGCGCGGGGCTGCGTCGCACTGGCGTTGGGACTCGGAGCGATCGGTCCGGTCGTTGCGGAGGACTGGCCGCAGTTCCTGGGCCCGAACCGAGACGGAACGAGTGCCGAAACGGGACTGGCTGACGCGTGGGGAGACGAGGGACCGAAGGAACTGTGGCGCGTTCCGGGCGGGGTCGGCATGGCGGGGATTGCCGTTCGCGAGCGACTGGTCGTCACCACCGCTCAGGACGATCGCGAGCAGTTCGCGATCGCTCTCGATCTGACCGACGGAACGACGCGGTGGCGGACGGCGATCGGGCCCGCCTACGAGAATCAGATGGGGGACGGACCGCGAGCGACGCCGGCGATCGATGGAGATCGGGTCTATGTCCAGACCGGCGACGGCAAGCTGATCGCGCTGTCGAGCGACGACGGCCGTGAGCTCTGGCGTCGCGACGTCATCCAGGCGACCGACGGCAAGGAGGCCGACTACGGCATGGCGGCCTCGCCGCTGGTGATCGGCGATCGGGTCATCGTCACCGCCGGCGGGCCGTCCGGAACGGTCGTCGCTTGTGACGCGGCGAGCGGCGACGTGGTCTGGAAGGCCGGAGACGATCGAGCGGGCTACTCCTCGCCCGTGCTCCGCAAGGTCGGCTCCGGCGGGAGCGCGACCGAGCAGGTGATCGTCTTCAGCGCAGGAATGGTGAGCGGCATCGATCCAGCGACCGGCGAAGTGGCGTGGTCGTTTCCGTTCGAGACCCCTTATGACTGCAACATCGCCGCGCCGATCGCTCTGGACGGCGACCTGCTGATCTCGGCCGGCGAGAATCACGGCTCGGTCCGCTTGGCGCTGACCTTCGCGGGAGATCGATGGCAGGCCGAAGCGGTCTGGGAGTCGCTCGGACCGCGAGCCGTGCTGCGGAGCGAGTGGCAGACGCCGCTGTTGGTCGACGGGTTGCTGTTCGGCTTCGACAACGTCGGCAGCGCCGGACCGGTGACGCATCTGACCTGCATCGATCCGGCGACCGGCAAGAGTCGATGGCGCGAAGAGCGATTCGGCAAGGGGAACGCGATCGCCGCCGACGGCAAGCTCTTCGCGACGACGATGGACGGAGACGTCGTGCTGATCGATGCTTCAGGAGAAGCGTTCCGCGAACTCGGCCGAGCCCGCGTCCACGGCGGCACGCGTCAGGCGCCGTCGCTGGCCAACGGCATCCTGCTGATCCGTGACGACGCCGAGATCATCGCGCTGGATGTCCGACGCTGAGAGGTCGCCGCGCGATCAGGCGGCACTCGACGGAGCGCCGCCGAGGACGCGCACGCGGAACGGTTGACGGATGAACCGGTCGGGATCGCCGAAGCTTTTCAGTCGCTTCAGCAGCGCCGCGGTCACTTCCTGCCCCTTCGGTACCAGGATCCCGCCGGCGACGCTCTGCAGGTGATCTTCGAGCACCATGCCGACTTGCAGTTCGGCGAGGCCGATCGATCGGATCTCGAATCGTTCGCCGACCAATTCGGCCAGGGCGCGTCCGACTTCGGGATCGTAGCGCCCGGAACGATCGCCGGCGATCGTCCGCACCCCCTCGGCGAATCCGCTCCGCACGGCGATCGCATCCTGGTCGAGCGCGACCTTCAGGATCGCCGCTCCGCGCCGCTGATGATCGTCCAGGTCGGGGCGCTCGTCGCCGACCAGAATGTCGAAACGGGTCCGCTGATGGGCGATCATCTTCGCGACTCCTTCCAGTCGCGGGATGCGGCCGACCAGTTCGGCGCCGACCTTCGGATGGCCGATCCAGAGATCCGCTTCGGCCTGGTCGAGCGGCACGCCCTCGTTCAGCTTACGCAGCAACCCCTCGGGGAGCGCGATGCAGCCGACCTGCGACAGCATCGCGGCGATCTCGATGTCCCAGGCCGACTTCTCGCCGAGCGCCTCGCACAAGCGATGCACGACTCCCTTGACCCGCATCGCACGGCCGAACGCCAGCGGGCTCGACAGCGACAGCACCTCGGTCATCAGCGCGACGCTGGCCGAGAGCGTTCGGCTGAGCAGATCCCGTTCGCCGCGGATCAGTCGATGCTGACGGATCCCGTCCTCGATCGCGGTCCGCAGCGTTTCGGGGGAACACGGCTTGTTCAGAAAGCGGAAGATCCGACCGTCGTTGACCGCGTCGACGGCGGTCTTCTGGTCGGCGTTACCGGTCAGCACGATCCGGATGATGTCCGGGTGATGCTGACGGACATGCGCCAGCAGCTGCAGCCCCGAAACCTCCGGCATCCGGATGTCGCTGACGACGACGGCGAACGGTCCTTGCGAGCCGAGCGATTCGAGCGCTGCCGGTCCCCCTTCGGCGAGCACCAGATCGAACACGTTCCGCAGGTGACGCTGATAGCCCTTGAGGACGTGCGGTTCGTCGTCGACCAGCAGGATCCGTTCGGTAAAGACCGACGGCTCGTCGGAAGCGGCACGCGGCTCCGGCGTGCGGCGTGCGGGATGGGATTCGCGAGGGGCGATGCCGGGCGCGCGGAGAGCGCGATCCGATTCGCCCGCCTCCGAGGCGTGCGAGAACGCCGTCGATGCGGTCAGCAGCGGTTCGGACATGAGGGCGTCTTTCGCGGCGAGCGGGTGCGGTGAGAGCGGATGCGGGCAGACGAGATTCGGCGCCGACGGGACGCGGTCGAGTCCCGTATCGCCTCGCGCCGTTCAGGCGTCTCCGACCTCGATCAGGCATTGCCAGAAGCCGTTGGCGCGGTGGACCGCCTGCAGCGGCAACCCGAAGCCGGTTCCGACCGCTTCGGGCGAACGGAAGTGGCAGATCGCTTCGATGATCGGTTCGGGGAGCCCCCAGAGCCCCATCAGGTAGCTGCCGATGTCGGCATGTCCCGCGTTGAAGGCATCGTGCTCGGCCATCCAGAGCGGGATCCGGTTCTCGGCGGCCGAGCGGATCGCCTTCTGATATTCGTCGGGGAACTGCGTCGCCAGCACGATCTGTCCGACGTCGTGCAGCATGCCGGCCAGATACGCATCGGCTCGCGTCTGGGGATCTTCCGTTTCGGCCGAGACGATCCGCCGCGCACACTCCGCCACCTCCAACGCATGCCGGTTCCGCTCCGACATGTCGATTCCCGGGACCGACGACTCGTCGAACGGCGCGAACGCGCTCCCCGAGCCGAGCATTTCGCCGACCGTTTCGAGGCCCAGGATCTCGACCGCCTGGACGGCGCTGCGGACTCGCTGCGGACGACCGAAGAAGCTGGTCGAGACGACCTGCAGCACCTTGGCCGTCATGCCGATATCCGACGCGACAATCTCGGCGACCGTCGCCAGATCGGGCGTCTCGCAGGCGAACTGGTCGACGAGCGCCGCGTAGCTCTCGGGAGCGCTCGGGACGCGGACGACGGTCGAGACGGCTCGCTTGAGCGGCGTGCTCGGCAGACGGTCTCGCAGGCGGACCGCCTGAGCGACGGTCCGTCTCAGCAGGTCGGGATCGCACGGCTTCGACAGGTACTGATGAGCCGTGGCGAGGGCGCGCACGATCCGTTCCCGTTCGGACTGGCCGCTCAGGACGATCCGGACCGTTCCGGGGCAGATCGTGGCGACGTGCTGCAGCAGTTCGGCTCCGTCCATGCCGGGCATCCGCATGTCGCTGACGACGACGTCGAAGCGGCGATGCTGCAGCAGCTCGAGCGCCTCATGGCCGCTCGATGCGAACGCCATCTCCCAGCCCTTCCGCTCCGAGCGGAACAGACGGCGGAGGCCGTCGAGCACGTTCGATTCGTCGTCAACGAAGAGCAGGCTGGTCATGAGCCACCTCGTGAGCGTGAGCGGCTGAAGCGTCCGAGAAGCGGCGTTCGGTCTCGTGGATCTCGCCGAAACAGGCCAGGAACGCGTCGACCACCGCCGGATCGAAGTCCTCGCCCGCGCCGCGGTCGATGATCGCCAGCGCCTGTTCGACCGGAAACGGTTCCTTGTACGGTCGACGACTGCGCAGCGCGTCATAGACGTCGGCGACGGCGACGATCCGCGCCGCGAGCGGAATGTCGGTCCCCGACAGGCCGAACGGATAGCCCGATCCGTTCCATCGCTCGTGATGGCCGAGTGCCACCGCGGCGGCCATCGTCAGCACCGGACTCGGCGGCAGCGGGTCCATCGAGCCGAAAGGACCGGCGGCATGCTGCCAGGCGACGTCCAGCAGGCGACAGTCGTCGGTCAGGATCGAGGCGCCCATTTCGCAGTGGCGGCGCATCTGCTGCCGCTCGTCGTCGTCCAGTGGACCCGGCTTCAGCAGGATCGAGTCGGGGATGCCGATCTTGCCGATGTCGTGCAGCGGAGCGGCCAGCAGCAGGTCGTCGACGAACTCGCGATCGCACCCCATCCGCGCCGCGATGGCGCGCGCATGACAGGCGACTCGCACCACGTGGTTGCCCGTCTCTTCGTCGCGGAACTCCGCCGCCTTGCCCAGACGCCAGATGATGTCCAGACGCGATGCGGTCAGCTCCAACGTCCGCTCCCGGACCCGCTGTTCCAGCAGTTCCTTTTCGCGCCGCAGCTCCAGCTCGTTGCGCCGCATCCGCAGGGCGTTGCGCAGCCGGACGCGGAGCACCTCCTGATCGACCGGCTTCGGCAGCAGGTCGGTGGCGTCGAGATCGAGCGCCTGTCGCTTCAGCGTCCGATCCGCCTCGCCCGTCACGACGATCACCGGGATGTCCTTGGTCCGCTCCTCGCGCCGCAGACGCTTGAGCAGCTCGAGTCCGCCGAGGCGCGGCATGTAGACGTCGGTGACGATCGTGTCGAACATCTCGGTCCGGATCATCTCCCACGCCTTCACCGGACAGTCGACGAACGTCATTTCCCAGGTCGAGCGAAAATCGCGCAGCGAGCGGCGATAGGCGTCGAGGACGTGGATCTCGTCGTCGATGAACAGGACACGAGGATTCATCGGGCGGGTTCCTGAGCGACGTTTCGGGGAGCGTCGGTGATCGGTTGTGCGGACGGTCGTCGCGGGTCGCAGGGCGGCGAGCGGACTTCGACGGCGCGGTTACAGCGGCAAGCGCAGGACGAAGGTCGTGCCGTGTCCCGGTTCGGTCTCGACGTCGATCGTTCCGCCGTGCTTCTCGACGACGACGGAATAGGTGATCGCCAGTCCCTGGCCGGTCCCCTTGCCGACCGGCTTGGTCGTGAAGAACGGGTCGAAGATCCGCGGGAGGACATCGGCCGGAATGCCGGTGCCGTCGTCGGCGACTCGCAGCTCGACCTGATCGCCGACGCGGCGAGTCGACACGGCGATGTGTCCCAGCTGGTCGACGTTCCGTTCGACTTCGCGACGCTTCTCGATCGCGTGCGCCGCGTTGACGACCAGGTTCAGGACCGCCTGGTTCAGGTCGCCGGGCAGGCAGCGGACGAGCGGCAGGTCGGGATCGAGATCGGTCGCCACTTCGGCGACGTACTTCCATTCGTTGCGCGAGACGGTGACGGTGCTTTCGATCGCGCGATTCAGGTCGATCGCCGTCTTTTCCTCGACCCCCGGGTGCGAGAACTCCTTCATCGCGCGGACGATCTTCGCGACTCGCTCGGTCCCTTCGAGCGACTGGCGAATCGCCTGAGGCACCTCGTCCCGCAGATAGTCGAGATCGGCCGCATCGGCGGCGCTGCGGACCGCCGCGAGCGTATCGTCCGAGACGCGACCGCCGGCCGATTCGTCCAGCAGCTTGCCGATCGCCTCGAAGAGCGAATCGAGATCGGCAAAGGCGTCGTCGAGAAAGCGGGTGTTGTCGCCGACGTACTGGATCGGCGTGTTGATCTCGTGCGCGATGCCGGCGGCGAGCGCGCCGACCGACTCCATCTTGAGCGCATGCGCCAGCTGCGCCTCGAGCGCCCGGCGGCGCGATACGTCGCGCAGCATCCAGGTGTAGCCGCGATCGTCCGCCAGCTCGCTGGCGATCAGTTCGATCGGAAACTCGGTTCCGTCGGCATGCCGCGCCCGCGACTCGCGGGCGTCCAGATGGTTCTTGGCGACGAAGGCCTGCAGTCGCTCCGTCTCGTCCGGAGCCTGGAGTTCGGGGATCAGGTCCGAGACCTTGCTGCCGACGAGCGCCGAGATCGGACGCCCGAAGATCCGCTGGGCCGCCGGGTTGACCGACGCGATCGTCCCGTCGCGACCGAGCGTCAGGATCGCCTCGGGAGCGGTGTCGAGAATCGACTGAATCCGCTCCGCCTGTTCGAACAGACAGTCGGCGAGCAGACTCTGCTGCTCGTTCGACTGGAAGAGTTCGCGACTCTTCTGTTCCAGCAGCGATTCGGCTTCCTTGCGCGCCCGGCGTTCCCGATCCAGCTTGCGCCGCAGCAGTTCGGTCTCGTCCACAGGAACCTCAGCGGCGACGGGTCAGGGTAAAGCGAGCCGAGGTGCCGTCGAACGGCGGGAGATCCTCGCGAGTGACCTGCAGGTCGTCGCCGTAGTGCCGGATGCACGCTTCGATCAGCCCTTCCGCCAGATCGGCGAACGGGCGACTCGAACGATAGACGACGGTCAGCGAGTCATCGCCGGAGCGCTCGTACTCGAAGTCGGGGAGCTCCGCGTCGGGATAGAGCTTCCGCATCTCGACATGGATCGCCTGTTCGACCGACGGCAGGAACTCGAACGTCGAGCGACTCGATTCGAGCACCTGGGGGTAGCCGTCGCGAAAGACGTCGAACAGGTGGCCGCCGAACGCCTTGACCAGAGCCGAGACCGGCAGGCCGGTTTCGGTCGCCAGTTGCACGACCATCCGGAGCAGTTCGCGATGGTCATAGGTGCCGACGGCCGTGTAGGCACCTCCCGTCGACGTTTGGCCGGCGTCGAGGACCCGTTCGACCGTTTCGAGTCCGAAGCGGTTCTCGACCAGGTCGAGGAACTCGGTAAACACGACCCCCTTCATCCTGCACCTCGGCACGCGGTGATGATGCGGCGGGATTCGCGGCGAATCCGCCGTCGAACACGATTCGTCGGAAGCCGCAGGAGCGAGCCCCGCGGTTCCGCCAAGCCGTATCCGAACGCTACTGCGCTTCGGGACCGAGGGCAAAACGGCCGAAAGAGAACGACCCCAAGGGGCGACGAATCGCCGCCGGAATCGAGACGGCGCGAACGATCCGACCGATCCTGCCGTCGACGCCGGATCGAACGTCGCGCCGCCGAACGCCGACCGACGATGCCGTTTCGCGACATTCCCGCCGGCAGCGGTCGCGATCGGGATGCGCGGCGAGGCGAAGCGACCGCCGATGGCATCGGCGCAGCGGCCGGCGTATCCTGCGCACCCTCGACGATTCCCCGTCCCGATACGAGTCCTGGGCAGGAGACGACGACGATGTCCGGCAATCCGTTCGCCGAAACGTCCGGTGCGGACAATCCGTATCGAGCCCCCGCGTCGTTCGCCCCGCTCGCCGCGACGCCCGACAAGAGCGGCGAGATCGTCCGCTATCGTCAGGGGAAACGGCTGGTCGTCGGCAAGGTCGGAACGTTTCCGCCGATCTGTCCGATCACCAACGAGCCGACCGATCGGGTGCTGAAGCGGCGGATGACCTGGCATCACCCCGCGGTCTATCTGGCGATCCTGCCGGGCTTGCTGGTCTACATCATCCTGGCGCTGATCCTGCAGCAGAAGGCGACGCTCGTCGTGCCGACGGCTCGCCGCGTGCTCCGGCGGCGCGCGATCGTGATGACGATCGCCTGGCTCGGCATTCTCGCCTCGGCCGCCGCGCTCTTCAGCGCCTGTGTCGTCGATCGCGGTCCGCCGGTCTGGGGCCCGCGACTCGCGATCGGCGCGCTGATCGCCCTGCCGATCTTCGCCGTGTTCGGTGCGATCGGTTCGCGCACCGTCTGGCCGGCGAAGATCGACGAGCACTTCGTCTGGCTCAACGGCGTCTCGCCCGATTACCTGGCGAAGCTCCCCGAGTTCCCATACGGCGCCTGAGCGGCTCCGTCCGGCGGTAGGTCGGTGACGCGCAGGCCTGGGCGGGGCGATTCGCGAGAGAACGGTCCTGCGGTCCCCCCCTGCTCCGCCCGACGAGACGGCTCTCTACAATCCGCGATCCGCCGTCCGAACGTCTCCTTCGGTCACGGTCGCGCCCGAACGTCGGGCTCCGATCGACCCGCGTTCGGCCGTCGCCGTTTCGAGGAACGATTTTCCGATGAACGCCCAGGATGTCATCCGCACGTCGCTCGCCACCGCCGACATGATCGCGATGGCCTATCTGTCCGATCTGACCGACGCCGATCTGATGCGCCGGCCGCATCCGGCCTGCAACCATCTGAACTGGCAGGTCGGGCATCTGATCGTCAACGAGCACCAGCTGATGTCCAAGGTGCTCCCCGGCGCGATGCCCGAGCTGCCGGCCGGATTCGCGGCGCGCTACGACAAGGGGACGATCGGCAACGACGATCCCGCCGCCTTCGCCGACAAGGCGACCCTGATGGCTCAGTACCAGGCGCAGCGCAAGGGGACGCTCGCGGCGCTCGAGTGGGTTTCGGCCACCGAACTCGATCGCGTGACCGGCATCGACTATGCGCCGACGGTCGGAGCGATGTTCCTGCTGCAGGCCGATCATTGGCTGATGCACTGCGGCCAGTGGGTCGTCGTTCGCCGGCAGCTCGGCAAGCCGGTCCTGATCTGATCTTCGGTGCGGCGAGGAGCGCCGATCTTCCGCGGCGCTCCTCGCGACGAACCGGTCGCCTCAGCCGAGCGACATCGTCACCGTCTTGTGCTCGGTGTAGTTCAGCAGTGCCGCCTCGCCGAGCTCGCGACCGATGCCCGACGCCTTGAAGCCGCCGAACGGAGCGGCGGCGTCGAAGACGTCGTAGCAGTTGATCCAGACCGTTCCCGCTCGCAGCCGATGGGCGACGTGATGGGCCCGAGCTCCGTCGCGCGTCCAGACGGCGGCGGCCAGGCCGAACGCCGTCCGGTTTCCCCGCTCGATCACCTCGTCGACGTCGTCGAACGGCAGCACGCACATCACCGGACCGAAGATCTCGTCCTGCGCGATCCGCATCCCGTCGGTCACCTGGTCGAAGACGGTCGGCGCGACGAACCACCCTCGATCGCCGACCCGTTCGCCGCCGGTCAGGCAGACCGCTCCTTCGGCCTTGCCCTGCTCGATGTATCCCATGATCTTCTCGAACTGATCGCGATCGACCTGGGGGCCCTGAGTCGTCTCGGGATGGAACGGATCGCCGACCTTGCGCTGCCGTGCCCGCTCGACCACCTTCTCGACGAACCGCTCGTGGATCGAGCGTTCGACGAACAGGCGGCTGCCGGCGCAGCAGCACTGTCCCTGGTTGAAGAACAGACCGAACTCGGCGCCGGCGACTGCCGCATCGAGATCGGCGTCGGCAAAGACGATGTTCGGGCTCTTCCCGCCCAACTCGAACGTGATCCGTTTCAGCGAATCGGCCGCATCGCGCATGATCAGCCGCCCCGTCTCGGTCGATCCGGTGAAGGCGATCTTGTCGACGCCCGGATGGCGAACGATCGCCGCTCCGGTATCGCCGAAGCCGGTGACGACGTTGATCACTCCGGGCGGGATCCCTGCCTCGAGCGCCAGCTCCGCCAGTCTCAGGCAGCTCAGCGGCGTCTGCTCGGCCGGCTTCATCACGATCGTGCAGCCGGCGGCGAGCGCCGGGCCCCACTTCCACGCCACCATCAGCATCGGGAAGTTCCACGGGATGATCTGCCCGCAGACGCCGACCGGTTCGCGGCGCGAGTAGCAGAAGTGATTCCCCCGGATCGGGATCGTCGCTCCCTGAAGCTTGTCGGCCCAGCCGGCGTAGTACCTCAGACAGTCGATCACCAACGGCAGATCGGCCCCCTGCGAATCGCGGATCGGCTTGCCGTTGTCCCACGTCTCGAGCGCCGCCAGCTCGTCGATGTTCGCCGCGATCAGATCGGCCAGCCGGTACAGCAGCCCCCCTCGATCGCGCGCATCCATCGTCGCCCAAGGGCCGCTCTCGAACGCCCGCCGCGCTGCGGCGACCGCCAGATCGACATCCTCGGGCCCGGCCTGCGCCACGCTGCAGATCGGCTGCTCGGTGACCGGATCGAACGTCTCGAACGTTCGCCCCGAGCGGGCATCGCACCAGTGACCGTCGATCAGCAATTGCGTCCGTCGCACCGCCGGTCGTCGAACGACCGGAACCGTCTGGGCCAAGGCCATCGTCAGGTCTCCTGCGTCAGGTGGGATTCGGCGGCAGGAGCCCGATCGGGAGTGTCGCGCCCCTGCCTCGTTCCGGATCCTAGGCGAATCGGCCGCCTCGGGCGACCGTCGCGCTCCTCGCCCTCCGGTCGGCTTCTGCACTCGCCCCGCTGCCTCTCGTGAAGGCCGACGCCCGTTTCCGATCGGAACGTCGGCTGAGATCCCGGAACGCCGGATTGCTGACGGCACGGGCTGCGGAGGCGTCGGTCGCTCCGGTCGCGCCGGCCACGACTCGTCCCCTCGTCCCGCGAACCGACGGAACTCGGTTCGAGAGCGGCACCGGAAAGTGGCCCCGGTTCCGGAACCGCCCTAGGATGAAATCCAGGGGGGGAAGATTGCTCTTGCGGTAACTCCCCCGATACGGGATTCGTTCTCCCACGACGAATCGCCGAGCGCGATTTCGAGACGTTGCTCCGCTGACGTTCCGCTCGCGCCCCTGAACTTGTCGCTTAGTCGCTCCCCACCACCGAGCCGATCGTCGATGTCCGCCACCGCCGAAACCACCTGTCTCGCCCAGCCCCCTCGCGTCGTCGACCGCCGTCCGCGCTTCGGCCGTCGGACGGTTGGGCGTCTGTGGGGGATGGTCGGCCTGATGGTCCTCTCGGCCATGTTGACCGGCTGCAGCTCCGACGGTCCTCCCGATACGGTTCAGGACTCGAGCATCGCGGCGCTCGCGCGACTCTACGGCGAATACGCATCTCGGCACGGCGGACGCGGTCCGGCGGACGAACAGATCTTTCGCGGTTTCATCGACGGTCTTCCCGAGGCGCAGCGCAAGGGGATGGGGCTGGACGATCCGGCCAAGGCCTTCACCAGCCCCCGCGACGGCCAGCCGCTGGTGATCGTCTGGAACGTCCAGACCGAGCGGCTGTCGCGCTCGAGCGGTCTGTCGGGCTATCCGGTCGTCGTCCACGAAAGCGTCGGTCGCGATGGCCGGCGCGTGATCGCCAACGGTTTCGGAGCCACCGCCGAAGTCGATGCCGCCGGATTCGACGCCGCGATGTCGGGTCGGTGAGCTCGGCGGTAACCCTGTTTCGGATCGACGAATCCCGATCGCTCGTCTTCGCTCGCGTCGCGCCGGACCCCAGCCGAGCGGCGACCCCACTCATCACGCCACGGAATCGAGAGGTCTCCCGATGTTCGCCAACCACTGCCATCGCCAGCGCTCCGGCTTCACCTTGGTCGAGCTGCTGGTGGTGATCGCGATCATCGGCGTGCTCGTCGCGCTGCTGCTGCCGGCCGTTCAGATGGCTCGCGAGGCGGCTCGCCGGACTCACTGCGCGAACAATCTCAAGCAGATCGGGATCGCCTTTCACAATCACCACGACACCTACGGCATGTTTCCGTCGGGAGGTTGGGGTTGGTTCTGGACGGGAGACCCCGATCGACAGTTCGGCAGCGATCAGCCCGGCAGCTGGTGTTTCTCGATCCTGCCGTACATCGAGCAGATGTCGGTCTATCAGATGGGAGCCGACGGCAATCCGAACGCGATCACGTCGCAGCAGCTCGAACGCTCGGCCGCCGCTACCCAGATTCCGCTCGGAACCTTCATCTGCCCCTCGCGCCGTTCCAACGCGTTGGTGCCGCATCCGCGCGGCGGTGAACCGGGAGCCGGGCTGATGGCGTTCAACGCGAACGACGTCGACCGCTGTGCGCGGACCGATTACGCGGCCAACGCGGGGAGCGTCCGGATCTTCTGGGGAGCGGGGCCCGATCCCGCGTCGGCCTTTTCCGGGAACGGTTTCGCCGACATGTCCCTCGCCAACGGCATCTGCTTCCAGCGCAGCGC
>CAZZBI010000030.1:16028-26456 GCA_964652385.1 uncultured Pirellulaceae bacterium | reverse complement strand
ATCGGTGTTGTCGCTGAAGAAGACGGCCGACATGTGCACCTGTCGCCCGCCGAGAATCGGACTCCCTTCGGCATCGAACGCGTCGAGTTCCGCGCCGGTCAGATCCTTGCCGCGAGCGTGAAAATAGTCGCGATAGCGGAAGTTGCGACCGATCGTGTCGCCGACCGGACTGCGCGCCTGCTGGATTCCCGAGCGATCGTTCACCAGCCAGCTCTTCCAGGCGATCTCGCGATGTCCGATCGCACGGCCGTCGAGCCAAGCCTGAAGACGGGCTCGCGTTTCGGCATCTTCCGGCGCCGCGTTGAGTGCCGCCACCAGCTCGCGCAATCGGGGCGAGGTGGCTTCCGCCTCGAGGATCCGCCAACGGAGATCGATCTCGTTCGAGATCGCTTCGCTCAGAAAGATCGCCGACAGCGCCAGGTTCCGCTGCCGATGCGATTCGGCTCGCAGCTGCGCCTGCTCGGCATTCGATCGCGCGAGCGATTCGTTCCGCGCCGCGACTCCCAGCCCGATTGCGGTCAGCAGACTCAACAGCACCGTCGCGGCGACGAACAGGAATCCCGCGAAGACGCTCGCCCGATGCCGCCGCATCCAGCGGACCAGCAGATCGCGAGCCGGTTCGCGATAGGCGGTGACCGGATCGTCGGCCAGGAACCGCTCGACATCCTGAGCAAGTGCCATCGCGGTCGGGTAGCGCTGAGCCGGGTCGACCGACATCGCCTTGAGACAGATCGCTTCGAGGGCTCCGGGAATGCGCGGATCGATCGAGCGGGGCTTGGGGAGATCGCCGCGGAGGACTCGGTCGCGCAGATCGGTCAGGTTTCCCGACACCGCGGGTCGTCCCGCGAGCAGCTTGAAGAGGGTGGCCCCCAGACTGTAGATGTCGCTCGGAAAACCGGGGCGTTCGCCTCGCGCCTGTTCCGGACTCATGTAGGCCGGACTGATCCGATTGCTGTGCGACGTCTCGCTGTCCTGACGGTCCGATCGGAGTTCGGTGTATTCGCCGCTTCCGGCCGAGACGTCGGCGCGATCGACGATGATCGCCTGTCCCCAGTCGACCACCAACGTCTCGCCGAACCGACCGAGCATGATGTTGTGCGGCTTGAGGTCGCCGTGAACGACGCCGCGCTGGTGGGCATAGGCGATCGTCTTGCAGGCCGACACGTAATGGCCGAGCAGTTCGCGCAATCGCCGATGTCGTCCCGACACCGAGATGACGTCGCGCAATCGCGACGTGTCCGATTCCCCCGTCCCGGTCCCCGGTTCGCCGGTCCGAGCCAGCGCGCCGGTGACGCCGTCCCGATTCGGCGGCTGATGGAACTCGAGGATCGCCGAATCGAGATCGGCGCCGCGGATGTACCGCATCGCATAGAACGGCCGACCGCGACTGGTCGAGCCGATGCCGTAGACCGGAACGACGCCGGGATGATCCAGGCGGCTGGTGATCTCGGCCTCGATCGCGAAGCGGGCCCGCTGCGCCGGATCGATCGCCTCGCGCGCCTGCATGAACTTCAGCGCCACCGAACGCCGCAGCTCTTCGTCGCGCGCCCGAAAGACGATGCCGAGCCCGCCGCGTCCGACGAACTCCAGATCGTCGTACCGCGCCTCGACCGAGATCTCGCCGGTCAGTTCGGGAATCGTGCGCCCGTCGTCGTGCAGCGCCGCTCCTTTTCCGCCGTGCGGCGTCGTCTCTTCCAGATCGAACCAGGCGCGGTCCATCTGCCGCAGGGCACCGATCCGGCGACGCACCTCGTCGAGCAACGACGGCTCGTCGCGGCAGAGTTCTTCGGGAGTCGGTTCGCGACCGGCCTCACGTCCCTCTTCCCATCGATCCAGCAATCGCTCGATCCGCGTCTCGTCCGCCATCGGGTTTCGTCTGTCCGTAGAGCCGTCGATTCGTCGCGTCGTCGATCCGTCGTCCGTCGGCGAACGCCGTCCGCCGCCGTTCGCCCCCCTCCCATCGGCCGCCGACCGACCGCCTTTCGGGGCGCTTCGGTCACCGCGGCCGTTCGGGGGCCGGCGGTCGGCAGCGGCCGCTCAGTCGGCCGGGCTTTCGCCGTCCAGCCGATCGTGCAGTGCGATCCTGGCGGAACGCCACCGCCGCTTGACCGTACGCACGTCGACCCCGAGAAGATCGGCCGCCTCCTGCTGCGTCAGGCCGTGGTACCAGAGGAGTTCCACCACCTCGCGCTCCGCTTCCTCGAGCTTCTCGATGCTCTGATGGAAATCGACCCAATCCATCAGCCGCTCGGGCGTGACCGAGGTCTCGAGCGGTTCGGGAGCCGCCTTGGGTCCGTCGTCGTCCGCCGAGCGTCCCTGAGTCAGATGCCGCTTGCCGACCCCGGAATAGTGTCGAGCCATGTCGAGCAGTTCGCGGCGGATCTGCAGAGCGGCCAGGCGAAAGAAGTGCCGCGAATCCTCCGGCACGACATCGGCCAACGAACGATGCAGTCGAATCAGGGCGTTCTGAAAGACATCCTCGGTCTGCTCCCATCGGCCGACGTTCGGATACCCCATCTTCATCCGTTTGGTCATCGTCATCAGACGATTCCCGGTCGCCTCGAGCAACTCGTTGCGGGCGAACGGATCCCCCTCGCGGAGCCGCCGCAGCAGCCGCTCGAGTTCGGGGACCGGAATCGTCGCTTCACCTTCCATTCGCTTTGCCTCTCCCTAACGCGGAACGGCGATTGTCGACGGTTCCCCTCCGGTCCGCAACCGACGGACGTCCGAAGGTCCGGGGGCGAGCCGCGGAAAATCGTGTCGCGATCGAGGGGCGATCGACCCGGCGGCCGCCGGTCGTGAAACAAACCGAATCGCAAGGATTCCGACGGAGTCGGCTCGGTTCGTTCGGCGATTCCGGCCGGTCGTTACGGAAAGGTTGCGCGATTGCGGTGGCCGGCGCGAACGCGCGGACGTCATCATGCGTCGAACAGGCGACCTACGTTCGAAGACCGCGTCGGGGGGATTCCCCGTCCTTCGAGCCGACGTCGCTGCTTTCGCCGCCGGATCGCATCGGATCCCGGCCGTTTCGCGTTCGGAGAACCGTCATGCCCCGCAGACTCGCTTCGGCCTTCGTTTGGCTCCTGCTGTCGATCATGCCGGTTCCGGTGATCGCTCTGCAGGTACCCGAGTCCTCCCCCGGAGCGGAGGAACGAGAAGAGCCGATCGTTCGCGAGCGGACCATCTATATCCCCTACCAGCGGCTTCGCAGCCTGTTCGAAAAGGAAGGACGAGGGGTCTTCGTTCCGTACGAGACGTTTCGCCAGCTCTGGGATGCAGCGCGGCGAGCCGAACAGCCGGTCCCTCCCGAGGCGATTCGCCATCGGGCACTCATCGGCTCGATCGACAGCCGCGCGACGGTCGCAGGGGACGTCGTCGTCGTTCGGAGCGAAGCGCAGGTCGAACTGCTCGACGAAGGGTGGCACGAGATTCCGCTCAGGCTGATGGGCGCGGCGTTGCGGAGCGCGACGATCGACGGTCGCCCGGCTCGACTGCACCAGGCCGAGGACGGTTCGCGATTCCTGCTCGAAAAGAACCCGACGAACGAACCGCGGCAGCTGGTGCTGGTGCTCGAATACGCGACGCCGTACCGCCGCAGTCCGGGGCGTAACGAAGTCGCCTTTCATCCCCCGGCCGCTCCGATCCATCGCTGGCGAATCGAGGTGCCCGAAGCGGGAGCGGAGATCACCGTCCAGCCCGACGTCGCGGTCCGTCCGCTGACCGAAGAGGAATGGCTCGAATCGTCGACCGGGAACGACGAATCCGAGTCGAACGGAACGGATGACGCGGCGGACGGGAGCGACGAGGGGACCGAGGCCGGCTCGGCGACGACCGAGCGGACGGCGGTCGAGGCGTTCGTCGGAGGAGCCGACCTGGTCGGCTTCTCGTGGACCGCCAAGGCCGAAGGAGCCGCCGGTCTGACGGCGCTCGTGACCGCGCAGAGTCGTCAGGAGATGACGATCGACGAAGGGGTCGTCCGGACGCGCGTCGAAGTCGCCTACGACATCAGCCGGGCCGACGTCTCGCGTCTGACGCTCGAGGTCCCCGGCGATCACGACATCGTCAACGTCTTCGATCCGAACGTCCAGCGATGGGAAAAGCGTTCGGTCGACGGCGTTCAGCGGATCGACGTCTCGTTGTTCCAGCCGACTCGCGGCAATCAGTCGCTGGTCATCGAACTCGAGCAGTTCACCGGCGGTCGCGAGATGATGGTCGCGATGGTCCAGGCGGAGCTCCAGGCGGCGATGATCCGCGCGATCGAAGCGGGGAACGACGAAACGATGGTCCCCGTCGGTCGTCAGCAGGGGATCGTCGTCGTGAAGATCGCGCCGAGTCTGCGGAGCGAAGTCTTCGATCGAAGCGGCCTGGTTCAGATCGACGCGAGTCAGCTTCCGGCGCCGCTCGATCGCCAGACCTGGGATCACGCCTATCGCTTTGCCGCCGTTCCTTATGCGCTCGGCCTGCGAGTCGAGAAGCTCCTGCCCGAGATCGCGACGCAGGAACTGGTCGAGCTGTTGGTTACCCCCGATGCGCTCCAGACGCGGACGACCGTCCTGTTCGACGTGACGCGCGCCGGCATCTTTCAGGTCGAGTTCGACGTTCCGGAAGGAGTACGGATCGATGGGGTCGAGGGGATCGCGGTCCCGGGAGGCGAAGGGGCCGCGATCGAATCTCACGAGCTGCGCCCCGCGCCGGCCGACGGCTCGCCGGCCACGCTGACCGTGCGCCTCGCCCGACAGCACCTCGGTCGCTTCGGACTGCAGGTGCGGACGCGGCGCGACGCGAGCGATCCGAATCTGCAACGACCGACCGGAACCGCTTCCGAGATCGGCATGAGCTTTCCGCGAGTCGCGACGCGCACGACGCTCCGCAGTCGCGGTCGACTGATCGTTTCGGCGCCGGGAAGTCTGAGATTCGAGCCGCGCCGTTCGACCGGGGTTCGGCCGGCCGTTCAGGAGACCGACTCGTTCGAAGTCCCTCGAACCGGTCCGATGGCCGGTGACGCGGTCGACGTCGGCCAGTGGGCCTTCGGGCGCGATCCGGTCGATCTGGCCTATGCCGTGCAGCGCCGGCGACCGTACGTCACGCTGCGCGAGTTCCGCGCGGTCGAGGTGACGTCGGGAGTCGCGAAGTACTCGGCCGATCTTTCGTTCGACGTGCTCTACAGCGGAGTCGAACGTCTCCGTCTGGATGTTCCGGCCGACCTGGCCGAGAGTCTGATCAACGAAGACGGAACGCTTCGAGAGCGAGCCTTCGATCCGCAGCCCGACGATGTCGCCGAGGGGATGGTCGCGTGGGAACTGACGGGCGAGGGGGAACTGCTCGGCACCCACCGGATCGTCCTGACTTGGGAGCGACCGCTCGGGGAACTGCCGGTCGGGATCGGAACCGAGATTCCGGTGCCCACGTTTGCCGCGCCCGAAGCGAACCGGTTTTGGGGTCAGATCGTCGGGCGCAAGGCCGAATCGATCGAGATCGGTGTGCGGGGCGAAACGGTCGGACTGCGACCGATCGATCCTCGCAACGATCTGATCGACGGCTTCGACTCGGAAGGGGTCGCACGCGCCTTCGAGTTTCAGGGGGGATGGAGTCTCTCGTTCGAGGCGACTCGCTACGAACTCGAAGAGGTGAAGCGGACGAGCATCGAAAAGGGGCTGGTCCGGATGATCGTGACTCGGAGTGACGAGGTCGCGGTCCAGGCGATCTACAAGCTCCGCTCGGCACGACAGCGGATCGCGGTTCGGCTGCCGGGGGTCGACCCGGCCGACACCGCCGACTCGCTCGACGCTCAGCCGCTGCGGATCGACGGGCGACCGGTTCCGCTGGAACGGGACGACGGGCAGTTCTACATCCCGTTCACCGGGCACGTTGCCGACGTGCCGGCGATCGTCGAGCTGCGCTACACCGTGCCGCGCGGCGGAAGACTGATCGTGCCCGAGTTCACCGAAGATCCCGCCGCTCAGAAGATCGACCTCTCGGTCTATCTGCCCGAGGAGCTGGCGATCGTCCGGCAGACCGGTGCGTGGAGTCGCCCGGACGGCTATTGGTTCGATCAGGAGTTCGGCGCGTCCGAGGATGCCGAGCTCTCGCAGCAGGGGACCGACTTTCCGCTCGACGGACGACGCTACCGATTCACGACGCTGCGACCGATGGCCGGAGACGAAGGGGGGCTCGGACTGACGACGATCGATCGCCGGCGATTGGATGTCGGCGTCGCGATCGTCGTGGTCCTGCTCGGCATCGTGCTCGCCTGGCAGCCGCTCGGGCTCCGTTTCCTGTCGATCGGCACGCTGCTGGTCGTCGCGCTCGGCCTGATCGTCGTCGAACCGTGGGGAGCCAAGGCGATCCTGCGCTGGCCGCTGTTCGGAGCGATCGGTGTGGTGCTCGCCGGCTGGGCGGCTCAAGGTGCGATCTGGACGATCGCCCGCGGTGCCGACTGGCTGGGTCGATCGAGTCGATCCGGCTCGCTTCCGCCGCGGCCCGGCGCGCCGCATGCGACCGACGCCGAGACGAACGCTGCGGAGGCGGCCGTCGTCACGAACCCTGTCGCCGAGTCGCCGGCCGCCGAGTCGCATACTTCCGAGCCGACCGCGAACCCGGCCCCTCCGGACGCTCCCGAGTCATCCCTTTCGGCCGACGATCGTCCTGCGGGCGATTCGGGAAAGGGGGCGTGAGATGAACCGTCGTACTCGATTCTCTCCGACGCTCCGTTCGCTCGGCCGACTCCGATCGACCCGATGGATCGCGGCGATGCTGCTCGGGCTGTCTCCCGTCGGATCGACGCTTGCCCCGCCGACGACGCGCGGGGACGATCCGCCGGTCGTCCGCGAGCTCTTCGTCCCGTTCGAGGAGCTCGATCTGATTCTCGAGGCCGATCCGAATCGGGTCTTCCTGTCGCGCGACGACTACGAACGACTGGTGCGCGATGCGGCCGAGCGACCGGTCGTGGCCGTGCCGCGAGACTTGACGGTCTCGCGAGTCGATTCGCGGCTGGCGGTTCGTGAAGGTCGAGGGAGCTTCACCTCGACGATCGAGTTCGAGGTGCTTGCGGACGGGAAGTGGCTCGAACTGCCGCTGTCGCTGGCGGGAGTCGGTCTCCGATCGGCGCGGCTGGACGGCGAAGCAGCTCCGCTCCGTCGCGATGACCAGGGGCGCCCGTCGGTCCTGGTACGGGGCGCCGGCCTCCATCGACTCGAACTCGCCGGCAACCTGCCGCTCGAACAGTCGGGCATCCGACAGGTGCTGCACGTCACGCTGCCGCAAGGGGCGGCGGGGACGACGGTTCTGGAAGCGGCCGGCGACGTCGAAGCGGAGGGGAGCGCCATCGCGGGGCGTATGTTCGATGCGGACGCGGACGTCACTCGCTTCGATCTCGTCCCTCAGCAAGCCGGATTGACGCTCGTCCTGACCACCAACAACCGGAGCGCGCAGGACGAACGGATCTTCATCGCACGGAGCGTGCTGATCGACGAACTCACCTCCGCCTACGAACGGCTGCATGCCAGTGTCTCGGTCGAGCCGGTGGCCGGAACGCTCGAATCGCTCGAGCTCCGATTGCCGACCGGATTCGAGGTGATGCGAGCCGATGCGCCGCAGATCGCGCGCTGGGAACAGGTCGTCTCGTCCGAGGATGATCGACGGCTGCGCATCGTTCTCTCCGAACCGGTCGAATCGACGCTGCGGCTGTCGATCCTGCTGCAACGAACCGAAGCGCTGCGTACGGCAGACGAACGCGGCGGCGAGGCAGGCGATGACGTCGTCGCGGGACCGAGTCCCGAATCGCAGCGAATCGACTGGTCCTTTCCGCACCTGCCGGTCGTCGGTGCGTCAGGCGAGGTGACGGTGGTCGGGCTTTGGGTGGAAGAGTTGTTGGTACCGGGGCGGTCCGAGGTGTCGGGGCTCGTGCCGGTCGACTCGCGAGTCCTGCAGGCTTCGGTTCCGGCCAGTCTGACGATCGCCGAGCCGGGGGCACCGCGGCTGCGTCAGACGATGACCTACTACGCTCCGTCGACCGAGTTCGTCTGGAACGCGTCGATCGCGCGCCAGGCGAGTCGCTTGGCGGGAACGGTCGGCTCGATCCTGACCGTCGGCGATCGACGACTGGTACTCCAAGGGAGCGTGTCGCTGAGATCGGAAGGGGAGACGCGCTTCGATTGGCTCTGGAGACTTCCGCCCGATTGGGAGATCGAATCGCTGAGCGATCCGGCTGGGACCGCGGTGATCTGGGAGCGAGTCGTCGCCGATCCGACCGGAACGACCGTGCGAGTCAAGGTGCCGAACGGGATTCGCCCCGGCGTCGACGCAACGTTCGACTATCGCCTGTCGGGGACGCCGAGCGGCTGGCTCGATGCCTGGACCGAACGGAATCTCGAGGTGCCGTCGATCGCGATCGACTCGGCCGAGATCGAACGCGGAGCGATCGGCGTCGTGATGCGCGACGATCTCGAGGCGCTTCCGCTCGAGACCGACGGGCTCGTGCCGCTGCTCGACAACGAGTTGGCGGCGGTCGGTCTGTCGGGGCTGCAGGGAGGGCTGGCGTACCGCTTCGGCGGCGAAAGTCGCCTGGTGCTGCAGGTGACCCGTGCCGTGCCGACTCTGACCGCTCGCGAGTACTCGCTGTATTCGCTGCAGCCGGGTCGAGTGCGCTGTGCACATGAGCTTCATTACACGATCCGCGAGGCATCGGCTCGATCGCTCGAGTTCTCCTTGCCCGATTCGACGCCGCGCGAGATCGGCATTCGCGGGCTCGGCGGACTGGCGATCGGCGAATCGAGTTCGCGCGACGAGAACGGGCGGCGGATCTGGCAGGTGCGCCTTGCCGCGGCCGCGACCGGCGAAGCGCGCTTGGCGATCGACTACGAACAGACGATCGAGGATGCGACGACGATCGAATGGGGAGCGCCGATGATCCGTGCCGAGGGAGTCGCGTTCCGCTCGACCACCTTCGGCATCGACGGTGACGCCGATCTTTCGGTCGACGTCACGACCGATGCCCGGCGCGTCGACGAAGGGGAATTGGCTGCTTCGGAGCTGCCGATCGGTCGACGGAGTGTCGGAACGTTCGGCAAGGTCGACGGCGATCCGGTCGCGACCGTCACGATACGTCGAGAAGCGGGTTATGGCCTGCCGGCGGCCGTGATCGATCGCGCCGAACTGACGACACGACTGGGGCTGAACGGACGAGCCCAATCGATCGCCGTGTATCGCCTGGCGACCAAGGCGACGCTGCTCGAACTTCGACTCCCGGAAGGGTCCGAGTTGTGGGGAGCGAAGCTCGATGACTTGGGACTGAAGCCGCAGCGAAGCGGTGATCGCCTGTTGATCGGCCTTCCCGCTTCCGCCTCCGGCGCGGCTCGCGGACTCGAGATCGTGTACGAGACGCCGATTCCGTCGATCGCCGTGTTCGGCACGATTTCCCTGCCGGCACCGGAACTCGCCACGATCGTCTCGGCCGATGCCGAAGGATCGCCGATTCCGACCGCCGACGTGCAGTGGACCGTCCTTCCTCCCGAAGGCTACTCGGTCACCGACCGCCAGGGGACGGTCCGCAGCGTCGAACTGCGACGGCCGTATGCCGGTCCGGAGCTGTTGCTGGGGGCGATGGTCGAACTGTTCCGGCCGCGACGAATCGTGCCGGAGTCGGTGGCGGCCAAGTTCGAACTGGCTCTGCCCCAGGCGAACTTCGACGGAGCGATGCCGAGTCGTCCGATGGCACCGGGGGCGGAAGCGATGACCTGGGAGACCGGGGCGGCGTCCGATTCCCTCGAGCTGTCGGATGCGGATCGAACGATGGCGTTGGAGGCGGGACGGGACCCTTTCGCACAGGCGGCGCGACCGGAATCGCGGACGTCGGTCGAGGAGTTGCGCGAAAAGGCGGAGAACGACGCGGCACCGAGCGAGCCGGGGCAATCGAACGCCCCGTCGCCCCCGCAGTTCCCGACTCCGAACGCCGAGCCGCCGCTCGACGACGTTCAGTCGGGCTCGACGACACGGCAACGGGGAGCGAGCGCCGCCGGCCTGGAAGGGGTCCGCTCGTTGGCGATCGATCTGGTCGGTGACGGAGATCAGATCCGATTCGTCGGTCTGGGTGAGGCACCTCGGCTCGAGATCGGGGTACACGTCACGGCGCTGACGCAGTTGTACGGATTGGCGATCGCGGCCTTCGGCCTGCTGATCGGTTTCGCGCTGCGATGGACGTCGTTCGCATGGCGACTGGGTTGGATCGTCCTGTTGCTTGCGGCAGGGGCGATCCCTCCTTGCCTGACGGCGCAGTTCGATGCGTCGATGCCGATCTTCGCCGGTGCGTTTCTGGCCGGATGTCTGCTCGCCTTCATCGAAACGATGATCGGCCTGCTGACCCCCCCCCCCCCCGCCGCCTCCCCCCCACCGCGCCCCCCCCCCCCCCCCCCCCCCCCCCCCCCCCCCCCC
>CAZZBI010000030.1:5539-16018 GCA_964652385.1 uncultured Pirellulaceae bacterium | reverse complement strand
CCTCCCGTGCGCCGGCGCCTTGCGGCGATGGGGGACCTGGTGCGCCGCCCGAGCGGGGCGACGAGTCGGTCGAGTCGGAGCGTCGGCGACTGCCGGCCTGATCGTCGCCGTGCTCTCGATCGGAGGCTCCGCCGCCGTCGCGCAGGAGACCGCTCCGGCTCCGGTCGACATCGAGTCGATTCGCGCCTGGCTGGCCGAGATCGAAGGAGAGGTGCGTGTTCCCGACGATGCGGTGATCGTCCCGTTCGATCCCGAGTTTCCGGGTTCGGCCGATGAGGGGAATCGGATCCTGATTCCGTACGCGAAGTACGTCGAACTCTGGAACCGAGCCTATCCCGACAAGCCGCTTTCCGCGCCGGCGGCGGCGGTCGCCGCCACCGTGTCGGCGGCGAGTCACCGGGTGACGTTGATCGATGCCGAGGCGGTGACGATCGAGGGGACGCTGACGATCGACCTGTTCGCCGATCGTGCGGCGACGATTCCGATCCCGTTTTCGGGCGGCACGCTCGTCGCGGCGACGCTCGACGGTCGGACCGCGCGACTCGAATCGATCCAGCCTGGAGCGATACCGGACGAGGCGCGGCCGCTCTTGCCGCCGGGGGCTCCTCCCGCCGCTCTGCTGCTGCATGTCGAAGGGGAAGGGCGACATCGGTTCGAATTCTCGGCCCGCTTCGCGGTGTCGAAGCAGGGAGGATGGCGGGCGATCGCCGGGCATCTGCCGAGCGGGCCGGCTGCAGAGATCTCGATCGAACTGCCGACTGAGGGAACCGAGCTGCGGCAGTCGCAGTTGGTCGACGCGGCCGGGACGAAGTCGACCGCGCCGAACGAGCGAATCGAATCGCCGCTCGGCGAGGCGGGAGCGTTTTCGCTCCAGTGGCGCAGCGATGTTTCGGTCACCGAAGTCGACCGTGCCCTGACTGCCGTCTCGACCGCCCTCTTCGATGTCCGCGAAGACGGCGCCCGCATGACCTGGAAGGTCGATCTCGGCTTTCCCGGAACGCCGCGCGATCGATTCTCGTTCGCGATCCCGAGCGGGTGGAAGGTCGAGCGAGTCGTCGGAACCAATCTGCGCGGACATCAGGTGATCGACGACGGCGATCGCCAACGGATCGAAGTGACGCTGCTGGAAGCGGCAAGCGGCAGCGAGTCGTTCCTGTTCGGACTGACGCGACGGGAATCGTATTCGGGAAGAACGCTCGAACTGCAGGTCCCGTACGTCTCGGTCGTCGGCGCGGCGCTCGAGTCGGGAGAACTTGCCGTCCGGCGCAGCGCCCGCGTTCGGCTGACGACGCTGCTCGACGACGGCCTCTCGCGGCTGGACCTGACCGAGGGGCTGCGAGCGATGGAAGGGATCGCCGAGGCGCATGACCCGGCGGTGCTCCGTTTGGTGCCGCACCAGTCGTTCCGCTTCGTCAAGCCGCCGTTCTCGCTCCGACTGGAAGCGAAACCGGCCGACCGAGTCGTCTCGGCCGAGTGGCGTGCGACGCTGCGGGTCGACCGCCGCGAAGTGGCGATCGAAGGACTCTTCCGGTTCGTGCCGCAAGGAGAGCCGCTCTATCGCGTCGAGATCTCGTGGCCCGAAGGTTATCGCCTCGATCGACTTGCCCCCGAAGGACTCGAATGGTCGGTCATCGAGGAGGAAGGGCGGCGACGGCTGTCGGTCGATCTGCTCGACGGACGGACCGAACCGTTCGAGCTGTCGATCTTCGCGCGGACCGCTCGCGCCGACGACGTGATGGAAGGAGTCGGCGATCGTCTCGAGCTTCCCCGCTTCGATCTCCCCGGAATCGAAAGTCGCAAGGGGGAATGGGCGATCCTCGGCGATCCCGATACCGACGTCAGGATCGAGAACGCGATCGGTCTGCGCGAACGTCAGGCGACCGAGATCGGTTGGCTGGGACCTGCGCAACAGGGGTTGGCGAAGGTCGGCCTGGAAGTCCGCGAGGTGCAGCATTCGGCCGATGTCGTACTCGTTCCGCGAGTCGCTCAGGTCTCGGCTCGCACCCTGACCAACGTTCGCGTGTCGAACGATCGTGTCGAAGAGACGACGCTGATCGACTTCGACATCCGGCAGGCCGGCATTCGGGTCGTCCGGATCGATCTGCCGTCGGACCGAGTCGGTGCGCGCGTGATGGCGAAGCTGCTGCGGCGCAAGACCTGGACCGATGCGATCGCCGCCGACGGGACGCCGCGCGAAGGTTGGAAGACGCTCGAGCTCGAACTGCAGGACTCGGTGCGCGGGACCTACTCGGTGCTGATCGAACATGATCGCGCCGCCGACGGCTCGGCGATCGAAGTCCGGTTGGCCGAAATACGGACCGGTCGGACCGATCGACGTCTGTTGGCGATCGAGAACGTCGGACGCGACGAGATCGTCGTCGGAGACGGAACGGCGATCGCGCTCGAGCCGGTCAGTCGCCAGGAACAGGCGTGGCGCGATGCGGTCGGGATTCTCGGCGATACGATCTCGCAGCTGTTCGTCGCCCGCGACGACACGGAGTCGGCGAGGCTGACGCTGCAGGTGCTCGAACGGCAACAAGTCGCTAGCGTCGGTGCGGTGATCCCGTTGGCCGTGACGTTGCTGGTCGTCGACGACGCCGGAGCGTATCGAGGCCAGGTCGAGTATCGCGTGGCGAACGCGGACGAACCCTTTCTCGAGGTCGAGCTTCCGGACGGCGCGACTCTGTGGACTGCCTCGGTCGCCGGTCGACCGATCCGGCCGCTCGCGGTTCCCGGACAGACCGATCGCCGCAGCGTCCGGCTGCCGCTGATCCGGACGGCCGAAGGTGAAGGGGACTATCCGGTCGTCGTCCGCTACGGCGGTCGCATCGATCTGGGAGTCGAAGGAGCGGCGATCCGATTTCCGCTGATCGCTCGGACGAGCATCAACGTCGAACTGAGTCAGTTGCGGTTGTATCTGCCCGAGAATCGCGTCTGGTTCGACGTCGACGGGACGATGACGCGGGCGAAGGACGAGACCGAACTGGCGATCGGTTTCCAGAGCTATCTGGGGAAGCGGATCGTCGCAGCGCAACAGGCGCTCGAATCGGTCGGTGCCTTCGGTTCGGTACGGACGTCGGTCAATCTGAAGGAGGCGCGGGAGCTGTACGAACGGAATCGGTCCGAGATCGCGGCGCGCAGCAGCGAGTTGTCGCACGAATGGCTGCGAGTCGAATCGAGCAACGGCCGTCTGCTCAGCGAGGCGGAACGCCAGGTCGAGGAGCAACTGGCCGAGTCGAATGCGTCGAGTGTCGGCAATCGTGACCGACTCAACTCGTTCTATCTGGGGCAGGGGCTGCAGCGATCGTCGAACGTCGTTTCGGATCTCGGCCTGAACTTCGGCGTATCCGACGGCGAAGGACCGGCCGCTTCAGGCGCCGGTGCCGCGGACTTCAACGAGAATTGGAAGGACGCCGGCTTCGGCGATGTCGCTTCGACCATCGAAGCCCCGATCACGCGCGGTGCGCCCCTCGAGACCGATGCGGAAGGAGGGCGATTCTATCGCGGGCGCGGCCAGCGTCAGTCGGCCGACGACGAATCGTTTCGGCAGCAGAACAGCCGCAATCTGGGACGCTACGGCAATGCCGCCGGACCTGGGGTGATGGGGAACGGAGTCGCGGACGATCTGTCGCAGCCCGCGCCTGCGGACAAGCTGGATCGCTATCGCGATCAGTTGTCGCAGCAGTCCCAGAGCCTGTCGCTCGGCTCCATCGCCGGGCCGGCCGGAGGCGGTATGCCGGGGTCGACGATCGGCTCCGGCGAAGAGTTCGTGCCGCCGACCAGCGGACCTTCGGGAGCGATGGGGGGCATGGGGTTCGGCGGTGGTGGAGGGAGTACGCTGGCTGGCGCGGCGGGGCCGACGACCGCTCGGACGGAGTTCGAGGATACCGGTTGGGACAGTCTCGAAACGGAACTCCCTCGTCGTGGGCAATTGCTGATGTTCAGCACGCCGCGCGGCGGCATCGAAGTGACCGCTCGAAGCATCGATCGCGATCGGATCGAACGGTCGGGGATCCTCGGTGCCGTGTTGCTGATGCTGATCGTCGTCGGACTGGTCGGTCGACGGATCGCTCGCCCAGACCGACCGTTTCCGTTCCAGTCGCGTCGCGCCGGACTGCTGCTCGTGACGATCAGCGTCGTGCTGATGGTGCTCGTCGGCCCGTCGCTCGCCGCCCTGGCGGTGTTGGCGTTCGGAACGCTGCGAGCGATCCGACCGGTACGTGCTTCGGTCGGATCGGCACCGGCGGCCGCCTGATCGATCGTTCGGCCCACGGCCGGCGCGGCCGCGATGCGAATCAGATCCCGATCGAAAGAAGGTCGCCGAGTCCGCGCTCGGCGACCTCGGCGGCGAACTTCGGCCAGTCGCCGATCGACTCGTGCGGGGCTCGTCGATCCTGCTTCGGTCTGAGTCGAGCTCCGTCGAGCGAAGCGTCTTCGACGTCATTCAGACCGATCGCTCGCGCTGCTTCGACGAGCATCGCGAGCGCATTCGCTTCCGAAGCCGACGCCAGCGATTCGTAGGTCAGCGTCACGACCGGCTTGCCTCGGGCGGCAAGCGCGCGGCGACATCGTTCGTACCATCGGGCGCGAGTCGCGACGAACTCGACGAACTCGGCGGGATCGGCATCGACGGTCAGGTCCGACGTGTCCCGATGGCTGAACTCGCGCGTCCGTCGCGCCTTGAGCTGCGAGACGTAGGTGGCGAGAGGATGGCGTTCGAGAAGCAGGCAGGCGATGCGCGGCGAGTCGAAATGGACCGGATCGAGCTGGTCGTCGCTCAGATGCCGCGGGAAGACCTTGAAAGTCAGAAACCGCCTCTCGCGCCGCTCCGACAGGAACTCGAGCAGCGCCCGAGGGAACTTCCGGGCCCAGGCGACGAGCGCGGGGTCGAAGATGTCCGCGGATCTGGCCCGAGCGATCCGAGCCAGTTCGGGAAGCAGAGCCGCTCGATCGGCCACTCGCAGAAAGACCGCTTCGCGATGGAACAACTCGGTATGCGACTGGAACTGCGGATGCGCATCGAACAGAACCGACACGTAGCTGCTGCCGGTCCTCGGCATCGCCAACAGGCAGAGAAGATCGGGTGATTCGGGAACGTCGGGCATGGCTCGCATCCGGAGTGGCGAAGAACGAATTCAGTCTAGTCACCCGAGGTCGCTGTCGAAGGTAGGAAGCGCTGATGCCGGTGTGGCGAGCGAGGGAGACGGGGACTCTTGCCGACCGACGTTGCCGATCGTCCGAGCGGTAGGGAGACACGTGACGCATGGCGCGATCCGTCCGCTTCCGAGGCGAACTTGCTTTGCGAGGTGCGAGCGGTTCCTGGTACGCTGAGCGTCCCACGATGCCCGATCGGGGCGGTCTTCGGACGCCGCCGGCGGGCCCGGTCGTCACCCTCCTCAGGACTCGGCGATGACCGGTAGGACTCGAACCCACGGAGTGACGGTGTCATGCGATCGAAGAGTCTGCGGTTCGTGATCCGAATTGCCGTGCTTGCCGCCGTCGTTCTGACGAACGGCGGCGGTGTGCTGCGTGCTGCCGAGGATGCGTCGACGCTGGCGACGCGGCTGGCTCCCTGGTTGCAGCTCCTTTCCGGCAAGGCCGACGCGTTCGAACTGAGCGGTCGGGTCGATGCGCGGATCGACGGCGAAATGCAGGGAGTCGATCTGAGGATCGCGCGCTACGACCGCGACTCGTTCGACTTCGCCGCGACGCATCGCGACTATGCGGTGGCGGTGCGCCGTCGAATCGACTCGACGGCGCTGGCGCTTCCCAAGCATGGCCGAGTCTACGTCGGGCGAGGTGACGTTCCCGCCGGACTCTCCCTCGCGCCGCTCGGTCTGACCGCTCGGATGACGAGCGACGATTCGCTCGTGAAGACCTACCTGGGGATGGTCCAGGAGAGTTCGCCGTCGCTGCTTGCGGCGACGATGGTCGGACTGTTGAAGGCCGAACACGATCCGACTCGCGATGCTTGGCGGTTGGGAGAGGTTTCGATCTCGTTTCCCGCCCCCGAGCGGATCGTCGTCGAGACGGCCGATGCGACGGTGACGCTCGAGCGAGTGGCACAGGTCGCCGCGCCGCCGGCGATCGACGACTGGTCCGGTCTCGAGAGCGAATCGATCGATCGCGCGGAACTGGAACGGACCCTGGTTCGCGGCGTAAGGCGGGCCGGCGAGATTCTCGCCCCCGGGCCGACGCTGACTCGTCCGGCTCAGGAAGCACGCCGGACGGCCAATGGCGAGCTGCGTTGGGTCGAGGGGCAGCGCGTCGTCCTCCTCTCCGGGACTCCCGAAGAGATCGGCACGGCTCACGGCGAGCTGATGCGAGTCGAAGCGGGGCGCTGCATCGACTCGGTCATGCACACCTTCGCGACGGTCGAGACGATTCGGGGCGGGGTCTGGTTTCGCCATCGACTGGAGGACGCGTACGCGCGGCTGAAGCCCCACATTCCCGAACGGCATCTGCGCGAGACGCGGGCACTGGCGGCAGCGCTCGGCGAACCGACCGATCTGATCGAAGCGGTGAACGTCTTTCCCGAGCTCTTTCACTGTTCCGGTTTCGCGCTGTTCGGCAGTGCGACGGTCGGGGGCAAGCTCTATCACGGGCGCGTGCTCGACTACATGACGACGATCGGTCTGCAGGATGCGTGCGCCACGCTGATCGTCGCGCCCGAAGGGCAGATCCCGTTCGCCAACGTCGGCTATGCCGGATTCATCGGGAGCGTCAGCGGCATGAATGCCGAAGCGATCTCGGTCGGCGAGATGGGCGGGCGCGGGGAGGGGCTGTGGGATGGTGCGCCGATGGCCACGCTGATGCGCCGAGCGCTCGAGGAGTGCGATTCGCTCGACGAGGTCAAGCGACTCTGGTCCGAGTCTCCTCGCACCTGCGAGTATTACTACGTCTTTGCCGACGGGCGACGGCGTCAGGCGGTCGGCGTCGCCGCGACTCCCGATTCGATCGAGTTCATCGGACCGGGAGAGGGGCACGAGCGACTGGGAAGCGGGATTCCCGATGCGGTGGTCCTATCCGCCGGCAGTCGTCTGGAAACGCTCCGCGCCCGAGTCCTCGCCGCTCACGGCTCGATCGACGAGGTCGCGGCGCGCGAACTGATGAGTCGCCCGGTCGCGATGAGTTCCAACCTGCACAACGTCCTGTTCGTTCCCGAGGATGGGATCCTCTGGGTGGCCAACGCCGATCACAAGCACCCGGCCGCGGATCGCCCCTACGTACGGATCGACCTGGGAGCGCTGCTCGACGAGATCCGCGGCGAACGCTCAGCCGCAATCTCGACGCAGGAATAGTCCGGCGAATCGTCCGCCGGACGTTCGATCTGCCGGAGCGAACGGGACAGGTCATGCGCCTCGGTCGACCGCACCGGCAGTGTCGCGTCAATCGCCGCGAACGCTTGACGAGTCAGGGGGGGCGCCCGGGGGCCCGGCCGCCGCTGCCGGGGAGGCGGCGGTGATCGAGCTGCAGTTGGCGGACGGCGTTCGACAGTTCGCCGGCGCGGTGTTCGCCGTGCCGTTCCCGCTGACTCTGACGCCCCTGGATCACCCATTGGGCGAAGAAGGCGAGCGGGATCAGCGTGACCGCGACGGCAAGCAGCACGCGTCGGATTGCCGGAGGCCCGCCGATGGCGGCATACCCCAGGCTCACCAGAAGCACGCCGGCCGAGATCCAGCCGTCGATCGACAGGATCGTCGGAATCACCGCGTCCGGTTCGAACCCGCTCGCCACCAGAACGAACGTGGCGGCATACCGGAACGGCCCGGTCGTTCGATTCCAGAACATCAGTCCGATGACGGAAATCAGAAAACCGAGCAGCGCGGTGAACTCCCCCTGAAGCTCCTCTTCCGCCGCTCGTTCGGCGGCAGCGATCCGGCGTCGAGCCAGGAAATGCGTGACCGCTCCCGCAGTCGCCGCATACCAACCGATCGATGCGATCAGAAAGTACAACAGCCCGCCGAGAGGATGCTCGGCCGACGTCCGATCCGAACCGATCAGCAGATGAAGACCCCAGATCGCGATCGCCAGCAGACCGCCGGCAAGCGAGACCCAAGCCCAGCGAGTTGTCCGAGGGGGAATCGGACGGTCGATACCGGGAGGTGTCCCGTGTGTCGGCCGCGGCGCGAAGGCGTCCCCCCCTGAGCTTCGCATCTCGAACGGCGGCAACGGTTTGGAGTCGTTCATCCGAGCCATCCGAGGCAATCGGCGGAGCACGGGTCGTCATTGATGGGCCATTCCGCAACTGTTAAGTTGGCGAAATTGCCTCCCCCGTTCAATCTCTCCACAGACCAGGTCATGTGATGTCCGGCGACGGTGAGTCCCTGAATCTGGATGCGTTGCTCGCTCCGTTCAGCCCCCCGAAGACCAACTTCGTCGATCGGTTGCGGTATTGGACCGAGGCACAGCCGGACGAGAGAGCCTACTCCTTCATCGTCGACGGAGAAACCGAAGAGATTCACTGGACTTACGCCGAACTCGACGCTCGAGCGCGGCGGATCGGAGCCAAGTTGGTCGCGATGGGGCTCCGTGGTCAGCGGGCGCTGCTGCTGTATCCCCCCGGTCTCGAGTTCGTCGCCGCCTTTTTCGGCTGTCATTACGCCGGTGCGATTCCGGTTCCGGCCTATCCCCCTCGCCGCAATCGGAACATGGGGCGGATCCAGGCGATTTCGGAAGATGCCGACGCCAAGGCGGCGCTGACCGTCCGCGACGTGATCGAGCGAGTCGACGGTCTGCTCGACGACTCGCCCAGCCTGAAGGCGATCCCGTGGCTGGCGACCGAGGAGATTCCCGAGGAGCTGACCGGCGACTGGGTTCCGCCGGACATCCGTCCGGACGACATCGCGCTGCTCCAGTACACCAGCGGCTCGACCGGTTCGCCCAAGGGGGTCGTGTTGACTCACGCGAACCTGATGTGCAACACCGCGTTCATCACGTACGCGTTCGAGATCGACAACGAGATGCGCGGCGGCGTCTCGTGGCTGCCGACCTACCACGATATGGGACTGGTCGGCGGGATGCTCAATCCCGCGTATGTCGGCAAGGAATGCGTCCTGATGAGCCCGATGGCCTTCATGGCCAAGCCGATCCGGTGGCTCCAGGCGATCTCGCGGCATCGGATGGCGATCAGCGGCGGTCCGAACTTCGCGTATCAGCTCTGCGTCGACCGAGTCGACCTGGACGATTGCGACGGGATCGACCTCTCGGGCTGGAAGGTCGCGTTCAACGGTGCCGAGCCGGTGCGAGCTCAGACGCTCGAGGCGTTCTCGCGAAAGTTCGCCCCGCTCGGGTTCCGTCACGAGGCGCACTACCCGTGCTACGGCATGGCCGAGACGACGTTGATCGTGACCGGCAGCCATCGCCGCGAACCGCCCGTCGTTCGTTGGTTCTCGTCGTCGAAGCTCGATTCGCATCGGATCGAAACGGCTCGCGAAGGGGCCGAAGGGGCCCGACCGCTCGTCGGTTGCGGGCGCGTCTTCCCGGGAGAGCGGGTGGCGATCGTCGATCCCGAGACGCTCCGCGAGATGCGCCCCGATCAGGTCGGCGAGATCTGGGTGCAGAGCGGCAGCGTCGGACGGGGTTACTGGAACAAGCCGGTCGCGACTCACGAGACGTTTCAGGCGCGGTTGGCGAACGATCCCGATGCCGGCGACTTCCTGCGCACCGGCGATCTCGGCTTCATGAGTCGCGGTCAGCTGTTCGTGACCGGTCGCCTCAAGGATCTGATCATCGTCCGCGGCGTCAATCGCTACCCGCAGGACATCGAGGTGACGGTCGAGAACTCGGACGACTCGCTGCGCAACTCGTGCGCCGCCGCCTTTGCGGTCGAGCAGGAGGGGACGGAGCGGCTGATCGTCGTCTGTGAGGTCGAACGGGGCCGCAAGAGCGACTGGAAGGGGGTCATCGACTCGATCCGCCGCAACGTCACGGCGGAACACGAAGTCCCTCCCGACGCGGTCGTGCTCGTGCGCAGCGGCTCGGTTCCCAAGACGTCGAGCGGCAAGATCCAGCGGCATGCCTGTCGGCAGGCTTTCGTCCAAGGAAAACTGCTCGAAGTGGCTCGCTGGAGCGTCTGGGAACAGCCGACCGATGCGGTCGAGGAGTCGGTTCCGGTCGAAGAGCGGAACGGTTCGCAAGGGATCTCGGTCGATCCGCGAATCGTCGAGATCGTGATGATCAAGGTGCGCGAAGTCGCCAAGGAACGGGCCCGCGAACTGAGTCTCGACACGAACATCGTCGTCGATCTCGGACTCGATTCGCTCGAGCGGCTGCAGATCGCCAACGCGATCGAGGAGGCGTTCGGCGGGCGATTCCCGGACGACGTGCTGCAGGAGATCGAGACGGTGGCCGAGGTGGCGGCCGCGGTCAAGGAGCACATCGGCGATCGCCCCGTCGTCCCGCAGAAGGGACGAACCGACGAAGGGAAGGGGACTTCGCGAACGCTGCAGGAGATCCCCGATTCGTTCTACAACGTCA
>CAZZBI010000030.1:582-5529 GCA_964652385.1 uncultured Pirellulaceae bacterium | reverse complement strand
AAGATGCCGGAGTACATCCGGCTCCAGCGCAACCGTTCGCTGATCGAAGCGACCGGTTCGCGCGATCCGTTCTTCTCGATCCACGAAGAGGTGATCGCCGACACGACGGTCATCGGCGATCGTCGCCTGATCAGCTTCGCCAGCTACAACTACCTGGGCCTCTCCGGTCACCCTGACGTGTCGCGCGGAGCCAAGGAGGCGATCGATCGGTACGGCACGAGCGTGTCGGCCAGCCGTCTGGTGTCGGGCGAGAAGCGGATCCACCGCGAGCTCGAAGGAGCGATCACCGACTTCTTCGGCTTCGAGGACGTCATCACGTTCCCGGGCGGGCATGCGACCAACGAGACGGTGATCGGCCATCTGTTCGGCCCGGGGGACCTGATCCTGCATGATGCCCTGGCTCACAACAGCATCATCCAGGGAGCGATGCTCTCCGGAGCCCGTCGCCGCGCCTTCGAGCACAACGCCTGGGACAAGCTCGATCAGATCCTGACCGAGATCCGCGGCGAGTATCGTCGCGTACTGATCGCGATCGAGGGGCTCTACAGCATGGACGGCGACTATCCGGACCTGCGCCGGTTCGTCGACGTCAAGAAGCGGCACAAGGCAATGCTGTTCGTCGACGAGGCGCACTCGATGGGGACGCTCGGCGCCACCGGGCGCGGTCTCGGCGAACTGCAGGGAGTTGCTCGACGAGACGTCGATCTCTGGATGGGAACGCTCAGCAAGTCGTTCGGATCGTGCGGCGGCTTCATCGGCTCGTCGCGCGAGATGATCCATTACCTGCGCTACACCACGCCGGGGTTCGTCTTCGCCAACGGCATTCCTCCCGCGAGCACCGGCGCGGCCCTCGCGTCGGTTCAGGTCCTGCAGCGCGAACCGGAGCGGGTCGCGAAGCTCGCGTCGATCTCGAAGCTCTTCCTGGAACTCGCGAAGAGCTACGGGCTCAACACCGGACTGGCGATGGGAACGCCGATCGTTCCGATCATCACCGGCAGCTCGCTTTCGGCGCTGCAGCTCTCCGAAAAGCTCTTCGCGGCGGGGATCAACGCCCAGCCGATCCTGCATCCGGCGGTCGAAGAAGAGAAGGCACGCGTCCGATTCTTCCTCACCTCGGCGCATCACGAAGAGCAGATTCGCGAAGCGGTCGACAAGCTCGCTCGCGCCGCTTGGGAGATCGATCCGGCGCTCGCCCCTGGCTATCGCGCCGGAGCTCAGCTGGGCGTCTGAACCGCGGCCGGCGATCGTGCGGAGCGTTCGCCGGATCGCTCCGTTTCGGCGTCGAGCGCGCCGCGGCGAGTGACGTCGAACGTCCCTGGGGTGTCGTCGTCACGGCGATCACGCAACGTTGTTGCCGCTCGGCCGAACCGCTCAACCGATTCCCTGCCGAGCCGCCCAGAGCGAGATCGTGTCGGCCAGGAACGGGACGTCGCGCGGATCCCTGACGAACAGGTGATCGGCGTCGGGCAGGAGCATCGTGCTGCAGTTCGCTCCGAGTCGACTGCGGAGCTGCTCGGCGTGTCGCACGCCGACCGTCTCGTCGGTCAGCGAATGGAACAGGAGCGTCGGCAGATCGAGTCCTTCGATGGTGCCGGGGAGGTCGTAGCTGCGCAGCCCTTCGAGCTTCGCGCGGTCGATCTCGAACCGCTGACCGCCGATCGAGACGTTGCCGCGAGGGGCCGACGCGAGACTCGGGTCGAGTCGGACGAGAATGTCGGCCAGATGAGGCGTTTCGCTCGGCGCGGCGAGCGTCGCGACTCCGGCGAGACGTTCCGCGCCGCGTCGCCCGGAGCGGGTTGCGGCTGCCGCCAGCGACGCGGCTCCTCCCAGACTGTGACCGATCAGCAACCGCACCGGTTCGATCTCGTCCGCCAGAAACGCCAGAGCGGCATGCAGGTCGGCGACGTCGTTCGCGAAGGTCGATCGCGAAAAGTCGCCGTCACTCTCTCCCAGACCGGTCAGGTCGTATCGGAACGCGGCGATCCCGTGCCGGACCAGCTCGCGCGACAGGCGAACGATCGACTTCAGGTCCTTGGTGCAGGTGAAGCAGTGCGTCAGCAGGGCGACGAACCGAACCGATTCGACCGGGCGTTCGAGGATTCCGACCAGCGTTCCGCCGCTCCCCTGAAAACGAAGTCGCCGGGTGTCGCGCATCGATCGATTCCTGCAGCTGTCGGGGAGCGAATGCCGGGCATGTCGGTCATGCCGCCCGGTCGGATCGTGACGATTGTAGGCCCCGTGACGGATCTGGCGATGGCCGGGTAGCGGTTGTTCCGGCTCTGCCGAATGCGACTTCGCAAGGCGCGCGTCGTGAGGCCGAGAGGGGTGATTCGGATGAGGCGCGACGGAGCGGTTTCCGATCATGCGAGTGCCGTGACGATTCGGCCGGTCGCGACGCGAACGGTTCGGATCCGAGCGGTCTCGGGGAGCGACGGAGCCTCCTCGGGTCTTGCTACCGTCGCCCTTCCTGCGGGCGACCGACGAGGCTTGCGGCGATGAGGACGGACACGCTCAAGCGCACGACGCTCTTCCCGCTGATCGTGCTGACGATCAGCCTGTTGGCGGTCTACGTGAAGGAGACCGGCTCGCGCCGCTCCGCCGATCGCTCGACCGCCGCGGCTCGCACCGAACGGTTCGAGCGGAACGTAGCTTCGCCTTCGGTCGATCGCCGCGGTTCGTCGTCGCCCCTCGATTCGACACCGGCTCGTCGGAGCGTGACGGCTCGGCCGATCGGTTCCGAACGGTTCGCGTCCGACTCGCATGTCCGCATCTCGGAGTCCGCTGCCGACGGCGCTGCTTCGATCGATCCGGCTGCCTCGGATCTCGCCGCAGCACTCGCCGCAAGCGAAGCGGGGCCGACGCTCGTTCCTCCCGCGACCGCCGATCGTTCGGACGTGACCGAGTCGTCAGGACTCTGGATCGATCCGATTCCGGCGCTCGGAGCGGGGGCGAATCAGGAGGTTGCGGACGGCATCGCCTCGGCTGATGCGTCGATCGCGGTTGCCGAGACGAACGCCGCGGCGGCCGCGATCTCGGAGTTGCGATCGCTGGTCGCGATGCGTCGCATTCGACCGATCCCCCTATCGGACGACTACCGCGCCAGCTTCGCCGCTCGTCTCGAAGCGGCTCAGGGGTTGGCTCGCAAGGGAGCGCTCTTCTCGGCCGACCGAGCGATCGGCGACCTGCTGCTCGACCTCGCTCGTACGCTCGACGGCATCGGCCCGGTGCGCGATCACGAACGAGCTTGCCGCATCGGGCTCGAAGCGATGCGCGATGCGACCGACTTTCATCGGAGCTGCGGGGCCGGAGACGATCCGACTCGCCTGGCGCTCGTCGCCCGACGCCATGCGACGTTCGTCGCGATGACCGAGGGGCGCGAGCCGGTCGATCGGATCGCCGCTCTCGAGGCGTACTACGCGTTGGCGCTCGAGATGCTCGTTGCCGGCAGCGGACGCCAACCGATGGCCGCCGAGGCGTTCGTGACGCTCGGCAAGATCCACTCGATCGCCGGAACCGTCGATGCCGAGAATCTGGGCCCGTTCAGCGACGAGATGCCGGTCCCCAAGAGCCTGCTCTATCACCAGGTCGCGCTGGTGCTGGACGGAGCCAACCCGGTCGCCGCCAACGAGCTGGCGGTCCAACTCGGACGGCTCGGTCATTGGCGAGCGGCCAAGGAACTGCTGCTGACCAGCCTCCGCAGTCGTCCGAGCGTCGAGGCGTGGCACAACCTGGCCGAGACGCACGAGCGGCTCGGCGAACCGGCTTTCGCGCAGCTCGCTCGAACCGAAGAAGCGGCGTTGCGAGGAGGTGCAGGACGTCTGGTGCCGGCGATCGATCCGAGTCGTCTGGCGATCGGTGGGGCTCCGGCTCCCGCCGCTCCGGCGGTCCCGCGCACCGCCGAGTCCCCGCGCGGCGTTCCGTTCTTCGGCCCGGTGCGCTGACGCGAACGATCCGCTCCGGCCTCTGCACGGTAAGGCCGCGACGAACGAACTCCCCTTTCCTGATGCGGATGAACGACCGATGAGACGCGATCGCCTGATGTTCGCCTGCGGGATCCTGGCTGCCGGACTGCTGTCCGTCGCCGCGACGCGCCGGTCCGCGGATCGGCGTCCGGACGATTCGGTCGACGGAGGACGCCCGACGGCGACGGGAGCGATGACCGCCGAGAGCGAGTTGCTGCGGCGCACGCCGAGCGAGGTGCAGCTGCAGCCGGTACCGGTCGCCGAATCGGCGATCGATTCGCGGATCGACGAACTCGCCTCGCCGTACTCCACCGTCAACTGGCTGATGCCGTACCACGGCGCGCCGAGCCCTCCGCAGCAGCAGTTCGAGTCGTTGCCCGGGGCGATGGAGATGGGTGATCCTCAGGGAGCCTATCGGGACGCATCGGGAATCGACTGGGTCCCGCTGACCGGCGGAGTCGGAGGGGGCTGCGGTCCGTGCGGTCGACTGGGAGATCTCGATCTGGGAGGCCCGTGGCGCGAGCCGTCGGCGGGGCGCTACCGGATCCGCGGCGGCGACGTCATTCGGTTCACCTTTCAGCAGACGCGCGAGCCGTTCGCTCAGAGCTACCGTCTGGCCTACGGTGACCAGGTGCGAGTCAGTTCGGATACGCACGCCGAACTGAACGTCGCCGAGCCGATCGAGGTGATGCCGGACGGGACCATCTCGATCCCCGGCCTGCAGAGCGTTCCGGTCTCGGGGCTCACGCTGGCCGAAGCGCGGGCGATGCTCGAAGAGAAGCTCGTTTCGGTCGGCAAGTACCACAGTCCGCGGATCACGTTGCTGCCGGTTCGCGTCTATCAGCGACTGAACGACCTGCTGCTGGCGGTCAGCTCGCAGTTCCAGAACGGCGGACAGAATCTGCAACTGACCGTCATCCGCGACGGCTCGATCGCCCTGCCGCTGATCGGAACGATCTGCGTCGTCGGCCTGACGCGCGAAGAG
>CAZZBI010000030.1:0-572 GCA_964652385.1 uncultured Pirellulaceae bacterium | reverse complement strand
AACTCGCGCTACGCCCAGGTCGTCACCGGCATTCGGGTGACGGTCAACATCGAACAGACCGCGCCGTCGTTCGTCTATGTGCTCGGTCAGGTAGCCCAGCCGGGGCGACTCGAAGCGCGACTGCCGATGACCGCCTGGCAGGCGATCGCTCAGGCAGGAGGCAATCTGCCGGGGGGCAACATGAAGCAGGTGGTGATCCTGCGGCGGACCGTCGACTGGCGACTGGTCGCGACGACGATCGATCTGTCGAGCACCAACCGCTCGCGCCCCGAGGACTTTCCCGACATCTGGCTCTGGGACACCGATGTCATTCTGGTGCCGAAGACCCGGATCCAGCGCGCGGACGAACTGATCAACCTGTATCTGACCCAAGGAGCCTACGCGCTCTTCCCGAGCCAGCTGCAGCTCGATCAGGGCTCGATCTTCTGAGCGACGCAGGATCGGTCCGGTTGCGGTAACCTTCCCTTCGTTCGACACTGCCGCTCGCATCGCCGGCGCGCCGCTGCGGAGCGAACGATTCGAGCGGCGACGCGATCGTCGAAAGGAGAACGGGATGGATGCGAGCGAGGGCG
>CAZZBI010000029.1:19368-26478 GCA_964652385.1 uncultured Pirellulaceae bacterium | reverse complement strand
AGCCTCCTCCCTGACGTCCGCTCCGATCGGGACCGCGACGGACGACGGTCAGGATCTCGCTCGAGTGGATCGAACGGCGGCGCATGTCCTCGGCTTCGATCAGCAGCTGTTCGGCGAGAAGTTCGACGCCGATGACGCGTCCCTTCCCCTCGCGCGTGACGATTTCCGATCCGACCGGCGGCAGTTCGCGCAGCAGCGCCTCGTAGGTGCCGTATTCGTAGCGCAGACAGCACTTCAGTCGGCCGCAGCGTCCCGAGATCTTGTTCGGGTCGAGCGTCGCCTTCTGAAGCTTCGCCATCTTCATCGAGACGGGGGGCATCTGGCTGAGATGCGTGTTGCAGCAGACCGGCTTGCCGCAGTCGCCGTAGTCGGCGAGCAGCTTCGCCTCGTCGCGCACGCCGACCTGTCGCATCTCGACTCGGGTCCGCAGTTCGCCGGCGAGCGTCTTGACCAGGTCGCGAAAGTCGACCCGGTTCTCGCTCAGGTAATAGACGACGATCCGATCGCCGCCGAACGTCGTCTCGACGTCGATCAGCTTCATGTCCAGCCCCGACTCGGCGATCCGCGTCCGACAGGTCTCGAAGATGCCGTCGCGGCGTCCTTCGATGCGAGCGGCCTCGGCGGCGTCGTCATCCGAGAAGGGGCGCAGGATCGTCCCTTGCGGCGGATCGTCCAGATGCGCGAGCGCGTCGTCGGTCGCTTCGCAGAGCACGTCGCCGATCTCGACGCCGCGGTTGGTCCGGACGACGACTCGATCGCCGCGACGTAACGTCTCGACCCGCGCCGACATCACGCCCAGATGGCGCATCGATCCGTAACGGACGACGAAACGGGGCATCGGCCTGCCGACTGCGGGAGAAGGGGAGCGGAAAGACCCGCGAGCCGAGCGATCGGCGAATCGTCTCGTGGCGGGCGGACGGCAGTATAGCGTCACGCTCCGGGAGCGGAAACAATGAGCCCGGCCGCCGGCCTGATGCCGTTCGGCCTCTGATCTTCCGCGCCGGCGGAACCCGTGCTTCGGAGTCGTGCTGATGTCGATCCGTTCGTCGTTCGAGCCTTCTGCCCTTTTCGCGCTTCCGCCGTTCCGCGGCGTCCGAGCGTCTCGTGAGGCCGGCGACCGGGCGGTCGCGCCCGAGCTTTCGGTGCCTGGTCGTGCCGAGCGTCGCCGCGAGGGGATCGAGAGGCTCCGGCGAATCGTCTTGGCGACGACCGTGCTGCTGGCGCTGTCGCTGGGGAGCACGACGTCGGCATCGGCGACTCAGGCCAGCGGCATCCGCTTCGACGTGACGCTCCCTGCCGAGAACGCTCCTGAAGCAGCGCGACGGACCGGTCGGCTGTATGTCTACGTCTCGACGCGGACCGAAGCGCCGGTCGAGCTGACGCCGAGCTGGTTTTCGCCCGAGCCGTTCTATGCGATCGACGTCGTCGCTTGGGAGCCGGGGAGCGTGCGGACGATCGACGATTCGGCCGTGTCGTTTCCGGACGTGCCGTCGAAGCTTCCCCCTGGGCGTTATGCGGCCGCGGCGATCTTCGACACCGACTTCGACTATCCGAATGCACCGCAGGGGGTCGGCAATCGCTATTCGGAATCGACGCTGTTCGAGGTCAAGGCCGACGGAGCGACGACGCTCGCGTTGACGCTCGACAAGATCGTCCCGCCGACCGTCTGGCCCGAAAGTCCGCACGTGAAGGTGATCGAACGGCGGAGCGATTCGCTCAGCGAGTTCCATCAGCGCGACGTGATCGATCGCGCGGTCGTCGTGCTGCCGGCGTCGTACGACGAGCAGCCCGAGCGCCGCTATCCGACGATCTACGAGGTGTCGGGATTCGGCGGGCATCTGCCCGAGATGGCCGCTCGCGCCGCACGATCCGCTCCCTCCGCCGCCGCTCCCGACGAGCCGGAGTTCATCCGCGTGCTGCTCAGCGGCGAGTGCAAATGGGGGCATCACGTCTATGCCGACAGCGCGATCAACGGCCCGCGCGGTTGGGCCCTGCTGAACGAGATGATCCCGGCGATCGATGCGCAGTTCCGGACGGTCCACGACTCAAGAGCCCGCTTCGTGACGGGGCACAGTTCGGGCGGCTGGTCGAGCCTGTGGCTCCAGGTTCGCTACCCGAGTGCCTTCGGCGGCGTCTGGAGCACCTCGCCCGATCCGGTCGACTTCCGCGACTATCAGCAGACCGATCTGTATGCCGATCCGCCGCAGAGCATCTACTTCCAGGCGGACGGGAGCCGCAAGCCGCTGGCGCGACGAGGCGAGACGCCGGTGGTCTGGTATCCCGACTTCGGGCGCCTGGACGACGTGCTCGGTCGCGGCGGGCAGCTGCGGTCGTTCGAGGCGGTGTTCAGCCCGCCCGACGAGCAGGGGTTGCCGCGAACGATGTGGGATCGGACGACCGGCCAGGTCGATCCCGAGACGATCGCCCATTGGAGCGATTACGACATCTCGCTGCGGCTGCGCGAGCGATGGGAGACCGACGGGCCGTTGCTGGCGGGGAAGCTGCACGTCGTGATGGGAAGTCTCGACACGTTCTATCTGGAAGGGGCGACGATCCTGCTGAAGCAGGAACTCGAAACGCTCGGAAGCGATGCGACGGTCGAGATCATCCCCGGGGCCGATCACGGCAGCGTGCTGACTCGGGAGGTGCGCAGCCGGATTCGGCGCGAGATGGCGGAAGCGTACCTGAAGCACTTCGACCTGCAGGGAATCGCGCGGGAGTGAGCTTCGCGAGGGCGTGCGGTCGGGGAGCCTGTCCGCTCGCCGGCCGCCTCCTTGTGGCATGGTGAGCGAACGGGATAATGCGGTATTCGAGGGGCGCGAGGCCCGTGCGACGAGGTGGCGAGCTGCCGATCGGACGGCGGCCGCCGTCGATGCCGACCGGTGTCGATCTCCCTCGCACCGATTTCCCTGGCACGGTTCTCCCTCGCGCCAAGCCCTCTCACCGCCGGAGCGAACGTCATGCCCCTGGTCCCCTTGCGTCTGGTGCTCGATCACGCCGCCGAGAACGGCTACGGCGTCGCCGCGCTCAACGTCAACAACATGGAACAGATCCAGTCGATCATGGAGGCGGCTCACGAGACCGATTCGCCCGTGATCGTCCAGGCGTCGCGCGGCGCGCGGAAGTACTCGCAGGACGCGTATCTGCGGCACCTGATGCTGGCGGCGGCCGAACTGTATCCGCATATCCCGGTCGTGATGCATCAGGACCACGGCAACAGCGTCGCGACCTGCCTGAGCGCGATCGAGAACGGATTCACCTCGGTCATGATGGACGGTTCGCTGAAGGAGGACGGCAAGTCGCCGGCCGACTATGCGTACAACGTCAAGGTGACCGCCGAGGTGGTGAAGCTGGCGCACGCGCGCGGCGTGTCGGTCGAGGGAGAGCTCGGCTGTCTCGGTTCGCTCGAGCATGGGACCGGCGAGCAGGAGGACGGGCACGGCGCCGAAGGGGTGCTGAGCCATGATCAGCTGCTGACCGATCCGGACGAGGCGGCTCGGTTCGTCGCCGAGACGGGGGTCGATGCGCTGGCGGTGGCGATCGGCACGAGCCACGGCGCGTACAAGTTCAGCCGCAAGCCGGACGGCGAGACGCTGGCGATGACTCGGATCGAGGAGATCCACAAGAAGCTGCCGAACTGCCACCTGGTGATGCACGGCAGCTCCAGCGTTCCGCAGGAACTGCAGGATCTGATCAACAAGTACGGCGGCAAGATCAAGCAGACCTGGGGTGTTCCGGTCGAGGAGATCCAGCGCGGCATCAAGCATGGCGTGCGGAAGATCAACGTCGATACCGACAACCGACTGGCGATCACCGGAGCGATCCGCAAGGTGCTCTGGGAGAACCCCGAGAAGTTCGACCCGCGCGATTACCTGACCCCGGCTCGCACCGCTATGAAGCAGGTCTGCGTCGACCGGATGGTCGCGTTCGGCCAGGCGGGGAACGCCAGCAAGATGCGAGCGGCCGGCCTCTGCTGAGCCGTCGTCCGAATCGACCGCGCCGCGTCGTGACCGATCGGGTCGCGACGCGGTCGCGAGTCTCTCGCGCCGCGGAGCCGATCAGGAACGCCCGATGTCGCTGTTGCCGCTGATCGATCCGGGAGCCCTGTTCGCGTTTCGTCTCCCCCTGCGACGCTTCGACGGCAAGTGGGGGCGGACCGGAGTCGAGTTGCCCGAGGCGTATCGGTTGCCGACCTTCGCCGAATTGGCGGGCAAACGGCCGTTCGCCGACGTCCGCGGCGCCTGGAACGAATCGGGGCTGCTGTTCGAGGCGAAGGTGGTCCGCAAGAGTCAGGTCTCGTGGTGCCGCGAAGGGATGCCGGCCGACAGCGACGGTCTGCACCTGTGGATCGATACCCGCGACACGCATACGATCCATCGCGCCAGTCGCTACTGTCACCGTTTCATGGCCGCTCCGATCGGCGCCGGCAAGGCGGGGATCGATCCGTTCGCCGTCATGCTCTCGATTCCGAGAGCCAAGGAGGAGCCGAAGTCGGCATCGCGCGAACCGCTGCCGGTCGTCGCGAAACGCCTTCCCGACGGCTACTGGCTGGCGGTCCGCATTCCGGCCGACCGGCTGTTCGGTTACGAGCCGATCGATCATCCGCGGATCGGCTTCTTCTACTCGGTCGTCGACCGGGAACTGGGGAACCAGAACTGGAACCTGGGTGGCGACTATCCGTACGTCGAGGATCCGAGTCTCTGGGGGACCGCCGATCTGGTCGGTGCCGACGAGGTGACCTGACCGGTCGCTCTTCGCCGCGTCTCATCGGTGCGAGGCCGGATGGCCGAGCGCGACGGGAGGGGGCAAGTTCCCGCTCGCCGTGCGTATCGGCGCGCGAAACTCGGCTAGATCGACCGTCGACCAGGCAATCCAGGCAATGTTTGTCGGCGCCCCGAATGTGCGGTTGATACGCACATCTTAGGCGGATGAAACACCCCCTACGAAGTTGTCGTCTTCGGAAGGTAGGAGGCCTTTCGGGCGACGACGGCACCTGAAGAGTGGGGGACGACCATGAAGGTCTCCAAGTGGGTATATCTGTTGGCGGTCGCGGCCCTCGCTTGGACCGTGCCTGCCAAGGCGGAGACGATTCGCTACACGGTCGCCGACGGCGAGACGGCTCCGGCCGCCGATTCCTCGACGTGCTGCGACGACGTCTGCTGCGATGCCGGCTGTGACGACTCTTGGACGCTCAGCCTGTTTGCGCCGAGCGATCATTGCTTCGACGACTTCATCAGCCCGATGACGAACCCGGTCTATTTCGAAGATCCGCGGACGTTGAGCGAGGCGCGGCTGATCTTTCTGACTCACAAGGTTCCGGCGGCCGCGCTCGGCGGGCGGGTGAACGTCGTCGCGCTGCAGCTGCGAGCCGCGCTGAACGATCGCCTGTCGATCATCGCGACGAAGGACGGCTTCGCGACGTCGGACAACCCGCTGATCCAGGACGGCTGGCTCGATATCAACGTCGGCCTGAAATACAACCTGTACCGCGACGCGGCGTGCGGCCAGCTGCTGAGCGCCGGCGTCACTTACGAGGCGCCGTTCGGATCGCCTCGGACGCAACAGGGGAACGGCGACGGCGTCTTCAACCTGTTCACCACCGGCGGCACGCGCATCGGTCAGCAGGGGCACTGGATCAGCACCGGCGGCTTCACGCTCGCCGCGAACCCGGCGGTCGAGAGCGACTTTGCCTACTGGTCGAATCACTTCGACCGACGTCTGGGCAACTCGATCGTCTACGGCTTCACCGAGTTCAACTGGTACCACTGGACCCGTTCCGGAGCGAGCACGGTGGTTCCGGGTGTGGAAGGACTCGATCTGTTCAATCTTGGGTCGACCGGCGTCGCCGGCAACGACATCGTCACCGGCGCCTTCGGCGTCAAGCTGAAGCCGAGCAACCACACCGAGCTCGGAGTCGCGTGGGAGCTGCCGCTGACCGATCGCCGCGACATTCTCGACAATCGCCTGACCGCGGACTTCATCATCCGCTACTGATCCCCGCGAGCGACGCGAGATCGGAACGCCCCCCGATTCGTTCCTCCGCTCGCGACTGCCGACGTCAACCGAGAGCCGCCCGGTCCTGCACCGGTCGGCTTTCGGTCGTTCTTGACGATGCCCTTGCGATCGGATCGACTCGAACGCTCCGCGACCGACCCAGCCGCGACCCCGCCGCGAGCCGCCGATGTCCGCCGACCGCATGACGAACGACGATCCGTGGGCGAACCTGGCTCATCCTGCGTCGTATCCGCACCCGGTCGATCGAGTCGAGCGGATCGAGACGCACATCTCGCAGATCGTGTTGGCCGGCGCGTTCGCCTACAAGATCAAGAAGCCGGTCCGGTTCGACTTTCTGGACTACTCGACGTTCGAGCTGCGCCGGCATCTGTGCCGACGGGAACTGGAGATCAATCGCCGTCTGGCGCCGCAGCTCTATCTGGATGTCGCTCCGATCCGCGCCGGAGAGCATGGTGCGACGTTCGTCGGTTCAGGACCGATCATCGAGCATGCGGTCAGGATGAGACGGTTTCCGGCCGACGCGATGGCGGCCGTTCGGATCGAGCGGGATCGCCTGGCGCCGGCAGCCCTCGTCCCGTTGGCCGATCGACTGGCCGAGATGCATGTCGCAGCGGCGATCGCACCGCGCGATCGGTCCGAGTTGCCCGACCATTTCGACGGAGGGAGCCCGCTTTCGCCGCTGCTCGAGATCCCCGTCTTCGCTCCGGACGAACGGGGCGCCGAGTCGACGGTGGTGCCCGCACGGATCAACGTCGCGTTCCTGGCCGAGGCGTTCGCCGGAACGTCGCGGCGCGAGTCGATCGAACGGCTGCGCGACGAGGTCGAGCGACGGGGGGTGAACGAACGAGAACGGCGCATCGGACGGATCGCCGCCGGTCGGATCCGCGAATGTCACGGCGATCTGCATCTGGGGAACCTGATCCTGCTCGGCGGCGAGTTCGTGCCGTTCGATGCGATCGAGTTCAACGAGCGGTTTCGCTGGATCGACGTCGCCGCCGAACTCGCCTTTCTGCTGATGGATCTCGAAGACCGCGGCTTCGTCGCGCATGCGCGACGCGTGCTCGACCGATACCTCGAGCGATCGGGGGACTACGA
>CAZZBI010000029.1:0-19358 GCA_964652385.1 uncultured Pirellulaceae bacterium | reverse complement strand
GGCTATCGAGCGCTCGTTCGAGCCAAGGTCGAACGGATCCGACAGCTCCAGCAACTCGGCCTCGCGCTCGACGGCCGAACCCCGCTCCCCGAAGCCGACGCGTCGACCGGCGCCTACCTGGATCTGGCCGAGTCGTACTCGAGACCGAGTGCTCCGCAGCTGATGATCACGCACGGGCTGTCGGGGAGCGGCAAGTCGACCGAAGCGGCTCGCTGGGTCGAGCGGCAGGGAGCGATTCGGCTGCGCAGCGATGCGACTCGCAAACGCCTGATGGGGCTCGCTCCCGAGGCGTCGTCCGGCGATGCTGCGATCGCCTATTCGTCGTCGATGACCGAGCGGACCTACGAAGAACTGGTCGCCGTCGCGCGACGCATCCTTGCGGACAGCTGGAGCGTGATCGTCGACGCGACCTTCCTGCGACGGCGCGAGCGTGATCGCTTCGTGGCGCTCGGAGCCGAATTCGGGCTCCGGTGCGGCATCGTCGCGTGCGAGGCGCCGCCGGACGAGCTGCGTCGACGTATCGCGTCGCGACGTGGCGACGCGTCCGAAGCGACGCTTGCGGTCCTCGAACGCCAGCTGGCCGATCACGATCCGCTCGCCGAGGACGAACTCGAGCGCCGCATCGACCTGCCGCCGGAGGGATGACGATGCGTCTGCTTCTGTTCAGCGACGTGCATTGCGACGCGACCGCCGCGAATCGTCTGGTGGAACTCTCGGATCGGGTCGACGTGGTGATCGGCGCCGGCGACTTCGCTTCGGCTCGTCATGGTCTGGACGAACTCTGCGACGTGCTGCGCGGGATCCGCAAGCCGATGGTCGTCGTTCCGGGGAATGCCGAATCGGACGAAGAGCTGCGGCGGGCCTGGCAGGGGACGCCGAACGTCCATGTCCTGCACGGCTCGGGATGCACGATCGACGGCTTGGCGTTCTGGGGAGTCGGCGGCGCGGTGCCGATCACGCCGTTCGGATCCTGGAGCTTCGATCTGTCCGAGGAACAGGCGGCGGTGCTCCTCGAACCGTGCCCGATCGGCGCGGTGCTCGTGACGCATTCGCCTCCTTACGGCGTGCTCGATCACGGAACGCGCGGCGTGTCGCTGGGGAGTCGCGAGGTGCTGGCGACGATCCGCCGTCGCGCCCCCGCGCTGGCCGTCTGCGGCCATATCCACGGCAGCTCGGGGCGCACTGCCTCGATCGGTCCGACCATCGTCGTCAACGCCGGCCCGCGCGGCGTCGTGCATGTCCTCGCGCGTGATCGATCGGTCGATCAGCGGTCAGGTGACTGAGAAGCAGGCGGTCCCGCACGGGGCGGATCGTCGGATGACGGAAGATAGGACTCCTCGCTCCGGAAGAGCGATCTTCCGTAGTCGTCGACGCCGTACGCTTCGATGAACTCGGCCGTCGTCGGATCGGTCATCGTCTCGAAGAGCTGCGCGATGCGCGGATCGTTGCCGGCGGGGCGGTGTTCGGGGGCGATCTCGAAGAGGCGATAGCGGTTCGCCAGACGGACATCCCCTGCCGCGAGCGACTCGAGGTCGAGCGTTCGGGCATGGACCGTGAACGTCGCTCGATCGGTCAGCGTGTAGGCACCTCGTTCCGCAGCGACTCGCAGCGACGAGGCTTGGCCGAGTCCCGTCTCGATCAGCTGCTCGGAAGCGAACTCGATCCCGTGCTCGTCGCGCAGCTGCTTTTCGCACAGATGGGTGCCCGATCGATCGGCGCGCGAGACGAAGGACGATCCGCTTGCGGCGATCCTTCGCAGCGCCTCGACCGCATCGTCCGAGCCGCGGATTCCGGCCGGATCGTCCGGCGGCCCGACGATGACGAAGTCGTTGGTCATCAGGATCCGATGGCGCGTCGCGAGGCCGGTCGCCAGGAACTCCTCCTCGAGTGCCGGAGCGTGGGTCATCAGCAGATCGGCGTCTCCGCGGCGCGCCAACTCGAACGCCTGACCGCTGCCGACCGCAACCGCCTCGATGCGCGATCCGGTCCGCCGCTGAAGCTCTTCGACGAGCGATTCCAGCAGACCGGTGTCCTGGACCGAGGTGGTCGCGACCCAGCGGATCGGGCGCTGCGACGCCGCCGTCTCGGGCTCGGCACCGCAACCGAGCAGCAGCGGCAACGTCATCAGCAGCGAGACGAGCGCTCGTGCGAGCGACACGAACGGTCCCGAACGCGACCGATTGCGGAAGCGTCGATTCAGCACGGCAGTTCCCCCACGAGAAACCGACGGAACTCGGCGTCGCGAGGCTCCGCGAACCGCTCCACCAGGACTCCGGTCTCGCGCAATCGCCCGCCGAACAGGAACGCGACCTGCTCGCCGATGCGGCGCGCCTGATGCAGATGATGGGTCGACCAGACGATCGTCGTCCCTCGATCGGCCGCGAGGCGCATCAGCCGCTCGACCGAGGCGACTCGCTCGGGATCGAGGCCGACCGTCGGCTCGTCGAGCAGCAACAGTTCGGGAGCCGCCATCGTGATCCGAGCGAGGGCGGTCAATTGACGCTCGCCCCCCGACAGTCGCTCGACCCGACGATCGGCCAATTCGGTCAGCTGCCACAATTCCAACTGCTGCGAGACCCGCTCGGCCGATTCCTCGCCGCGCAGTCGGAGCGGGAGTGCGACGTTGTCGCGGACGGTGCCGCGGATCAGCCGCGGACGCTGCGGCAGCCAGGCTCGGCGGCGTCGGCGTTCGAGCGAATCGGGCAGGCTCGACGGCGCGGCTTCTTCGAGCAGTTCGCCGGCGTCGGCGGGAAGGGTGCCGGCCAGGAGTTCGAGTGCCGTCGACTTGCCCGAGCCGGTCGGGCCGAGCAGTACGGTGATCGCTCCGGCCGAGATCGTCCAGTCTTCGAGCTCGACGACGAATCGATCCGAGACGCGGCGCGTCAGACGACGGCAGCGAAGCGCCGGCGGTACCGGCGGTTCAGTCGCGGTCATGCCGGGCTCCCGAATCGAGGAAGAGCAGGGGGAGCTGGCAGAGGGTCGCCAGCCCCATCAGCACGAGCGCGTTGCCGAGTGCCGACTCGAAGTTTCCTTGCCCGGTCTCCTGCACGATCGCGGTGGTGAGCACACGCGTGCTGCCGCGGACGTTCCCCCCGACGATCAGGATCGCCCCGACCTCCGATAGACTCCGGCCGAGCGCGACGCTCGCAGCGAGCATCAGACTCGGTCGCAACTCGCGAAGCAGCAGCCATCGGAGCTGACGGGGCGAGGCTCCGAGCGCGGCCAGCTCGCGTTCGAACGAGCGCGGGATCGCGCGCATCCCTTGACCAATCACCGCGATCGGAAAGGGGAGGATCAGCACGACCTGAGCGAGAACCATCCCTTTCCAAGTGAAGAGCCACTGGAGATCGCCGAGCGGACCGCGGCGCGTCAGGAGCAGGTAGACGACCAGGCCGATCGCGACGGGCGGCAACGCCGTCGCGATCCGCGCGACGGCCAGCCCGAGCGACGCCGCGCGTGAGTCGCTTCGTCCGAGTGCGGCACCGAGCGGGATGCCGATCGCCAGCGCGATACCGACCGACAGCCCCGAAACCTGCAGGGTCCTGAGCAGGACCGCAAGCGAATCGCCGTCGAGGCTCGGAAGTAAGGCGAGAAGCATCGCGAGATTCGTCAGAAGACCGAGACCGAAGGGAGTCCATCGGCGCGATCGGCCGCGGCGGTTTCGATTTCGTCCAGCTTAGCCGGGACGGTCCGATGCGATGAGTCCCGAGCGTCGCGGAGACGGGGCGAGTCGGTGCTCCGACCGACGAGTCAGCTGCGTCAAGAAAGCGAAGCGGGCGACGAGTGACTCGCCGCCCGCTGGCCGATTCCAGGTCATCCGATCAATCAGGCGCGATCGTTGCCGCCGTCATCCCCCTGGGGACGCTGGCCGCGGCCACCGCCGGGACCTCCCTGACCGCGACCGCCCGGGCCCCCCTGACCACGACCACCCGGGCCGCGGCGGAGCGACGCGACGTCGAACTCTTCACCCTTCAGATCGTCGAGCTTGTCGCGCTGCGAGCTGCTCAGCACGTCCATGATCTGCTCGTCGGTCGCCTTGTTCAGCTCTTCCATCTTGGTGCGCATCTCTTCGAAGTTGCCCCCCGGGCCTCCCTGACCGCGACCGCCACCCTGGCCGCCGGGACCGCCCTGGCCGCGTCCCCCGCGACCACCCTGGCCGAACATCTCGCGCATCTTGGTCGCCTGCTCTTCGAAGATCTCGTCGATCTTCTCCTGCTGCGACTCGCTGATCTCGAGCTCCTTCTTGACGCGCTCGTTGGTCACGGCGCGGCTTCCCATGAACTGGACTTCGATCTGCTGCAGACGCTCGAGCTGGTTCGGCAGGAGAATCTCCTCGATCTTCTCGTTCATCTCGTCGGCGAGCTTCGTCATCGACTCGCGGAACTCTTCCATCTTCTCGGCCCGCTCGTCCTCCGAGAGGTCCTGCATCGAGCGGAAGTCGAACTCGGGGCGCTTCTCGTTGATCGCTTCGCGGGCTTCGGTGACCTGAGTCAGCTGATCTTCTTCGAGACCGATCTCCTTTTGGACCGCTTCGAAGTTCAGGAGGGTCGCGAGACCGCCACCTCCCATGCCCCCCATGCCCATCCCCATGCCGCCGAAGCCGCCGGGGCCTCCCTGACCACGACCACCAGGCTGGGCCAACGCCGGACCGGCCAGAGCCAGGCCGCAGGCCATCACCACACCGAGAACTGCCAACCGCTTCATGACGAGACACCCCATTACGTGGACAGGAGAGGTCCGATTCGGACGCCGATCGAGAGTGGTTTGCGATCGAATCCCGACGAGAACGGCGGTCCGATCGTGGGGATCGGCAACCGAGCGGGATTCGATTCCGAACGACGCCAGCGGTCTCGCTGACGACGTCATCGCAGATTACGGGTGAGGTCGAACCGATTCTACGGGGGGAAACCGGCCTCGGCGGAAACGATCCCCGTTCGCTCCCGAGTGGATCGACCGGGGCGCCGACTTCACCGGCCGTTCAGCCGAGCGGTCGAGAGCCGGGAAAAAGGTGATCGAGAAGTTCCGGGTCGGCTCCGGAGGCATGCTCCGCCAGCTCGAACGCCTCGATCAGACGCTCCCCCCCGAGGCTCCATCGCTCGGATCGCCAGGCGGTCCGCGCCAGGAACCAGCGTTTCAGCCAGGGAAGTCGCTCCGCCGGGTCGACCGGCAGCGGCTCCGGTGAGCCGAAGCTGAGGGGGAGGAACTCGAAGAACTGCGATTCGTGCTCGGCCAGGCACGAGACGATCGCGTCGATCCGATCCGAGACGTCGAGAACTCGATCGGGGCGGAACTCGATCGGTTTGCGGAACGGATCGGCCAGATAGGCGACGACCGGATCGCGTTCCAGGGCCGGGACCTCGCGCAGCAGCCCCGGAACGGTCACCAGATAACAGGCGTCCATCACCGCCTGGCCGAGCGCCCGATGATCGGGATGGTAGTCCCACGGGCGATGCGTCAGGACGAGATCGGGGCGAAAGGTCCGGATCTCGCGGATCACGCCCTGTCGCAGTTCGAGATCGGCGACCAGGTGAGCGTCGGGAAAGTCCCACACCTGATGCTCGACCGAAGCCCGAGCGGCCGAGGCGGCCGCCTCGCGCCGCCGCCGCGCCACGAGTTCGGGGCCGTGCAGCAGATGATGGCCGGCCGAACCGTCGGTCACCGAGATCCAGCGGACGGTGCGTCCGAGCGTGCGATAGATCGAGGTCAGGCCGCCGGCGTGATACTCGGCGTCGTCAGGGTGAGCCCCCAGCACCAGCAGACGAGACATGTCGGACCTCGTGGGCGATCCAGGCGACCTGCTCGCGGACCAGTCGCCCGACGGTCGGCGAACCGAAGTAGAGATCGATCTTGTGCTGTGATCCGACCTGTGCGGCGACATCCCGCTGCTCGACTCGCAGTCCACCGTCGACCAGACGTCGGACGGCCAGACCCGAGCTGCCGAGCGCCGGCATCGACGCGGCTCGATCGACGAACCGATACAGCCGCAGCGCGCGATCGTCGCTGTTGTTGATCAGCAGCAGGCGATCGATCAGCTCATAGGCACTTCCGTAGAGCTGCCCCGGCAGGAGCGACGACGGCGCGGTCGCGGCGGCGATCAGCGTCACGCGGATCGGCGGCGGAACGTAGTCGGGCGGAAGCTCGACCTGGCGACCGTGGAGCGGTCGTCCGGTCAGCATCGTGATTCCGCCGAGCACGATCCGACTGCCGTAACTGTAACCGATCAGGTTGAGCGGTTGGTGCGAGGGGAGTCGCGCCAGGAAGGTGCCGAACAGACACCCTTCGAGATCGGCGCGGTGCGCCTTGAGACGAAAGTCGCGGACGCCGATCGAGTCACGTTCGCTCGGCCAAGCCCAGACGACGAACCGGACCGGACCGATCGTCGGATCGGCGGCGACGAACGCTCGGTAGGCCTGGTTCCCTCGTCGGATCGCATAGGAAAGATCGGTCCGGTTGCCGTGCACGAAGACGACGGTCGGTCGATCGGCGATCGCCGGTTCCTCGAACAGCCCCCGATCACGCAGCTCCCACCGATCTCCTTCGCGGCGGCGATAGCGCAAGCCGGCCAGATCGCAGCCGGGGCAGCCGATATCGCGCGAGCTGACGAGCCAGAGTTCGTCGCCGTCGCGCAGACCGCACTCGCTCGTCGAGCTCGCCTCGTCGGAAACCGGATCGACGATCGCTCCGTCAGGCGACGTCACGTCCGACGGACCGTCGATCGGAACGAGCGGCGTTTCGTCGTCGAACGGAAGTCGGCCATCGTCGACGAACGCGAGATGCGAGGCGCCGGCGATCGCCTCGACGTCGCTCGACGGACGGACGGCGGGATTCGCCGGAAGGATCATCGCTCCGCGCGTCGCGACCGGAGTCGACGGCAGGTCCGCGGAAGGGCTCGGCGCGTCGCCGGCCGCCGCTCGCACGGACCACGTGATCGACACGATCGTCAGAGCGAACACGAACCGCAGCGCGGCCGCGATCGGACGAGTCGAGGTGTTGCGGATGGGGCGCCGAGCGTCCGAAGCGTCGGTCGGCATCGCGCCGTACGGCGCCATCACGAAAGACGAGGTGTTCACTCCGTCGTTCCCCTCTCGGGACCGAGTCATCCATGGCTGGTCGTCGTTTCGCGGGGGCGAGCTCGTCGAGCGTCGCACGGCAATCGCGAAACGGAGCGACGCTCGTGGCGTCGCGAGGAGAACGTACCACGTTTTCCGCGCGCGGCCAGCGAAGGGGCTCGGAATGACGATGCGAAACAAAAACGTCGCGTTGCGTTTGCACCTCATCATCGAGGCTGTATGGTTCCGCGACTCGCGACTGACGAACGGAAGCGCAGCGTCTCCGGCGAACGCGAGTCGTCTTTCGCAAAGGAACCGAACGATGAGCAAGTACCTCGGCTTGGCGTTGCTGTTGGTGGTGGCGGTCGCGGCGAGCGGATGCCGATGCCGCGAGCGAGGCATTCTTCCGGGCTGGTTCCGCACCTCGTACGACTCCTGCGCGACCGACACCGTCTATGATCCGGCCGTTCCGTACATGGACGGCGGCTACGACAGCTATGACGGGGTCGCTCCCGGTCCGGCCATGAACGTGTTGCCTCAGCCGGGCAACTGACCGGTCCTACCCGACCGGAACGACGCGTGCGAACCGCAGCGTCCGTTCCTTCGCTTCGCGGCGCTCGGCCGTCGCGAGACGAGGGAACGGACGCTTTTTTTGTGGCGTGCGCCGCGCGATGTCGTTGGGGTTCAGCGCGACCGGAACGAGAATGGAGAGCGACGGCATGCCGTTCGCCCCGCTCGGCTCGGACATCCGCCGTCGAACTCCGCGCCGCCGTCGAGGTCCCCGATGCTCCGCATGCTCCCTGCCGGGTTTCGTCCGTCGCTCGTTCTGCTGCTGACGCTGGCCGCACTTGCGTTCCCCCTGCGAGACGCCGCGGCGCAGCTCGTTCCCGTCGACGATTCTCCCTATGCCGCGCAGCGCGGCGCTCCGTCGGTCATTCGCTGGCAGGTCGGCGCGATCGTGCGAGCCAACCAGGGACCGGTGCGCGGGCTGGGAATCACGATTCCGGTCCCGACCGACTGGCCCGACCAGACGGTCAAGATCGACGAGGAATCGTTCTCGCCGCATGTCGCGAATGTCGACTACCGAACGATCGACGGCGGAGTCCGACAGATGCTCGTCTCGATCCCGGCGATCGAGCCGGGAGATCAGGCTCAGGCGTCGCTGATCCTCGAGATCACCACCTATGCGCTGACGCCCCCCGAGTCGACCGACGAACTGACGATCCCTCGCAACCCGCCGCGCGACGTCCGCCGAGCGGTCGGTTCGAGTCCGTTCATCAATCCGCGCCATCGCGATTTCCGCAAACTGGCCGAGGAACTGACGGCCGACGCCGAGAACGACTGGCAGAAGGTCGAGCGACTGTACGACTGGGTCCGCGACAACATCGAACAGAGCAACGAACCGATGCGCGGCGCCGAAAAGACGCTCGACGCCAAGAGCGGCTCGACCGAGGATCTTGTCAACGTCTTCGTCGCCCTCTGTCGCTCGATCAAGATCCCGGCGCGAATCGTCTGGGTCACCAATCATCAGTACGCCGAGTTCTATCTCGAAGACCCTGACGGAAAGGGGCATTGGTACCCCTGCCAGCTGGCCGGCGACCGAGAGTTCGGCGGCATGAGCGACGCGCGCCCGATCCTGCAGCGCGGCGACAACTTTCTGGTCCCCGAAAAGCGCGAGCCGTATCGGTTCGTCCCCGAACTGGTCAAGGGAGCGGCCGGCGGGGGGCGACCGTCGATCACCTTTCTGCGCGATCGCGCCGCCGGCAACTGATCGCGCCGCAGCGACGGCGTGGTCTGCTGAGCCCGCTGGCCGCGTTCCGACCGCCGACGCCGATTGCGAGCCGCCTGACGTTCACCCGCCTATCGCGAGACTACGCATGCCTTCGCTGACCGATCGCCGCCGCTGGCTCGGACAAGTCGCCGCCGGTTCGGCGTTCGGCTTCGCCGCGCCGTCGCTCTTCGCGAACCTGCTGGCGGCGCAGGACGAATCGCCGGCCGGGAACGACGCGGCGCCGCAACTCGGCGAACCGCTGAGGATCTCGTGGGAGATGGGAGTCGTCATTTCGGTTCGCGGCGGAGACGCGCGCGGACTGAGCGCGACCTTTCCGGTCCCGATCGACTGGCCCGAGCAACAGGTGATCGAGATCGACGAACGGTTCGGCGACGGGGCGCGAGTGAGCTATCGGGACATGGAGGATGGGGGCAAGCTGGCTCAGGTCCGTCTCGGCCGCCTGGCCGACGGCGAATCGGTCCGCGCCACGCTCGTCCTGTCGATCGACAAGCGCGCGATCGAAGCGCCGCGTGCGGTCGATTCGCTGGTCGTCCCCGAACGCCTGCCGCCGAAGCTGCGCGGCTATCTGCAGCCGAGTCCGTACGTCGAGAGCGACGATGCGACGATCCGGAAGATCGCCGCCGAGGAGTTCGCGGAGCCGCTGCCGGCCTGGCAACGGGTCGAAACGATCTACGACTGGGTCCGCGAGAAGATCGAGTACAAGTTCGACGAACGGATCCGGACCTGCCCCGAGGCGTTGGAGGCGGGAGTCGGCGATTGCGAGGAACTCTCGAGTCTGTTCATCGCCTTCTGCCGAGTCGTCGGGATTCCGGCGCGAGCGGTCTGGATCCCAGGGCACACCTATCCCGAGTTCCTGCTCGCCGATGCGCAAGGAGCGCTGCATTGGTTCCCGTGCCAAGCGGCCGGCACGCGCGACTTCGGACGGATGGCCGAACCGAAGCCGATCCTGCAGAAGGGAGATCGCTTCCGGATTCCGGGCGAGCGGATGCCGCAGCGTTACCTGAAGCCGACCCTGACCGCTCAGGATGCGAGCGGCACGCCGGGACTCGAATGGGTCCTCGCGCCGCTCTGATGGCCGCGCGTTCCTGACGATCGTGCGTCGATCGCCTGTCGAGACGCGTTCAGCGGCCGAGGGGCCGCGAGAGCTCGGACGCCGATCGCCGTTCGGGCGAAGCGCAAAAATAAAGATCGGCGATCCCCGTCGGGTAACCGCCGATCCTTCTCGTCGGAGCAAAGACCGATCCGGAAACCGGATCGATCAGGTCGAGGCCTTGGTGCTGCGCTTGGCCGGAGCCGCCTTCTTGGCGGTGGTCTTCGCAGCGGCCGGCTTGGCCGAGCGAGCCGGCTTGGCGGCCTTCGGCGCCTTGGCGGCGGCCGGCTTGGCGGTCTTGGCCGGAGCGGCCTTCTTCGCGGTGGTCTTCGCAGCAGCCGGCTTGGCCGAGCGAGCCGGCTTCGCGGTCTTCGCCGGAGCGGCCTTGGTGGTGGTCGTCTTCTTCGCAGGGGTCTTCTTTGCCATTGTCCTCAGGCTCCAAAAAGCGGCGGCGTTCCTGAACGAACCGTCCGTCCTTCCGTCGAACGCCTTGTCGGGAAGAACCACGAGCCGCTGTAGGCGATCGCGATCCGTCGCTGCCGTGCGGAAGCGACGAGATCGTCTGCCGTTCGACGTCGTGTGGACGTCGGCGACCGTTCCCTCGGTCGCCCCTGGTACACACTTGCGGAAGCGGGAACAATGCGTCGCGTCTCGACCTTCGTCTCGACCCGAGCGACACGGTCTCTGCGATTCGACGAATCGCGACGACCGGTGCATCGATCCCAGCTGTCCCAAGTTGGCGAATTGAACCAGCTTGGCGATTCTTTCGTCAAGGTCGATCCGGAGACTTAAGACGAATTCTCCGCCGCACGGATCGAAGCTCAACATGACGACTCCGCACGCTGCCGTCGATCGAGTCATCGCCGCACTCGCGCCCGACCCCGAACCGGACGCGATCGCCGACGCGTTCGGCGCGATCGAATCGGTCGGCGCTCTCGATCGCGATGCCTGGGAACATTGGCTCGAAGCGCTCACCGCTGCGACTCCGCTGCCGCACGGCGGCGGCGAAGCGACGGCGCTCCTCGAACGGACGCTCCGCAAGCTCCACGTCGCGATGCTCGGACCGCAGGGGTTCGCCGAACTTCCCGACGGCCTCGATTTCGCTCGCTGGGCCGCGTGGCATCGGGAACTGGCGAGCGACGCGACCGGGCGCAGCCGCCTGGTCCTGATGCTCGCGCGCGACGGATCGTCTCCGGCGCTCGACGCGCTGCTCGCGATCTGGCGCGGCGAAGCGCCGACCGACGAACGAGGCACCGACGAGGCGTTCGCGACGCTCATGCAGCGCGGGTCCGGAGATCTGCCGCGTCTGTTCCCCGACCTGTTCGACATCGCCGCAACGCCGGCCTTCGCCGCGGCGGTGCTCGACCTGGCGAACTTCCTGTTCCGTTCGGGGACAGTCGACCTGCATCCCGCCGCCGAACGTCTGCCGCGACTGCGACAGCTGCTCGAACGGCTGACGGTCGAGCTCGAGAAGATCGAAAACGATCCTTCGTCCGCCGGAACGCCGGCCGAAGTTCAGACGAAGATCGCGGCGAGTCTGTCGCTGGGCGTCGCGCTCTGCGATTGCTTCGCCCTGACCCGTTACGAGCCGGCGATCGCGACGCTCCGTTACGCGATGAGTCTGGGACATCGCCGTCTGCGCTGCGAGGCGGCGTGGGGGCTGGCGCGTCTGGGGGACGAGTCGGGGGTGACCGAGCTGGTGATGCTGGCCGAGGAGCCGGTGGCGCGACTGAGAGTCATCGCCTATGCCGACGAGCTGGGAGTCGGCGATCGGATTCCGCCCGAGCTGCGGACCGACGAAGCGATGGCCGAAAGCGAGATGGCGATCTGGCTGTCCGAACCGGGGCGGATGGGGTTGGCCCCCGCCGAGCTGACGTGCGTCGATCGACGACGATTGGCATGGCCCGGCTACGACGATCCGAGCGAATGCCGCCTGTGGAAGTACGTCTACGACTTCGGCCGCGGTCGATACGAGAATCTCGGCATCACCGGCCCGCGCCCGCTCGCCGTGACGGTCGACCTGATCGGCCTGCCGTTCGACGAGGTCTACGCACTCTTCGCCGGACTCCAGGCGGAGCACGAGGAAATTCTGGAACAGGACGTACGCGATCTGGCCCCCGGCCACGCCCCCGAGATCGCTCGACTCGAACGACGGCTGAAGGATCGCGGCCTCGACGAGATCGTCCCGCTGCGGTTCGGCAGCTTCTTCGGCGAACGAGTGCTGGTCGCCCGTGCGAAATTCGGCGGACGGAGCGGCATCGCGGTCGCCGACTCGATCGAAGTCCTCTGGCGCCCCGATCGGAATCGACAACGACCGCTCGGACCGGACGAGTGCCATGCGATCTACCGCGGACGCAAGCTCCTGGGGGCGTTCAACGAGGGATTCGTGGCGAGCGACGAGGAGTCATGAGCAGCCCGAAGCGGCTCGCCTTGCCGCCGAGTTTTCGGTCGAAACGAGGCGTCTGCAGGCGGACCGATCTCTCCCTGCCTCGCGAACTCCCCCATCTCGCCGCACACTCGCCTCGCCCGATTCCGACGCTCCTCCTATAATCCCGAGCGACGGATGGAGTCGTCGGCCTCCTTCCACGGACCCTTCCTCCGGATCTCCGCACCGAGTCTGTCCATGACCGCGACGCACCGCATCCTGATCGCCGACGACAACCAGGCCAACTGCGAGCTGTTGGAGGCCTTTCTGGCCGAGATCGACTGCGAAGTCGAGATCGCCGAGGATGGCCAGAAGACGCTGGACAAGGTCGCGGCCTTTCGCCCCGATCTGATCCTGCTCGACGTCATGATGCCGAAGCTGAGCGGGTTCGAGGTCTGCAAGCAGCTGAAGCGCGACCCGGCGACTCGCGGCATCATGATCCTGATGGTCACCGCGCTGAACGAATTGGGAGACATCGAGCGGGCGGTCGAGGCCGGCACCAACGATTTCCTTTCCAAGCCCGTGAACAAGATCGAACTGCTCAAGCGCGTCGAGAACATGCTCGCGCTCAAGAGCATCGCGGACGAGAACGAGCGTCTGCGGAAGTACATCGAGTCGATGGAGGAGGATGCGCGGCAGGTCCGCTGACCCGCCTCGCCGAGTTCTCCGAGAGCGCCGAGACGTCGCCCGTCCGACCCCCTCGCGCGCTTCGCCTCGAAATCGATACCGTTCGCCAAGGAAGGGGAACGCCATGGGCCGCTCCATGGATTCGGTCGTTCGATGCGCCGCGACGAGGTTGCTCGTCGCGTTCGTTCTGCTCCCGGCACTCGCCGGAGTCGTTCGAGCTCGAATGCCGGCGGATGAACCGATCGAACGCTGGATCACGCTGCTCGGTTCCGACAGTCCGGCGGAGCGTTCCGCGGCCCAGCGCAAGCTGCTGCAGGCGGGGAACGAGGCGTACGATCCGCTGCTGGCGGCCACTCGGGCCGACGACGTCGAAGTTCGCCTGGCGGCGCGATCGCTGCTGGATCATCTGCGGATCGCGTGGGTTCGCCCGCACGATCCTCCCGAGGTGGCCGCGATTCTCGAGCCGTACGGCGACCGTCCCTTCGCCGACCGGGCGGTCGATCTGCAGCGGCTGGCTCGACTGCCCGACGCGCTCGGCTGGCCCGCCCTAGCGCGCATCGTCCGCTTCGAACCGTCGGACGTGCTGGCGCGTCGAGCCGCGATTCGGCTGCTCGAGGTCCTTCCCGAGCGTCCGCGCGTGCCGGACGAACCGGAGGCGAATCCGCAGCTGATCGCGACCGAACGGGAGCTCCGGGGGAGTCCGCGTCCCGCGGCGCAATGGGTGCTCGTCTGGCTGGCCTGGCGACGCGATCCGGTCGCCGGATTGCCCGAATTCGAGCAGGTCGTGCGACGCGAGTTCGAGTCGCTGTCGAACGAAACGCAGGGGGAACCGGAGCGTCGTCGCAACGCGTTGGCGCTGATGCGTCGAGTCGCCGAGATGCGGATCGCCTCGCAACCGATCTTCGGCCCGGCATCGCTGGACGATCTGGCCGCGCCGTTGACCGCGCTGGTCGACGACGACGAGCCGTCGGTCAAGGAGCATCTGGATTGGCTGGCCCATCGGGGTCGGCACGCCGATATCGTCGCCTGGTCCCGGTTGACCGACGACGGAAGCCCCCCGCGCCCCGAGATTCTCTTCCGGATCGCCGAAGCGCAGTGGAAACTCGGAGCCGACTCGGCCGCCGAAGGGACCCTCTCGACCGCCATCGACGCGTGCAGCAAGGGGTTCGAGGAAGGGGAGACGATCGCTCACGCGCTCCATGCCTTCGGGTACTCGCGGAGCGCGTGTCGACTGATCGAATCGCTGCATCGGCGCGCGGTCCCCGGAACCGACGAACATTGGCGAACCGGCATCGATCTGGTCCAGTGGCATCGGGAAGGGCTGCGTTACGAGACGGCCTACGCCCTGCTGAGCTCGCTGATCGAGCGAGCCGAGTCGCGCTCCGACGGTTGGATCGCGATCCGCCGCACGGCGGATCGGGAATGGCTTCGCGGCGAACTCGCCTGGCTTGCCGCTCTGCGTCGATTGCCGATGGACGGCGATCTCGCGACGCTGTCGACCGACGCATTGCCGCTCTATGTCGCCGATCTCGATCGCGCGCTGGAGTATCGTCCCGACGATGCCGTGCTGCTGGCCGAACGTTCGGCAATCGCCCGGCGGCTCGCCCCCGATGACGCGGCGCGCTGGCAAGCCCGGATCGCGGAGCGCTGCGAGCAGCTCCGGTCCGACGTCAGCGAAGCGGAAGTCGATCTCGGACGCTTTCCGGTCGCGAGCGTCCGCTTCCGCCTCGAGCGGGAACTGTCCGAGCGGTCGGCCGAACTGGCCGAACTGCTGATGACCGACGACCAGACGTTGGACGAAGCGCTCATGGCGGCTCGTCGAGCGGTTGCGCGAGCTCCCGAGCGAGCCGAGTTTCGGCTGATCCTCGCACGAGCCCTCGCGGCTCGCGGGGAATGGGAGGGGGCGATCGCCGAAGCGGACCGAGCGATCGAGCAGACTCCGACCCGTCTGGCCTGGCAACGGCAGCGCGAGGCATGGGAGCGAACCGCACGACGCACCGAATCGTCGCTGCGCTGAGCTGAGCTGGCCCGCGCTGAGCCGGCCCGCGCCGAGCCGGCCCGAGTCGAGCAAATACATGCCGAACCAGGACGTCGATCGATCTAGCGTCCCCGAGACGACGATTCGTTCCGCTCGGTCCGTCGCCGTCGGCCGATCATCTGAGCCAAATGAGGCGGTGCCGGGACGTCGTGCGACGCATCGATGGCAAGCCAGCGGCGCTTCAGCTCGTTCCACGCCTGTTGTCGCGACGCCCACCGCTGCCGTTCGATCTCGCGTTCGCGATGGAGCTGCTGCGTGCGGGCGGCGAGCCACGAGGCCGTTTCGCGCCGCTGACTCTCGATCAGCGCGATGACGCGTTCGATCCCTTCGCGAATCCTTCCGCGCAGCGTCTCGTGCGGGTCGTCGACCGCCGCCGAGCGGCGACGGTCGCCGACGCCGCTCGTCGTCGCCCGCACGAGCGATCCTAGCCAGGCCTGTACCTGGTCGATCAGGTCGGCGACTCGCGCGGCATCGGCCGCCAAACGAAGCTCCGACGTGATCGCCCCTTCGTCCGCCGCATCGAGCGACAGCGGTGCATTCGCCCGGTCCGCCGGCATCGCGCGTTCGCCGATCGGTGCTTCGCCGGCGAAGAGTCCGGCGAGTTCGCGTTCCCAGTCGATCAGCGCATCGGCCTCGCGACGGACCTCGGCCCGAGTCGCTTCCAGGCGGTCGTGCGCTTCGTCCCGCTCGTTCGCGAAGCGCTCGCGCGCCCGGTCGAGTTCCCCTTTCTCGTCAGCCAGCGACGCTTCCCGAGCGGTCAGCGCCGCGTCGCGGCGACGGAGTTCCGCCTCGCGATCGTGAAGCGATCGGGCCAGCGACTGGAGCTCCGCTTCGCGTTCGTTCAGACGGCGAGCCGCGACCTCCCGGTCGCGAATCGCCTCCTCCTGTTGTCGCTTGAGCGTCGCTTCCCAACCGGCCAGACCGGCGGCTCGCGTCCGCAGCGTCTCGATCTCGGCCTGTCGCTCGGCTTCGAGGGCGAGCGCCTGTTCGCTCCGTTCCTCCCACCACAGACGCAGCTCCCGCTCGCGCTGATCGAGATCGGCGCTGCGGCGATCGATCGCGATGCCGCGGCGACTCAACTCGTCGCGTCGCTGTCGCAGGACCGCATGGATCCGCGCAGCCTGACGGATCAGCCGAGTCCGTTCGGCGCGGATCCGCGGAATGGCGACGCGCGGATCGTCCCCCTCGAGCGACTCCGGACCGCTCCCCAGCACGACCTGGGAAAAGAAATCCGGATCCTCGAAGATCGACTCAGTCACGCCGCTCCCCCCGAATGCCGCGTCCAGGCGAATGGCCGTCGCGCGGCTGCGACCCGACGCGTCATGCGTCCGGCCCTTGCGCCTCCTCCGAACCGGAGAAGTCGCGTCAGGTACATCGACTCGCGTTCGAAGCGCGATCCAGAAAATCCCCAGGCTCGGCGCACGCCAAGCGAAGCGGGGAAAGCAAGGCGAAGAAGTCCGGCACGAGGCGGTCTTCCCAAACCGCCCGGCCCGAACGGTCATCGCTCTTGCATCCGAGAGATGGACCCGCGGCGATCGACGCGCGGCGGACGATCAGCGGCGTTCGATCGTCGACTCTCCCATTTCCTCCAGCCGCCGCTGAGCCCAGCGCGCCTGGAACGGGTCCTCCGCACCGGCCAGAGCGACCAGCGCCGCTCGCCGCACCTGCGGGTCCTCATCCTTGGCGGCGACCATCAGCCAAGGGATCGGGTCGAGCCGTCGGTTCTCGCGCAGGTGTTCGATCGCCGCCAAGCGAATCTCGCGATCGGGATCGGTCAACCGTTCGCCGAGCGTGATCATCTCGGGGCGGAATCCTCGGCGACGGAGTTCGGCCAATGCCGCCGCGCTTTCGGCGATATCCGCCAGATGCAGGCGCCGGAGGAGCTCCAGATGAGACGCACCGCGGACGCGCCCTTCGCTCCAGACATCGGCGACCGCCGGCGGTCCGACATTCGGATCGACGATCGGCGGCGTTCCGCGCGCGTCGGAGGGAGCATCGGCCAGTTCGGTCGATGCGCCGAGCGGCCGAAAGCGACTCGGCTCCGCCGTTTCGGCCGGCAGCAGCGGCTCGACAGGCCCTTCGGCAACTCCTTGCCACGGATCGACGATCGGCGGCGTCGGCTCGAGCGGGGGGAACGTCGGCAGCGATTCGCTCGGTTCGTCGATCGGCGTCGCGCGACTGGCCATCATCGCCGGAACGCGACCGGGAGCGGTGTCGTCGGGATCGGTCGATTCGGCATCGAGATCGTCGATCGAGCGGAGCGGAACCGCCTCGAATCCTGCTCGCAACAGCACTTCGCAGCGAGCGACCAGCCGAGTCGCGTCGATCGCGTCCCGATCGATCGGCCAGGTCAACAGCTCGGATCCGAGCGACGCGAGATAGCGTTTGCCGGTTGCCGGAGTCCGCGGCAGGATTTCGACCAGCTGGTCGGCGAGCCAAGCGATGCGGCGCGAAGCGGTCGCCGCATCGAGCGTTCGCCAGGCGTCGATTTCGGCATCGAGCTGACGGCGCGAAGCGCTGCGGACGACGTCGCGCGGATGAAGCGTCCCTTCGAGCAGCACGCGGCGGCCGTCGTCCCCGAGCACCCGCGCTCGCCCGAGCAATCCCTCCAGCGACTCGACCGGTGCGCGATCGAGCTGCCGCAGAATCGCGGCGGCGGTGCGCTGCCGCCACAGACTTGCCGCTCCCCACCAGCCGAGTCCGACGACGAGCACGAGGCCGAGGGTAAGCAGGGCTCGCACCGGAATCGTGCGCGAACGAGTCACTCGCGGTCGGGAGCGCGGGAGAGGTCGAGTCGGCGCGACGCGAGCCCGCAGCCCGAGCGGCGTGTCGACGCGGCGCGAAGCGCTGTTCGTCTTCGCAGTCGTCCGGTCGAGCGGCATCGGTCCGGTCCCCTCGGTTCAGGTCGGAAGCGAACGCGATTCGGGCAAGCGAGGCGAAGGGGAGAGCCCCGTCGCGCCGCAGCGAACGAAAGTGCAGATCGAGGCGTAACGGATCCGACAACAGAAGAGTCGCGGCGAGGCGCGGGCGGATGGCCGACCGTCATTGCCGCGGCGATCTCGGTGGGGATTCTGGGAGAATCTCGAATTTCCGACAAGAGCGTTCGTTCGACGATCGAAACGGCGTTCCGCATTTCCGCAGCGCAGCGAATCGAAACGGGGAGGGAGCCGCCCGTTTCGGCAGTCCGGGCAATTCGCGCAGCCTGACGGGGGAACACCGTCGACCACTGCGCTCGGCCCGTCCGTCTGCCGAAACCTGTTTCGGTGACTCGCGCGGTCGGGATCGAACAGGACGAACACATGCCCTTCGGACTCATGGTCACGGGTCGCAAGCGACCGGGTGGTCGGTCTCGCCGAGATCTCGGCGGAGTCGTCGCCTGGGGGTTGCTGGCATTCTGCCTGTCCGTCGGCTGGGAGCGAGCGGTCGCTGCCGAGACGATTCAGGAGTCGTCGACGTCGGCCGAGGACAAGGCGGAGGCGATCCGCTCGATTCCGTTCGATCAGCTGACGGACGAGACGCGGGCGAAGCTGATGCCGATCATCTCGCGACCCGATCTGTATCGCCGGCTGCCGGTCGTCGCGATCGAATCCGATCCCGACTTCTACCTGCATCTGATCCGGCATCCCGAGGTGGTGGTCAACATCTGGCATCTGATGGGGATCACGCAGATCAACACGCGTCGGGTAGGCGAGTTTCAGGTCGATGCGAGCGACGGGGCAGGAACTCAGAGTCGGATCGAGCTGGTCTACGGGACGCCGACGCTGCACGTGATGTACGCCGAAGGGGTCTACGAAGGCTCGCTCCTGCGGAATCGGATCACCGGTCGCTGCGTGATGGTGCTGCAGAGCGACTATCGGGCAGGGGAATCGGGACGGACTCAGGTGAACAACCGCTTGGACGTCTTCATGGTCGTCGATCAGCGGAGCGTCGGTCTGGTCGCCAAGGGGCTTCAGGGAATGGTCGGCAAGGCGGCCGACCACAACTTCATCGAGACGGCGAACTTCCTCGGTCGCCTGTCGCGCAGCGCCGAAGAGAACGGCGTCGGCGTGCAGCAGATGGCGCACGAGATGGAGGACGTAAGCCCCGAGATCCGTCGCGAGTTCGCCGAACTGGCGATGCTGACTCATCGTCGCGCCCAGCACCGCCTGGAATCGCAGCTGCCGCGCCGCGCCGGAGCGGCATCGATCCCGTCGACCGTCCGCGCGTCGGGGATCATGGAGTCCCCATAACCGCGTGACCGGGCCCCTCCGCGCCCTCCCAGCCCGCAGCGTCAGCAAGGGGTCCCTCCGCGCCCTCCCAGCCCGCAGCGTCAGCAAGGGGTCCCTCCGCGCCCTCCC
>CAZZBI010000028.1:25976-26547 GCA_964652385.1 uncultured Pirellulaceae bacterium | reverse complement strand
CACATGCAGACGACCGGCGACAGGAAATGGATCTCCTGTTCGGGATGCAGCTTCTTCAGTCGATTGACCAGGTGCAGTTCGGTGCCGATCGCCCACTTCGTTCCCGGTTCGGCCTGCTCCACCACCTCGATGATCTTGCCGGTCGAGCCCGAGATGTCGGCCAGATCGTTCACCTCGCGAGGCACCTCGGGATGAACGAGGATCCGGATCCCGGGGATCCGCTCGCGAAAGGCATGCACATGTTCGGGGCGGAACATCTGGTGCACGCTGCAGTGCCCCTGCCAGAGAATCACTCGGCTGTCGCGCAGCGCCGTTTCGTCGTTGCCGCCGAACGACTCGGCGTGCGGATTCCAGACCGGCATCCGCTCCGCCGGCACCCCCATCTTCAGCGCGGTGTTGCGACCCAGATGCTGATCCGGAAAGAACAGCACGCGCTTCGTCCTCGCGAAGGCCCACTCCAGGACCGCCCGCGCGTTGCTCGACGTACAGACGATGCCGCCGTGTCGACCGCAGAACCCCTTCAGACTCGCCGCCGAGTTGATGTACGTGACCGGTGTGATGTCTTCGGTAT
>CAZZBI010000028.1:14501-25966 GCA_964652385.1 uncultured Pirellulaceae bacterium | reverse complement strand
CGACCTGACGGATCCCCGCCATGTCGGCCATCGAGCAACCGGCAGCCATGTCGGGGAGGATCACCGTCACGCGATCCCCGGAGCGTTCCGCCAGCTTCTCGGGGCGGTTCGCCAGGATGTCGGCCGTCTCGGCCATGAAGTGGACGCCGCAGAAGACGATCGTCCGACACTTCGAGTTCGCCGCCGCCAGCTGACTGAGCTGATAGCTGTCGCCGGTCAGATCGGCGTGCGCGATCACCTCGTCCTGCTTATAGTGATGCCCGAGAATCAGCAGCCGCTCGCCGAGGGTCCGTCGAGCCGCGGTGATCCGATCGGCCAACTCCTGATCGGCCAGGCCGCGGTACTTCGCGAACTCGTGCTTCGGTCCGGGAACGATCGTCGTCGTCATGCGTCACGTGCGGCGAAAGGCGTCGGAAGGTCACCGGTTCGGCAGGGGAATCTCGACCGAACCGCGACGAACGCCAGCGTAGCGGTCCGAGGGCCGATTGACCACGGCTTCCCCCCCTCTACAGCGCTCAGGCGACCGGCTCGGTTGCGTCCCGGCTACTCGCGCGACGCGGCGAGGTACCGCTCGATCCGCCGTCCCCAATCCGACTTGGCGAGGTCGGTCAGACTCAAGCGGAGCTTCGGGCGCCGCTTGTCGATCGCCCGATTGAGTTTCTCGACCAGCTTCCCCTCCTGATCTCGCACCTTTTCCTCCAACACCCCCTCCGCTCCCGCTCCCATCAGTTCGGCCAACTCCCCGGCGATCTGACCGACCCGATCGAGTTCGAACTCGACCAGTTCCAGCCGTGCTGCATGGACATGCGGATCGAAGACGACGGCCGGAGGGAGCTCCGACAGGTCCAGGCCGGTGCCGAGCGACAGGCCGATCGTCAGTCGGAGTCGAGCGGTCGCGTCGGCCGACAACGCCACCAGCTGCACCCCGCGATTCCAACGAGCGATCTGGCCATGGACCCGGACGTCGCTCTCGATGTCGAAATCGATCGCCAGGCGACCGTCAGGGCGGCGTTCGAATCGCTTCAGCGTCACGGTGAACTCGCGAGCCGGATCGACGAGCGCCACCTCGTACCGCTTCCACGTCCCGTGATTCACCTCTTTCCATCGACGGCGCGTCTCGATCCTCAAGCCGTCCCGCTCGACATCGACGCCGTCCCAACGCCGCGTCGTCCCTCCCCAGTGCTTGTCGTCGCGAAACGTGTGCGGCAGATGTTCACGAGCCAACAGCGTCAACATCCGACTCCATTCGCCGAAGTCGGGAGTCGCGTTCGCAGCGGCGGGGACGGCCGTCGACAGCGGCTCGCTCGAAGCAGCCGTGCTCGACTCGGCCGTTGACGACTCGCTCTCGACACGGACGATCGGGCGCCAGACGAGCGGCGATCCGCTCCCCTCCGGCGACTCGGCCTGGCGAGGCGCCGTCAGCGGCGGCTCGTCGATCGGTCGCTCGCTCGCCGGACCGGGGGTCGCGACGATCGCCAACAGCAGTCCGCCGAGCGCGGCCTTCGGGCGCCCGCGTCGGCTTGCTCCGGTCGTCCTGGCGGTTTCCGTTTCGCTCACCGGTTCGACCTGTCGCTGTCGGAGGAAGAGGAGCGAGTCACGTTTCGAGCGGCGTAAGACAGGATCGACCGAAGTCCGAACGTCGGTCAGCCCTCGGAACGCCCACGTCGCTCGTCGGCCAAGTGCGCACGCCCGAACTCTCCGGGCGTCGACCACCCGAGGAACGGGACGATCGCCGAGGCCGAAAGCCCGAGTCCGCGCGGTCGGGAACGTGCCGCCAGCGTGGGGTCGGGCGTGCGGAGCCGCCGGGGGGATTTCCGAGGGGGCATCACCGTGGAGTCGCCGAGCCGACTTGCGGGATCGAGCCGGCTCGACGACGATTCAGTCCGATCGAGCACGGCGGGCATGGAGTTTCTCAGCCCGCCGTCTCTCGTGCTCCTTTCGAGACCCCCCTCGTCCCGACCATGATCCTGATCATCGACAACTACGATTCCTTTACGTACAACCTGGTCCAACGGTTGGGTGAGGCGGATCGTAATCTCGACGTCCGGGTCTTCCGTAACGATCAGATCACGCTCGACGAGATCGAAGCGTTGGCGCCGACCCATCTGATCATCTCCCCCGGCCCTTGCACGCCGACCGAAGCCGGTATCAGCGTCGACTGCGTTCTCCGCTTCCACGGCAAGCTCCCGCTGCTGGGCGTCTGTCTGGGGCATCAGTCGATCGGTCAGGCGACCGGCGGCAAGATCGTGCGGGCCAAGCAGCTGATGCACGGCAAGACCGATCGGATCGAGCATGACGGGACCGGCCTCTTTGCCGGACTGCCGAGTCCGATCATCGCGACTCGCTACCACAGTCTGGTGATCGAGCCGTCGACCTTGGCCGACGACTTTCTGGTCTGCGCCTGGGCCGCCGCTCCCGACGGCAGTCGCGAGATCATGGGGATCCGGCATCGCGACTATCCGACGTTCGGCCTGCAGTTCCATCCCGAGAGCTTCCTGACCGACGCCGGGCCTCAGTTGTTGAGGAAGTTCCTGGATGTCGCTCCGGTCGCCGCGACCCCTTGAGCCGCGATGATCGATCTGACCGAGGCCTGGCGCCGAGTCGCCGCGACCGTTCGACCGCTCGAGTCGATCGAACTCGAGCTTGCTCGGTCGGTCGCGTCCGGCAGTCCGGCCTACGCAATCGCGGCGCCGTTGATCGCCGATCGTGATCTTCCCGGTTTCGATCGGAGCATGCTCGACGGGATCGTGATGCGGGCCGACGAGCCGCATGCGGCGGCCGATCCCTCGGCGGATCGCGCGACCGGCTGCCGAGTCGTTCCCGGCGATTCGATCGACGGGGTCGAGCCGATCGTCCTGCGCATCGTCGACGAGATTTCGGCCGGAAGCGTCTCGCGGCGCGAGATCGGATACGGCGAGGCGATCCGGATCATGACCGGCGCACCGGTCCCTCCCGGCGGTTCTGCGGTGGTGCCGATCGAGCGGCTGATCGAGGTCGACGGTCCGGTCGGCTCGAGCGCCGTCGTCGGCGTCCCCCGCGGCTCGATTCGCGCCGGTCAGAACATTCAGCGGCAAGGCGAGATCGCCCGCGCCGGCGCCGAACTGCTGCCGATCGGTCGACGACTGGGAGCGGCCGAGATCGGCTTGGCGGCCGAGATCGGAGCGACTCGGCTGAGTGTCGCTCGGCCTGTCCGCGCGGCGGTGATCACGACCGGCGACGAACTGGTCGACGCCGGCGAGGTGCCGATCGAGGGGCAGATCCGCGACAGCAACGGGCCGATGCTCGAGGCGGCGCTGTGCCGCTGGGGATGCGACGTCGTCCTGCGGACGCATGCGACCGATCGGGTCGAGGTGCTCGATGCGGCGCTCGCTCGGGCCGATGCCGCCGGTGCCGATCTGATCGTGCTGGCCGGAGGGGTTTCGGCCGGCAAGAAGGATCACGTCCCCGCGCGGCTCGAAGCGTTCGGCGCCGTCTGCCGATTTCACAAGCTCTCGCTGAAGCCGGGCAAGCCGCTCTGGTTCGGCGAGCGTGATGCGCCGCGCGGCCGGACTTGGTGCTTCGGACTTCCCGGCAATCCGATCAGCAGCCTGATCGGCGCCGAGCTGTTCGTCCGGCCGTTGATCGAGGCGCTCGGCGGCGCGCCGTTCCGCCCTCCGCTCGGTCTGCCGCTCCCGCTGCTCGGCGAGTTCCGGCATCGCGGTGATCGCCCGACCTTCTGGCCGGCGGTAGTCGAGGAGCGAGGGGACGAGGTCGGCGCGCGGCCGCTCGCTTGGCTCGGGTCGGCCGATCTGCCGCGGACCGCGCAGGCCGACGGCTGGATCGCGTTCCCGGCCGGCGATCGGACCTGGAACGACGGCGAGCGGCTGCGGTTCGTCCGGCGAACGGTCTGAGCGAACGGCACCGTCAGGACGGATCGGGTCGCATCACGACGGCAGGGAGAGGCCGAGATGAACGGACGCCGCGACAACTCGAGAAGCATGGCGCGCGAGAAAGAGGAACGGCGCGATGCGAACGCTCGAACCGACGACTCGCCGAAACCGGAATCCTCGGCGTCTCGCTCCTGGCACTCGGGGCGCGAGCCGTTGATTGCCACGCTCGCGGCGGGTGCGCTGCTCTGGTTCGGCAGTCCGGGGGTCGGGCATCCGGTCGGCTCGCTCGCGGGAATCGTTCCGCTCGCTTGGCTCATCGGACGGCCGGAGCTCGGAGGTCGTCGCCCTTACGCGCAGATCTATCTCGGCTCGCTCCTGCATCAGCTCGCCGTCCTCTGGTTCATCTGCCTGGCGCATCCGGCGGTCGCGATCGGTTGGCTCGGTCTGTCGATCTATCTGGCGATCTACCTGCCGCTGTTCGTCGGGGCATCTCGCTGGTGGCATCATCGCTGCGGCGTCCCGGTCTGGATCGCCGTTCCGATCGTGTGGGCCGGCGGCGAGTGGCTGCGGGCGAACCTGTTCACCGGCTTCGCGATGAACCTGCTCGGACATGCGTGGGTCGATCAGCCGATCATCATTCAGATCGCCGACTTGGCCGGAGGGTACGGCGTGTCGGCCGTGGTCGCGCTGTGGGGAGCGACGATCGCCGCGAGCGTCGGACTGACCGGATCGCTCGGACGCGTCGGACGCGGTGCGGCGGCGGCGACGCTGCTGTTGTCGCTCGGAGCGGTCCTGGGCTACGGCGCGTGGCGTCTGAGCGGGCCGGAAGGGACTCGTGCGGCGACGATCGGCGTCGTGCAGGGGAACGTGCCGGCCGAGTTTCCGGCGACTCGGGAAGCGGCCGAAGCGTATTGGGAAGCGATCGAGCGACAGTATCGCGACGGCACGCGCGAACTGCTCGCGTCGCTCGCCGAACGCGAGCTCCCCGCTCCCGACCTGATCGTCTGGCCCGAGTCGAAGTTCACGGCGCTCGACGTGCAGGCCGACGGCGATCCGGAGCGTTTCACGACAGCGGCGATCGACGAGGTCGACGGTCGCGCGCTGGCGATCGAGATCCGGGCGCTCGAGGCTCAGGGGCTGCTGGACGACGAGACGCTCGATCGGTTCGATCCGCGCAGCGGCGATCGCTCGACGAGCGTGCACGAGCGGTTTCGCGTCTGGTTCGGCGAGCGCGCCGCCCGGTTCGTGCCGATGCTCGTCGGTCTGCAGACCGCGCGCATCGACGGCGATTCGCCGACGATCGACTACCGCGACTTCGGCAATTCCGCGGCGCTCGTCGGCGCGGATCGCCGCGTCGCCGCTCGCTACTCCAAGAATCACCTGGTGATGTTCGGCGAGTACGTCCCGTTCGGCGAGACGTTTCCGTGGATCTACTCGGTCATGCCGTTCGACGGCGGGATGCGAGCCGGTCGAGGTCCGACTGCGATGTGCGTCGGCGAACTGGTCGTCTCGCCCAGCATCTGCTTCGAGAGCACGGTGCCGCATCTGCTGCGTCGGCAGCTTCTCGAACTGCAGCGCGACGGCACTCGCATCGATGCGCTGATCAACGTGACCGACGACAGTTGGTTCCGCACGTCCGCGGGGCTCGACCTGCATCTGGCGTGCAATCGATTTCGGGCGGTCGAGTTGCGCCGCGCGATGATCGTCGCGGCGAACGGAGGGATCTCGGCGGGGATCGACGGCCGAGGGGAACTGACCGTGAGCGGCGGCAAAGGGACCGAAGCTCGATTCGCCGTGACCGTGACCGACACGCCGGTCGAGAGTCTCTACCTGACGACGATCGGCGATGGTCCCGCGATCCTCGCGGCGCTCCTGTCGCTCTTGCCGTTCGTTCTGGCGATCGTCGCTCGACCGATCCGACGGTTCAGGCGGTCGGCAGCAGGATGACCTGCGGCGGCAGTCCCGAGATCCGTTTGCGAAAGCGATCCAACTCGCTTTGCGACAGCGAGTTTTCGCGGGTCAGTTCGTGCTGCAGACGGACGTCGGTTCCGTCGACCGAGACCTGAACGCCGAGCCGACCGTTCTCGGCATAGTCGAAGCGGACTCGGATCGGCGTACCGGCGGGGAGACCGGCAGGCAGATTCGCGACGCTGCAACGCCCCAGTTGCGAGCAGTAGGTCGGATCGGGATTCTCCCCTTCGACGATCTGCACGAGGATCGATCGTTGCCCCTCGCGCTGCGTTCGGAACGAGCGGGAGGCATCGGCGGGGAGCGGCGTGTTGCGAGGGATCAGCGTCGCGACCCGGCTGCGGAGCGTCTTGGGATCCTTGCCGACGACTCCCAGGCTGTGCGAGTTGACGTTGCGGATCCGGAGTTTCGGCGGGCGTCCGGCATGTTGAGCCAGGATTGCGCCGGCTCGCAACGCTGCTCCATGCGCGACGGCTTCGTCGGGCGAGATGCCGTCGTCCGGAGCGCGTCCCGACAGCTCCTGCAGCATCCGCTTGACCTGCGGCATCCGCGTCGAGCCGCCGACCAGAAGGACGCGATCGAGATCGGACCAGGCGAGCCCCGATGCGGCGAGCGCCTCGCGACAGGTGAAGCTCGTCCTCTCGAGCAGGTCGCGCGACATCGACTCGAATTCGTCCCGAGTCACTTCCAGTCGGAGCCAGTCTCCTTGGTGATCGACGGCGATCGTCGCCTTGGTCCGACTGGTCAGCGTCCGCTTCGCCTCTTCGCACTCGCGGCGAATTCGGGCGACCGATCCGAGATCGTCACGCGGGTCGACGCGATAACGACGGATGAACTCGCCGGCGACATAGTCGACCAACCGCTGATCCCAGTCGCGCCCGCCGAGCTGCACGTCGCCGTCGGTCGAGAGGGTTCGGAACTCGGTTCCTTCCAGCCGCATCACGGTAACGTCGAAGGTCCCGCCGCCAAGATCGTAGACCAGCAGGTTCATCGGCTTGCGCGCGGCAGCTCGCTCGTCGAGAAAACCCTCGGCGAATCCGAAGGCGATTGCCGCGGCCGTCGGTTCGTTGATGATGTCCAGGACGTCGAGTCCGGCCATGTAGCCGGCGTCCTGAGTCGCCTTGCGACGGACTTCGTCGAAGTAGGCCGGCACGGTGATGACCGCCTGGCGGAAACTGCCGAGCGAACGACTCGCGTCGCGCCGCAGCTTGTCGAGAATCCACGCTTCGAGCGCTTCCGGAGGCCACGCTTGGCCGGCGAGCGGGCGCGGATATTCGCGACGTCCGAGAAACCGTTTGGGACAGTCGGCGACATGATCGACGTCGGTGGCGAGAGCCTTGAGCGCTTCGCGACCGACGATCGTCTGCTCCCCTTCGAACAGCACGACCGACGGGGTCAGCAGATCCCCTTCGGCGTTGACGATCGAGCGGGCCTTGCCTTGCTCGTCGAGCGCCGCGACGACCGAGAACGTCGTCCCCAGATCGATGCCGACTGCCGGTGGAGTGTCGCCTTGCGCCATGGATCGCCGAAGCCGTGGATGAGAGTCGACCGGCGAGCCCCCGTCGCTCGCCCGACGCTCGGCACCGACGCCGGCGGCGCCGCGACGAGCGAACCCTCCCACCTTAAGCAAGCCGCATCGCTGCCGCCACCGACCGAGTCCTCTCGACCGACGCCGCAGGTCCGAGCGGCCGGGCGCCGGTCGTTCGGGTAGCGGTCATGACGGCTGTGCCGCTCGTGGGCGACGGCATGTGACGGACCGCCGAGCGCGGCTGACGGTGGTTCTCAGGCGGAGCCGGCGGCGCGGTCCGCAGCGCGACGTTCCGCTTCGGTCGGAAAAGGGCGGCTCGAGATGACTCCTTCCAGCGGGCTGCTGGCGGTCGCGTAGCGTCGGCGCGGAATGCGCCCCGCTCGCGCGGCGCGGAAACCGGCTTCCCACGCCAGACGCATCGCACGACTCATCTCGACCGGATCGCGAGCGTGGGCGACGGCCGAGTTGAGCAGCACCGCATCGGCTCCCAGTTCGAACGCCACCGCGACATCGCTCGCCGTCCCGACTCCGGCATCGACGATGACCGGATAATCGGGATCGTCCCCTTTGAGGTACTCGAGAATGATCGCCAGGTTGTTGGCGTTCAGGATCCCTTGCCCCGATCCGATCGGGCTCCCTGCCGGCATGACCGCCGCAGCTCCCGCATCCTTCAGGCGACAGGCGATGATCGGATCGTCGCTGGTGTAGCAGAGGACCTGAAATCCGTCGGCGACCAGACGCCGCGTCGCTTCGAGCGTCTCGATCGGGTCGGGAAGCAGCGTGCGACTGTCGCCGAGCACCTCGAGCTTCACCCAATCGGCTCCCGGATTCTCGAGACCGCTGAGGATCTCGCGCCCCATCCGGGCGCAGCGCACCGCGGTTTCGGCGTCGTAGCAGCCGGCGGTGTTCGGCAAGAGCAGGTAGCGATCGAGATCCAGATAGTCGAGGATGTTTCGCCCCTGACCGTCATACAACCGCTCGCGCCGCACCGCGACGGTGATGCATTCGCAGCCCGACGCATCGAGCGAGTCGCGCATCACCTCGAAGTTCTCGTAGCGTCCCGTTCCCAGGATCAGCCGACTCGTCAGGCGATGAGCTCCGACGGTCAGCGGTGCGATGGTCGCGTCCGACATCGAGATCGTTCAACCTCCACCGACCAGAGTGACCACTTCGACCCGATCGCCGTCGGCCAACCGGTGTTCGGCATGGCGGAGTCGCGGGACGAGTTCCCCGTTCACTTCGACCGCCACATGCCGCACGGTCACCTGGAGTCGATCGAGCAGGTCGCGGATCGAAGCGGCGTCGGGGAGTTCGACGTTGGAATCGTTGACGCTGACCAGCACGGCGAACTCGACCTCGAAGCGGAACTGATGCGACCGGAACGACCGCTGCATTCTAGCGATCCTCGTCGCGGCGGGCAGGCGGCGCGACGGTGAGGTGCGGGGCGCGACGACGGAGCGGTTCGACGCGAGCCCGGCGGCGCGGTCCCCCTTGCCTCGACCGGCCGCGGCGCTAGCATGGCCGAGATTGCTCGTCGCGCGAGGCCGGGCGAAAGTCTGACGCCTCGCACGATTTCTCCAGGGACCTCACCCCTGAGACGCCCTGTCCGGACGCTTCGATCGTCAGGACGGGAACGGTGTCGCGGGGTCGTGACGGACGGTCGAGAAGCGGCTCGGAAGAAACTTCCGGGCCCTTTTTGACAGGGGCAAACCGCGTCTTATATTCCCCTCGCCGAAGTCGCTCCGCCGCACGGTTCTCTTGGCTTCGGGAACGGAATCCTGTCCCTCGCGTCGCTCCTTCGGGAGTCTCTGCAGCGCGAGGCATCGACGTCTCAGCCCCACGGATCGAAGCATGCGTTCCCGGCATCTGTTCGCCCGTCTTCGTCGCTGCGCCTCGATCGCCCTGTTCGCGCTCGCGTCGGCCGTGCCGACGCTCGCTCAGGTGCGCATCCCGGACTCGGCGATGGAGGCTCCCGCCGATCTCGCCTCGCTCTGGGGTGACGTCGAGCAGCTCGAGAGTCAGGGGCGATGGGGGGATGTCCTCTCGCTCCTGGAACGGGCGCGGCGCGAGTACCCTCGCGATGCCGCGATCCGCGAACGGCAGGTGGCGGCGCGACTGCAGTACGATTCGCGTCGACGCTATGCCGACGCGAGCTTCGTGCGTCTCGTCTCGACCAATGATGCCGAACAGACGCAGCGGATCTACGGCGAGGTGCTCGACAAGATCGAGACCTTCCATGTCGACTCGCCGAACTGGGACCACTGCTACCGGACCGGAGTCCGCTCGCTGTTGGTGACGCTCCGCTGCGATGCGTTCCACGCGGCTCATCAGGTCGCCCCGACCGCCGATCAGCTCGTCGCGCTCGAGGGGATGGTCGGACAGATCGCTCGTGCGGCTCGCGTCACCGATCGTCGCTCGCTCGAACGCTCGGTCGCCGAGCTGTCGACCGCGGTGTCGGCCGAGACCGGGTTGCCTCCGTCCGCCGTGACGATGGAGTTCGTGTGCGGAGCGACGTCGTCGCTCGATTGGTACAGCAGCTTCCTGACCGGCGATCAGTACGACGAGGTGATGTCGCAGATCGACGGCAACTTCGTCGGACTGGGAGTCGAGCTGAAGCCGACCGATGAGTACCTCGAGATCCTCTCGGTGATCCCCAACGGTCCGGCGGGTCAGGCGGGCATCGCGGCCGGTGATCGGATCGTCGAGGTCGACCGGATTCCGGTGTCTCGATTGGGAGGCAATCCGGCCGCCGATCGGCTGCGTGGCGAACCGGGATCGACCGTGATCCTCGCGGTCGATCCGGTCGGAGAGGCTCGACGGGAGTTGACGCTGGCCCGCCGCCGCGTCGAGATCCCGAGCGTCGAACAGGCTCGCATCGCCGATCCCGAGAACGGCGTCGCCTATCTGAAGCTCTCGAGCTTCCAGCGCTCGACCAGCCAGGAGGTGAGCACCGCGCTCTGGAGTCTGCATCGCCAGGGGATGAAGTCGCTGGTGATCGATCTGCGAGGGAATCCGGGAGGGTTGCTCGACGCGGCGGTCGAAGTCGCCGACCTCTTCCTGCCGACCGGCACCATCGTGACGACCAAGGGACGCAACTACGACGAGAATCGGGTGCATCAGGCGGAGCAGGACGGGACCTGGCGGATGCCGCTGGTCGTGATGATCGACGGCGACTCGGCCAGTGCGAGCGAGATCCTGGCCGGAGCGCTGCGGGACAATCGCCGCGCGACGGTGGTCGGCGAACGGAGCTACGGCAAGGGGAGCGTGCAGATGATCTTCGCGCTCAACACCTGCTCGGCCGGCATGCGACTGACCACGTCGAAGTTCTTCTCGCCGAGCGGTCACGCGATCAGCGACGGCGGCGTCGAGCCGGACGTCGCCGTGGGGCAGCAACTCGTCGGCACCGCCGCCGCTCCCGACCGAGTCGCCCTGCTCCGCCCGAACCTGGAAGCCGATCCGTCGCTGGCCACCGCCCTGCGAGTCGCCTCGCGACGCCTCCAGCCGCTGGTCCCCTGAGCGGTTCGCCCATCGATGATTCGGTGGGCGATCGTCGGACGATCGATCATCGAGCGGTCGATTCGCAGTGGATCAGGGGACCCGACCGGCGTGCCCCGCGAGTTGCCTCGTCCCGGAGGGACGATCGAGAATAGCCCGGCGATTCATCGCCGGGTCGATTCGATGCCCGTACGCCTCTTGTCCGGAGCCCCGGAAGGGGCGAAAGAAGGGGCATCTTCGATGGCCTCGTGCCGGGTGCCGGCATCGCGTCTCGTCGCAAGTTCTTTCGTCCCTGTCGGGACTCTTCGGATCCTGGTGATCGGGCGATGAACCCACCGATGAATCGGTGGGCTATCGTCGGCCGTCCCTGTCGGGACTTGTCGAACCTGTTGCATATCCGACACGGGGTCGACGACGAGACGCCGTCTCGCTCGTCCGGATTCTAGAGTGACAAGGGGGGCTTGGACCTTCGCGATCAACTGCCATCGCGAACCGTCCTGCGTTGACACTCGATCGGCGACCGACGACCTCGGTTCGGTTCGTGGCTCGCGTTGCCTCGTCCCGGAGGGACGATCGAGAATAGCCCGGCGATTCATCGCCGGGTC
>CAZZBI010000028.1:3479-14401 GCA_964652385.1 uncultured Pirellulaceae bacterium | reverse complement strand
CGGAGCCCCGGAAGGGGCGAAAGAAGGGGCATCTTCGATGGCCTCGTGCCGGGTGTCGGCATCGCACTTCGTCGGACGTTATTTCGTCCCTGTCGGGACTCTTCGGATCGTGGTGGTCGGGCGATGAACCCACCGATGAATCGGTGGGCTATCGTCGGCCGTCCCTGCGGGACTTGTCGGACCTGGGCGTCGTCGCGTGCATTCGTCGATGTCGTGGCGACGCGTTCGCGTGTTTGCCCGACCCGTCAGTCAAGCATCCGCTCTTCGTACGGGATGCCGTGCTTGATAAGGATCGCCTCGAGCTCCTCTCGAAATGAACGACGTCGATGATGTTCCGCTTGATTCTCGATGTAGGCGATCGTATCGGCAACGGCCGACACGCCGATGCTGAAGGCGCCGTATCCCGTCTGCCATTCGAAGGCTGCGAGACGAGGAAACGTCTCGTGAATCCACCGCGACGAGTTCCCTTTCAGCAACTGCACCCCCTTCGCGACGGAAACGGTCGAAGGGAGAGATACCAGGAGATGGATATGGTCGGCAACGCCGCCGACCTGCAACGCCTTCATCCGGTTCTCGCGAGCGATCCCGCCCAAGTATGCCCAGAGTCGCGGTTCGACCTCATTAGAAATGAACGGCCGTCGCTCCTTGGTGGAGAAGACGACGTGCATCAGGCAGCTGACGAACGACTGCATGGGAAGTCTCGAGCCACGAGGTGACGGAAGGACGACTCGGTGGTTCGAGTCGGTCGCATCTTCTTAGGTCCCTGCGGGACCGGTCGTCCTAGGGCGATTCGCTCAGCGTCGCGGGCGCGGGCGGCGGACCAGGCAACCGACCGGTGCGGTCTCGGCCGTCTCGATCGGCTTGCCGGCCAAGTGCGCGTCGATCGCGTTCTCGAGATGACGCTCGGTCACCTTCTCGGGATCGCTCGCGTCGTCGAACGCTCCCATGTAGATCACCTTCCGTTCGGCATCCAGCAGGAACCATTCCGGAGTCCGCACGGCGCCGAACGCCTCGGCCAACTTCGATTCCGGGTCCTTCAGATAGACGAACTCGAACGACTTCGCCTCGGCTCGCTCCCGCATCGCGTCGAGCGAGTCGTCGGGGATCGCGTTCGAATTGATCGCGACGATTCGGACTTTCCCCTCGTCCTTCCATCGCCGATGGAGCGCGACGAGTCGATCTTCGTAGTCGACCGCATAAGGGCAGCCGTTGCAGGTGAAGACGACGACCGTCAGCGGCGCGCCGGCCACGTCATCCGAGCCGTAACGCCCCCCGTCGATTCCTTCGAGCGGCTCCCAGGTCGGCGCCGTCGAGCCGATGTCGAGCGTCATGTTGTACTTGCCCGCAGCGGGCGGTTCGGCGGCACGAGCGCTCGGACCGATTCCGAGGCCGATCAGGACGACCAGCCCGAGGGTTTGCGCAGCGATCAGACGTTGAGCGAACCGGCGTCGATCGTCGACCCGATCTCGGCGAACGATCGGCGGATCGCCCGGGACTCGAATCGCGATCATGGATCGGCGGTACGTCGGACTCGAAAGGACGAAACGCGAGAGCATCGGCGAGCCTCCACAGTCGCGGGGATCGAAGGGGAGATGATCGTCTCGGATTCTATCGCTCGCGATCCGCCGTGGTCAGTCGTTTCGACGACTCGACGCACCATGCCGCAAGCTCCCTGGCGGATCGGACTTCCGGGTATCATCACGCGCGGTCGGCGGCCGTGATCCGGTCGGCTCGCCGGCTTCGGATGGCGTCCCGTCGGACGTTCTGACGCACCGGGCGAGAGGGGACCATGGAGGAGCCGATCGGAGTGGCACATCCGCTGATCGATCATCATCTGCAATTGCTTCGGGACGAGCGGACGAGTCCGGGGGACTTTCGCCGCTCGGCGCGACTCCTGGCGACGCTGCTCGCCTTCGAGGCGACTCGGGATCTCGAAACGGTCGAGACGACGGTCCGCACGCCGCTCGAAACGACCGCCGGGCGGCGGTTGGCGCAGCGAGTCGGATTGGTGCCGGTGCTGCGAGCCGGCCTGCTGATGGTCGATCCGCTGCTCGACCTGATCCCGGACGCCGAGGTGTGGCATCTGGGGATCTTCCGCGACGAGTCGACCGCGCAACCGGTCTACTACTACGACAAGGTGCCGACCGATCGTCCGGTCGACGTCGCGCTAGTGCTCGATCCGATGCTGGCGACCGGCGGGACGGTCAGCGTCGTCGTCGATCGGCTCCGCGCCTGGGGAGTCCCGAGGATCGAGATCGTCTCGCTGATCGCCGCTCCCGAAGGGATCACGACGGTCCGCCGTCGCCATCCCGACATCAGGATTCGCGCTTGTGCCGTCGATCGGCATCTGGATCACCGCAAGTACATCGTGCCGGGGCTCGGTGACGCCGGAGACCGCGGCTTCAATACGCAACGCGATTGACCGCTGAGCGCTCGGGGGACCGGACGTCGGCCATCGCAGCGCCGACAACCTTCGAGTTGACTCGCTTGTCGAATCCTCCGACGATGACGCTGGGGAACGAGCCGCTGTGCCGATGGCCGGCGCGAGCCCCTGCCGATCCTTCCGCCACGATCCGGTTTCCGATCGTCGCTTTCCCTTCCTCTGTTCCGACGGGCCGCTCCTCTCGTGAAACTCCGCTGCGTCCATTGCGGCAACGATTTCACCATCACCGCCGAACAGCTCGGCGGTCGAGGGCGTTGCCCGCATTGCCGCGCCTCGATCGTGCTGCCGCGAGCCGATGAGATGGGGCCGTCCGAGCCCGAGGCGCTGGAGCCGCCGAGTCGGCTGATGGAGAACGTCATCGGCGGCCTCGGTTCGTGTGCCCTGCATCTGATCATTCTGATCCTGGTCGGACTGGTCCGTTGGGGCGGCGAGGGAATGGCGGGGGCGGGGATCGAAGAAGAGGTGATGATCGGCGAGATGCCGTTCACCAACCTGACGCAGCAACTCGACGAAGCGGTCGACCTCGAGGCGAGCGAAGTGGCGGCCGAAGCGGCGGGCGAGACGACGCTCGTCGAGATCACGACTCCCGACTTCGCCGGCTCCGACGCGATCGCCGACGTGACCGAACTGAGTCCGACGGCCGGAGTCGCGTTCGGAACCGGGACCGAGTTCGATTCGGCCGACGTCGCTCGGGCCGCGTCGGGCGGAGGGGCCGAGGACTTCGACGGCCTGATTCAGCGTCTGCGCCGCGACGGCCTGGACGTGGTCATCGTCTTCGACAGCACCGGGAGCATGTCGGGCGAAATCGACACGGTGAAGCAACAGATCGAACGGATCGGCAGCGTGCTGATGCAGCTGGTTCCCAAGACCCGCATCTCGCTCTGCACCTACCGCGACGACACCGACGAGTACGTGGTGAAGGGACTGCCGCTCGCCGGAAGCATCAGCACGATTCGCGGTTACCTGAACAGCTGCGGCGCGGGGGGAGGAGGGGACCATCCCGAAGCGGTGCATGCCGGGCTCGACTGGGCCATCAACAAGAATCGCTTCACCCCGCGCGCCCGCAAGGTGATCCTCCTCTTCGGCGATGCCCCTCCCCACGCTCAGCAGCTGAACCGCTGTCTGGATTTGGCCGAGGAGTTCCGGCAGCAGCATGGGGGGATCGTCAGCACCGTCACCTGTCGCGCGACGCGGCGGATGGACGAGTTCATCGAGATTGCCCAGGCGGGCGGAGGCGAGGCGTTTCTGACCTCGAACGAACGCGAGATCATGACGCAGCTGATCGTGCTCGTCTTCGGAAGCCAGCATCGGGACAAGGTGCTGGAAGCGTTCGAGTTGCTGGGGCGCTGACCTGTCTGGCCCCCGCCGACGGTTGCGTGGATGCCTACGGCGGACTGGTGGTCGATCCTGGTCCCCGACCTGGTTGCTCGACCCGGGGGCCCGAGCAGCGGAAGCGAACGCAGTTCGGGACCGCCAGGCAACGCCCTGAACATTTCTTGCGACAGGACCGCAAGAAGCGACCCCTCGGCGGCAATCTTATGCGTGGGGATCGAAGTCGAAACGCTGGTCGGACCTCGTGAACGGAATCCTCCGTTCCGATCATCGTCGCAGCGAACGTCGCCGCTCCCCGATCCATCCCGCACTCGCGATCGCTGGTCGATCCGAGACGATCGATTCGCCGCTCCGGCGGCATAGATTCGAGCGCGACCGAGCGTCGCGCGGACTCCCTCGCGGCAGCACGATCCTACTTGGGGAAGGAGGGTCGTGCTGCTTTTCGTTTCTTGTCGGACGAGGACCGCGTTCGGATCGTGCTTGCCCAGTTCTTTCGACGGACTTCAACGACGTCGAGCGACCAACCGCTCATAGACCGTCGCATAGTCGCGGGCGCTGCGCGACCAGGACCAATCGCGCGTCATGCCGGTCTCGACCAGTTGCTCTCGGACGTCGGGACGATCGACGACGATGTCGATCGCGCGGCGGAGCGTCTCGAGCAACGCGTCGCTCCGATAGTCTCGAAAGCGGAAACCGGTCGCGGTCCGATCGGCGGCGGTCGCGGCCGTCAGATCGACGATCGTGTCGGCCAAGCCCCCCGTCTCGTGCACGACCGGGATCGAGCCGTAGGCCAGACTGTAGAGCTGGTTCAGGCCGCACGGCTCGTAGCGACTGGGCATCAGGAACAGGTCCGAGCCGGCTTCGATCCGATGGGCCAACGGATCCGAGAACTGCAGACAGGCCGCGACCTTGGTCGGGTGAGCGGCCGAGAGTTCGCCGAGCGCCTGGTGAAACTCCGGCTCCCCCGTGCCGAGAATCGCCCACTGCACGTCGCAGCGCGCGACCAGCGACCGCATCACGTCGATGATCAGCCCCCACCCCTTCTGCTCGGCGAGGCGTCCGATCAGGCCGATCAGCGGGCGATCGCTGACCGGCAGTCCAAGCTCCTCCTGCAGGGCACGTTTGCAGTCACGCTTCCCCTGCTGCCAGTTCGCGACGTCGTAGTGCGTCGGCAGATGCGGATCGATCGACGGATTCCAGATCGACGTGTCGACACCGTTGATGATGCCGGTCAGGTCGTTCGAGCGATGCCGCAGGACCCCTTCGAGACCGCAGCCGTGCTCGGGCGTTTGGATCTCCTGAGCGTAGCGCGGGCTGACCGTCGTCAACGCGTCGGCGAAGACGATGCCGGTCTTCAGCAGGTTCAGCCGTCCGAAGAACTCCATCTCGCGCCAGTTGAAGTGCTTCCAGTCCAGGCCGGTGAGCAGCATGTCCCAGTGCCAGAAACTCCCCTGGTAGGCCAGATTGTGGAGCGTCAGGAGCGAGGCGATCTTCGCGTAGCGAGGGACATGGCGATATTCGAGCTGCAGATAGGCCGGGATCAGGCCGGTCTGCCAGTCGTTGCAGTGGACGACATCGATCGGCAGGTCGAGCAGGCGGATCGATTCGAGGATCGCGCGGCAGAAGAAGACGAACCGCTCGCAGTTGTCCGGATAATCCTCGCCATGCTCGCGATACAGTTCGGCCCGATCGAAGAACGGCGCCTGCCGGACCAGATACACCTCGACGTCGCTCTGCGGCAGACGACTCTTGGCGAGCGAGCCGACATGGATCCGGCTGCCGATCGGGATCGAGAACTCGATCCCGGTCGGCTCGATCGGCACGCCCGCCCGCTCCACCTGTCGATACGCCGGCAGAAAGACGATCGGGCGATGCCCCAGGCGAGCCAACTCGATCGGCAAGGCGCCACAGACGTCGGCCAGGCCTCCGGTCTTCGCGAACGGGACGACTTCGCTGCTGGCGATCAGGATGTTCACGATGGGCTACCCGAGGTGGTGGCGGGGCAGTCGACGTCGGTGCGGCCTTGGGATTCGTCCCGAAATCGTCGCTCCAGCCGCGCCCCCGGGACTCGTGATCCGGGGGAGCGGAATCGTCGGAGCGCGGATCAGGTTCGTGTCGCCATCCGCATGATGGTTCGAGACGCTCCGATCGGCCAGTCCGCACCGCGGTTCGCCGGACGGGATCACCGAGCGGTCCGTCGCCGAGCTCGAGAGCGCCGATCCGAAGCGTCTGTTCGGTCGCGACTCGGGGGACGGACGAGAGATTGCCGGCCGCTCGCTTCTCTGTCGGTCGTTCCGAAAGGCCAGTCAGGCAAACGCTGCGACGCGCGACGGAGAGAGCGGCTAGGCCCCGCATGGCGAGGCGAAAACGGCGGCTCGCGATCGGTCGCTCGCCGTCCGTTACTTGACGATCCGTTCCGGCGCGCCTGTCGCGTTTCGCGGCGCGCCACGGCGATCCGAAAGATCGCAAAATCGTTGCTCGTCGGCGACCGAACGCGATAGCCTGAGCGGGTCGGCAGTCGGATCCCTCGAAGCGGCAGGAGCGAACTCATGGCGGCTCGAATCGGTTGGCGCGGTATCCGTTGGAGCGGCGTCGGTCGAACGTTGGCGCTGGCGTCGGTCGTCGGCACGGTCGGCTGGTTGGCCGAGGCCAAGGAGCCGGGGGACGCGTCTCGCAAGGACGAGGCGGAGCGACTGGTCGCCGAGGGGCTCCACTTCGGAGCGCTCGGCGAGACGGCGATGCGCGAAAAGCTGCTGACTCGGGCGCTCGAGCTCGATCCGAACTGCCAGGCGGCTCGCTGGGGGCTCGGTCAGGTCCGGCAAGGGGACGAGTGGATCGATGCCGAAGCACGTGCGGCGCGGCTGGCCGACGACGGCCGACTGCAAACGTACCGACACCGGCGGGATCAGGCTGCCGATACGGTCGAAGGGCAGTTCGAACTGGCGACCTGGTGCCGTGAGCAGAAGCTCGAGGATCAGGCTCGCGCCCATCTGAATCGAGTCCTGCAGCTCGACGCGAACCATGCCGCCGCGCGCCAGGAACTGGGGCATCGTCGCGTCGACGGGCGTTGGGTCAGCCCCGAAGCGGTGGCCGACGCGAACGATCGCGCAACGGACGACCTGCTCGATTTCCGCCGCTTCGAGTCGACCGTGCGACGGTTGGCCGAGCGACTCGGTTCCGAGAGCGAAGCGGTTCGCGCACAGGCTTCGGCTGACCTTCGGCAGGTCGACGATCCGGCGATCGCGGTGGCGATCGAGGCGATTCTCTTCTCGCGGAACGAGCGTGCGGCTCTCGAGGGGGTGCGGGCGCTGACGCGACTGAAGGATCTTCGTTCGACCGAGGCGTTGGCGCGACAGTCGCTCGTCTCGCCCTGGGCTTCGGTCCGATCGGCAGCGGCCGCAGGGCTTCAGGATCGCCCCGCCGTCGACTACGTCCCGGCGCTGCTTGCCGAGTTCGCGATGCCGATCGGCGTCCAGGTCGCCGCGGTGCCGGTGGCGCCGAACCGGCTGGTCTATCGCGAGGTGCTGACCGGCGAGACGCAGGATCGGTGCCGCTGCATCGTTCGCGATACCGCATTGCGACGTCTGTCGATGCCGGGCGGGCAGGCCGAACAGACCGCCGCTCGAATGGTCGACGACATGATGGGCTCGAACGTGTCGACCCGTCGCCAGGCGGCGATCGCCAACGTCTCGATCGCCGATCGGAACGTCGTCATCGCTCAAGCGTTGCGGACGGCGACCGAAGAGGATCTCGAAAACGACCCGCGGACCTGGTGGAACTGGTGGAACGAGCAGAGCGGGATCGTCGTGTCGGAAAAGCCGATCGACGTCGACTATCAGGTATCGGAGCGGACCTATGTCGATCAGTCGCCGACCACTTCCGGTTCGAGCGGTTCGGGGCAACCGACTCCGAGCGCTCAGCCGATGCCGCGCGAGTGTCTGGCCGCCGGAACGTTGGTCCTGACCGATCGGGGCGAACTGCCGATCGAGCAGGTGCGCGTCGGCGATCTGGTGCTGTCGCAGGAGATCACGAGCGGTCGGATCGAGTTCCGTTCGGTGCTGCGCACGACGCTTCGCGAGCCGTCGCCGCTGGTCGAGATTCGCGTCGGCGACGAACTGATCCGATGCAGCGAGGGACATCCGTTCTGGGTGGCGGGCGAGGGCTGGCGGCTGGCGCGCGAACTCGAGGCCGGTATGATGCTTCACGGCGAGCGGCGGACGCTGCCGATCGTCGAGGTGCGTCGCGGTGGGGTCGAGCCGACCTACAACCTGATCGTCGACGGTTTCGCGACCTACTTCGTCGGCGCCGAGCGATTGCTCGGGCATGATGCGACGTCGCGACGCCCTGCCCGCGAACTCGCCCCCGGGCTCGCTCCCTGAGTCGGTCCGCGGACGCTCGGGAAGGCTCGGCGCTCTCAACCCTCACCACGCCGAGCCTTCCATGTCCCAGCGACTGCGCGTCGTCATCACCGACTTCATCACCGACGATCTCGCTCCGGAACGCGAACGACTTGGCGATCTCGCCGACGTCGAAGCACTCGGGGCGGAGCACGAAGAGCAGCTGATCGGTCGCATCGAAGAGGCCGATGCGGTGATGATGTATCACTTCCTGCGCCTCTCGTCGTCGACGATCGGGCGACTGAAGCGGTGTCGCCTGATCGTCCGCTGCGGCGTCGGTTACGACAACGTCGACATTCGCGCCGCGGCGGTCGCCGGTATCCCGGTCGCCAACGTCCCGGACTACGGGACCGAAGAAGTCGCCGATTCGGCTCTCGGCCTGATGCTGGCGATGACGCGAGGGATCTCGTTCCTCGAATCTCGTCTGAAGGAGTCGCGCGGGGATTGGCACTACGCACAGGTCGCTCCGCTTCGCCGCCTGCGCGGCAGGACCTGCGGGATCGTCGGCTGCGGTCAGATCGGAGCCGCCTTTGCGCAGCGAGCCAAGGCGCTCGGCATGCGAGTCCGCTTCTACGATCCGTACGTCCCTGACGGTCGAGACAAGAGCCTGGGGATCGAGCGGTGCGAGACGCTCGAGGAGCTGCTCGGATCGTCCGATATCGTCAGTCTGCATTGTCTGTTGAGCGACGAGACGCGCGGGCTGATCGGCCGCGACGCGATCGCCGCGATGCGCCCCGGCAGCTATCTGGTCAACACGGCTCGGGGAGCGGTGGTCGATCCGCTGGCGGTGTTGGCGGCCATCGAATCGGGGAAGCTGGCGGGCGCGGCGCTCGACGTGCTGCCGCAGGAGCCGCCGGCGGCCGATGATCCGCTGGTCGCCGCCTGGCGCACCCCCGGGCATCCGGCGCATGATCGCGTCATTCTGAATCCGCATTCCGCCTTCTACAGCGAAGAGGGGCTGATGGACATGCGGACCAAGGGATCGGCGAACATTCGTCGCGCCTTGCTCCGCCAGCCGCTGCGGAATGTCGTGAACGGAGTGCGTCGCTGACGACAGCGCCGTAACCGCGGCCGTTTCGGGATGACCGCTTCGAACGCCCGAGATGACGCGCCGTTCGTCACACCTGGCGATAATTTCGCCTGGACCGAGCAGCGCTGCCGGACTTGCCGTGCGGCGTTCCCTGACGAACGATCGAAGCGGTCGGCGGCACCGGGTTTGCTCCGTCGATCGTCGCACGTCAAGAGAACCAATGTTGCCGATCGCCCGTAACGGGGCTTGATCGGACACAGCCATCGCACCCTTCTTCAGGAATCGGACCGATGAGAGTTCGTCGCCTTGCGACCATCGCTGCCCTGATGTTTCTGCCCCCCGTCGCAACCGCTCCGGCTTGGCAACTGCCGGCGATCGATCCGGCGACGGCCGAGTCGATCGATGCGGCGGCGGCCAAGGGAATCGAGTACCTGAAGGTCGCCGGTCAGCGCGAGGACGGTTCGTTCTCGGAGAACAATGCGGCCGGCGTCACGGCGCTGGTGCTGGCGGCGATCCTGAAGCACGACGCCGATCCCGACACGCCGTTCGTCCGCAAGGGGCTCGCCTATCTGGAAGGCCTGGTCCATGACGACGGCGGCATCTATGCCGACGAGAGTCGCTACAAGAACTACGAGACCTGTCTGGCGATCTTCGCGCTCGTCGAAGCGAACGACGACGGTCGCTACACCGAAATGATCGCGCGAGCCAAGCAGTTCCTGAAGGAGCAGCAGTTCGACGAGTCGGAGGGGCACGGGTCCGAGGATCCGTATTGGGGGGGCGCCGGCTATGGGAGCAAGGGGCGTCCCGACTTGAGCAACACGTCGATGCTGATCGATGCGCTGATCGCCGCCGGCGAGGACGCCGATTCCGAGGCGATCCAGCGGGCGCTGACGTTCGTCTCTCGCTCGCAGAATCTCGAGAGCGAGCACAACACCCTCCCCTACCCCAACCTGAATCCGGACGGCGGCTTCTACTACACGCCGGCCAACGGCGGCGAGAGCATGGCGGGGAAACTCGAGAACGGCGGCCTGCGGAGCTACGCGTCGATGACCTATGCGGGGCTCAAGAGTCTGATCTACGCGGGAGTCGACAAGGACGATCAGCGAGTCAAGGCGGCGGTCGCGTGGCTGAAGAAGAACTACGACCTGAAGAGCAACCCCGGAATGGGAACCGCCGGCCTGTACTACTACTACCAGACGTTCGCGAAGAGTCTGGCGGCGTATGGTGACTCGGAGTTCGTCGACGAGAGCGGGGCGACGCACGATTGGCGAGCCGAGCTGGTCGCCGAACTCGTCGCTCGTCAGCGCGACGACGGAGGCTGGATCAACGGCGAGAACGCCCGCTGGATGGAAGACAACGGCTCGCTCGTCACCGCCTATGCCCTGCTGGCGCTCGCCTACTGCCGCTGACCAGGCTGGTGCTTTGCGTGGGCCCGGCCTTCCGCGGCCGAGGCAAGGTTTCGTTGCGCCGCCGAACGAGCTTCGAAGCTCGCGCGGCGGCGCAGTCCACCCGACCTCGGGCTCGGAGAGCCCGGGGCCACGTAGTGCGACCGCCCTCGGTCGCACCGGATCGTCGTCGAGGCCACGGAGTCCCCTTGCTGACGCGGCGGGCTGGCGGGAACGGAGATCCCGGCGCTGTAGTGCGACCGCCCTCGGTCGCACTGTCGATCGTCGTCGAGGCCACGGAGTCCCCTTGCTGACGCGGCGGGCTGGCGGGAACG
>CAZZBI010000028.1:0-3379 GCA_964652385.1 uncultured Pirellulaceae bacterium | reverse complement strand
GAGATCCCGGCGCTGTCTTGCGACCGTCCTCGGTCGCACCGCCGCGCGTCGAGGAGGACGCGGGCCTACGTCGGGGCGAGGTGTTCGGCTTCCTACGCCAGCAGTTCCGCGATCGGCTCCGCTTCTTGCTCGACGTGATGGAAGGTCGGGAAGCCGGGGATGTCATACTTGGCGTGAGGATCGAGTCCTAAGGCGCGATAGATCGTCGCGAACAGTCGTCGCTGGTCGACCTGGTTCTCGGTCACCTCGAAGCCGAGCGGATCGGTTGCGCCGTAGACGACTCCCGGCCGCGTCCCCGCTCCCGCCATCGCCATGCTCCAGGCGTTGGGATAGTGATCGCGCCCGCGGGAATCGTTGAGCCACGGGGTGCGGCCGAACTCCCCCATGATCAGCACGAGCGTCTCGTCGAGCAGACCTCGTTCCTCGAGATCGTCCAGCAGCGTCCGAACGACGTGATCCATCTCGGGAACGAGCATCTGGTGGATCTCGTGGTTCAGCACATGGCAATCCCACGGCATCCCGTTGGCGACCATGACGCAGGTCGAGCCGTTCTCGATCAGATGCCTCGCCAGCAGTGCGTACTGCGCAAAGGCGCCCGGGCCGTAACGATCGCGATCCGCCTGAGGCAGACTCTCGAGGTCGAACAGCGGCGCGCAGCTCATCAGATCCCGCACGCGCAGAAAGGCCGCGTTGTAGCCGCGAGCCGCGTCGGAAGCGAACTCGTTGGCATGGCGTCGAACGATCCGTTCCCGCAGCGCCTCGCGCTCCCGGTGATCGAGGTCCGACATTCCTTCGGGGAGATCGATGTTGCGGATCCTGAACTCCCCTCCGGCGCGGACCGGAGCGAACTCGCCGCCGAGCCATCCGGACCAGTTTCCCGCCTTGAACGACTTGAACTCGTTCCCTTCGGGACAGGGATCCAGCAGCACGAACCCCGGCACCTTCTGGTCGGCTCGTCCCAGTTCCTTCGCCAGGACGCTGCCGAGGATCGGGCGGGTGAACGGTGGGCGAGGCGGCTCGCCGCGGGTCAGCAGATCGATCGCCTGAAAGTGCTCCGACTGATCGGTCCGCATCGAACGGACGACCGTCAGCCGGTGCGCGATCTCGGCGCACTTGGGCATCATCTCGCAGAAGTGCACGCCGGGGATCGATGTCGGGATCGAGCCGAACGGACCGCCGGTCGCCGTCCCCGGTTTCGGATCCCACGTCTCGAACTGACTGGGGGCACCGCACAGCCAGAGCAGGATGCACTTCTTCCCCTGTGCCGCGATCGCATCGCGCATGTCGTCCTGAGCGAACAGGCCGGCGAAGCTGAACGACGAAACGGCTCCCGCCGCCGCGACCCCTTCCAGAAAGCGGCGACGGTGCAGGCGATGGTCGATGCTTCCGCAGTCAGGACGGCGCTGCTTCACGATTCGGACTCCGGTCGGACTCGGCGACGGCGTGGCTCGCACGACGGACGCGATTCGATTCAGTGGTTGAAGCGGAACTCGGCACTCGTCACCAGCGACCAGACGAGCGAGGTCATCGCGATCTCGGGGCGATCGGGATGCGACTGCAGGAATCCGATCGCGACCCCCCGTTCTTCATCGGCCGGCGGTCGCCCGAGCAGACGGGCATAGAGCAACGCGACCTGAGCGTCGACCTCCGGCAGATCGAGCGCTTCGCGAGTCAGGTTGCCGTCGGCCGGACGGAGTGCGGCGTTGAACTCCGGATGGTTCGTCAGGAACATCGCTTGCGGCAACGTCGTGACGATCTCCTCGGGGAAGAGATCGGGAAAGGTCTCGATCAGCGGGCGTTCGAGCCCCGGAATCGGTTCTCCCGTTTCTCCGTTCAGGCCGACGGCCAGGCTCCGAGCGAGCGTCTCGGCCGACAGCGGTCGTTCGAGCGACCAGGCGAAACTCGACGGCGCCGTGCCCGGAGAGGGACGGCGGCTGCCGAGGGCGTAGGCGCGCGAAGAGACGATCGTTCGGACCAGACGCCGAACGTCGTAGCCGTGCGTCTCGAAGTCGCGCGACAACCACGACAGCAACTCGGGATGCGCCGGCGGATGCGTCGAGTCGAGCTTGTCGACCGGATGGACGATGCCACGCCCCATCAGCAGCGCCCAGATTCGGTTGACCATCGCACGAGCGACCAGCGGATGTCCGGCCAGCACCTCATCCGCGAACTTCTGCCGTCGCGAGAACTTCGGCACCTTCGGCATCCCGTCGACGACTCTGTCGATGCCGATCGGATCGCCGTAGAGTTCCGGTGCGTCGGGCTGTTCGGCGTTCGGGTCTTCGGGGCGAGGCTCCTCGACCGGCGGCCGACCGAGGAACTCGAGCAGGTTCGGCTGCGACTTGCCCGACAGATCGGCGAAGGTCGAGAAGCCGCCGATCGCCGATTCGGCGACGGCGGGCCCCTGCGGCGAGTTCTCGGCCTTGCCTCGATTGAAGAACGCGACCAGCCCCCAGTAGTGCCGCTGGCCGATCTCGCTCGCGAGCGGATGGTCGTGACACTGGGCGCACTGGATCTGCACGCCGAAGACCGCCGGCGACAGCGCCTCGGCGATCTCCTGATACTTGTCGTTCTTGGCGTGCAGGAATCCGGCGGCTCCGCGGTCGATCTCGTCGGTCGGCCGAGCGAGCACGATCGCGCGGACCGTCTCGTTCCACGGCCGATTCGTCTCGAAGGCGCGAGTCAGGAACTCGCTCCACGGATTCCCGCCACCCCCTTCTCCGCCGCGCGGTCCGCCGCGACGCCCCTGTCCCTGACGTCGACCGAGTTGTCCGAACGAACGTCGCCCCTGAAAGACGACATCGAAGATGCGCGCCAGATGTTCGGCGTGCTCGCGACTGTCGGTCAGCTGCGCGATCCGTTCGGCACGACGAGTCGCCGGATCAGCGGCCAGAAACGACTCGGTCTCGTCGACCGTCGGAATCCGTCCGACCAGATCCAGGTACAGGCGCCGAACGAAGGTCCGGTCGTCGGCCGGTTCGGCCGGCACGATACCGTCGCGCTCCCAGGCGTCGGCCAGCAGTCGATCGATCACTTCGGTCGGATCCCGATCGGGTTCCGGAAGCGTCGACGGATCGTATTCCCACGGGAGCGGCGCGGCAGCGTCCGCCGCTTCGGCCCAGCCCGGGTCGTCACCGGCGGCCGCGACCGCCTCGAGCCAGCGTACGACGTACAGACGTTCGTCCTCGGTCAGCGGCGGACCGTCCGGAGGCATCCGAGTTTCGGCATCGGGGAGCAGCACGCGCAGCAACAACGACCCTTCGGGCGATTGCCGATCGACGAGCGGACCGGAGTCCCCACCGGCAAGAATCGCCGCCGCGCTCCGCAGGTCGACTCCTGCTTCCTGCTTGGCGCTGCCGTGACAATCGCGGCAGCGCGC
>CAZZBI010000027.1:24113-26806 GCA_964652385.1 uncultured Pirellulaceae bacterium | reverse complement strand
GAGAGGCACGGGGGCCCCTTGCTGACGCGGCGGGCTGGGACACGCGGGATGGGGGCGGAGATCCTTGCCTTTCGGGGCGCGTTCGGGCGACAATCGACATTCCCACCCGCACGGCTCCTGCTCCCTCCGAGCCGTCCTCCCGCCGAGATCGGATCATGAAGCTCGCGCTGCTCCTCCCGCTGCTGGCGCTCGCCTCCGCCCCGGAAGATGATCCGGTCGCCCGCTACGAAGCGCGAGTCAAGCCGCTCCTGGCGGAACGCTGTTTCGCCTGTCATGGCGCCTTGAAGCAGGAGGCCGGCCTGCGAGTCGATACGGTGGCGTCGATGCTCGAAGGGGGAGCGATCCTGCCCGGCGATCCCGACGGATCGACGCTGATCGAACGGATCGCCGACCCCGATCCCCACTCCCGGATGCCGCCCGAAGGGGAAGGGAACGCTCTCTCCGACGAACAGCGCCGGACGATCGCCGAGTGGATCGCCGACGGGGCTCCGGCTCCGACCGACGAGCGCCCTGAAACCGATCCCGAAAAGCACTGGGCCTTTCTGTCGCCGATCGCCGCGCCGCTGCCGGCGGTCGCCGATCCGAACTGGCAGCATCACCCGATCGATGCATTCGTCGAACACCAGCGCGAAGTGCGCGGGCTACCGCACGCCAGTCAGGCCGATGCGGCCCTCCTGTTGCGGCGACTCCATCTGGACCTGGTCGGCATGCCTCCGACCGTCGACGAGATCGAGGCGTTCGTTGCCGACCCGTCGGACGCGCATTACGAAGCGATCGTCGACCGGCTGCTCGACGATCCGCGTCACGCTCAGCGCTGGGCTCGCCACTGGATGGACATCTGGCGCTACAGCGACTGGTGGGGTCTGGGTGCCGAAGTCCGCAACAGTCAGAAGCACATCCGGCACTGGCGCGACTGGATCGTCGACTCGCTGAAGCAGGATCTCGGCTACGACCGGATGATCCTGCTGATGCTCGCCGGCGACGAGATCGCTCCGACCGACCCCGACTCGCTTCGCGCCGGCGGCTTTCTCGCCCGGCAGTACTTCAAGTTCAACCGAGACACGTGGCTCGACGAGACGGTCGAGCACACCGGCAAGGCGTTTCTCGGGCTGACCTTCAACTGCTCCCGCTGCCACGACCACAAGTACGATCCGTTCACGTCGCGGGAGTACGCGAGCCTGCGAGCCTTCTTCGAACCGTATCAGGTCCGGACCGACCTCGTTCCCGGCACGCTGGATGTCGAGGCGGACGGGATCCCGCGTCCCTTCGACTGTCATCTCGACGCGCCGACCTATCGCTACCTGCGAGGGGACGCGAAGCAGCCGATCGTCGACGATCCGATCGCTCCGGATTTTCCCGCGCTGCTCCGGTTCGTCGAACCGCGGATCGAAACGGTGTCGCTGCCGGTCGAGGCGTATCGTCCGGGAGTCCGCTCGTGGGTCGTCGATCTGCACCGGGCTCGGGCTCAGCAGCGAATCGAACAGGCCGAACGAAAGGTGGCCGAAGCGGAAGCGGCGCTTGCCGCGGCGCGCGAACGAGCTGCTGCGGCGCCGCCGGTCGAAACGACGATCGATGTCGCGGCGATCGAGTCGCCGGCGCTGCTGGTCGACGAGTTCGATCGGCTCGACGAGACCGCCTGGCGAGTCGTCTCGGGAGAGTGGATCGCCGGAGAAGGTCAGATCGAGCAGACCGGACCTCCGCTCGCCCGGAGCGAACTCGAACTCGTCCGCGCGGTTCCGAGCGACTTCGAGGCGACGGTTCGCTTCACGATCCGCCGCGGCTCGATGTGGCGGAGCGTCGGACTGGCGTTCGATCTGGTCGGCGACGACGAGCAACTGGTCTACGTCAGCGCCTATGAAGGGGGCCCCAAGGTCCAGATCGCCCCCAAGCGCAGCGGCAACTCGGAGTATCCGGCCGACGGCATGAAACCGATCGGCTTGACGGTCGGTCAGCCGGTCGAGCTGCGAGTTCGAGTACGCGGCACGTTGTTCAACGTCGACCTCGACGGCCAGCCGATGCTCGCTTGGAACTCGACACTCCCGCGAACCGCGGGCGTCCTGCGACTGATCGCCTTCGATGCCCAGGCCGGCTTCGATCGCTTCGATATCCGGCCGCTCGATCCGCGCGATCCGCTGCGTCCCGCGACCGGCGATCCGCAGCGTCAGCCGACCGTGGCCGAGGCGGAAGCGGCGTTGGCGGTCGCACGAGCCGAACTCGGGGGCGAAACCGCCGCGATCGAATCGATCGACGCGCGCGCCGAGGCAGATCGGATCCGCGACGATCCGTCGCTCCCTCAGGAAGAGCGCGACGCGCTGATTGCCGAAGCGGCGCGTCGAGCCCGCATCGACGAACTTGCGGTGGCCGAGTTGACGGCGGCGACGCTCCGTGCAGAACGAGCGACGCTCGCCGCGACCGCCGCGAACCCGGACGATCCGGCGACCTTCGCCGACATCGACGCCAAGCTGGCGGCGGCCGATCAGGCGATCGCCCAGGCTCGTCGATCGGTGGAGTCCCCGGGAACCGAATATCCGTCGCTGCGCGGAAGCGTGAAGTCGATCGAATCGCCGACCGAAACGCCCGAGTCGCTCGCGGCGCCGTTTCCGGCCACGAGCACCGGTCGTCGGACGGCACTCGCCGAGTGGATCGTCGATCGCCGCCATCCGCTCACGGCACGCGTGGCGGTCAACCATCTC
>CAZZBI010000027.1:0-24103 GCA_964652385.1 uncultured Pirellulaceae bacterium | reverse complement strand
CGCCGCTCGTGCCGACGATGTTCGAGTTCGGTCGCAAGGGAGCGCCCCCCTCTCATCCCGAGCTGCTCGACTACCTGGCCGTCGATCTGATGGAACACGGCTGGAGCCTGAAGCGACTCCATCGACTGATGGTGACCAGCCGGACCTATCGGATGAGTTCGTCGAATGCCGGACTGGCGCAAGCCGTATCGCTCGATCCCGAGAACCGGATGCTCTGGCGGATGAACCCGATCCGTCTCGAAGCCCAGGCGGTCCGCGACTCGATCCTGTTCCTGTCCGGGGAACTCGATCTGACCGAAGGGGGCCCGCCGATTCCTCTCGCCGAAGCCGACACGTCGAAGCGCCGCAGCCTGTATTTCGTCCATTCGCACAACGAGCACCATCGCCTGCTGTCGGTCTTCGACGACGCGGGAGTCCAGGAGTGCTACCGTCGTGAGCAGAGCATCGTGCCGCAACAGGCGCTCGCGCTTTCCAACTCGCGATTGGCGATCGAAGCATCGCGAGGGATCGCGGCCAGGATCGTCGCCGATGCGGGCTCGGAATCGATCGACGACGACCGGTTCGTGCGTGCCGCCTTCGTTCGCGTGCTCGCCTTCGAACCGAACGAGACCGAACTGGCGGCGTGTCGCGAAGCGATCGAGGGGTGGCGTGCGCTCGATCCGGACGATCCGGAGCGGGGAAGGGACGAGGCCCGCGCGGCACTCGTCCTCGCGCTGCTGAACCACAACGATTTCCTGACCGTTCGTTGAGACGCCGCGTTTCGTTCAGCGCGGCGACGTCTGCCGCGGGGAGCTCGACCATGTCCCGATCCGACGCCTCTTGTCGGCACGTCTCGCACGGCGGTCGCCATCGCCGCACCTTCCTGGCCGACCTGGGGCTCGGCTTCACCGGGTTGGCTCTCGGTGCGATGCTCCATCGGGACGGGATCGGACGCAGCGCGCGAGGATCGGACGAAGGGTGGTCGCCTCCCGACGGCCGATGCCACTTCGCTCCCAAGGCGCGCAGCGTCATCTGGCTCTTCATGAACGGCGGCGTCAGCCATCTCGAGACGTTCGATCCGAAACCGGAACTCGACAAGTACGCCGGAAAGACGATCGCCGAGTCACCCTACGCATCGGTGCAGGATCCCGAGAAGCTGAAGCTCGCGCGGGTCGTCGTCGTCAACGATGCCAACGGCCAACAGCGCAACGTCCTGTATCCGACTCAGGTCGGTTTTCGGCGATACGGCGAGAGCGGGATCGCAGTCAGCGATTGGTTGCCGCATTTGGCGAAGCGAGTCGATTCGCTGGCGATCGTCCGCTCGATGTACACCACCGACGACAATCACGGCGCCCAGACGCAGTTCCACTCGGGGCGCCACATGCTCGACGGCGAGTTCCCGACGCTCGGCGCCTGGGTCCATTACGGCCTCGGATCGCTCAACGACGATCTGCCGCAGTTCATCTCGATCGGCAACCGCGAGTACTGGAACCGGAAGGACGGTCACTATCTCGGCCCGGCTCACGATGCGGTGCCGCTGAGAATCGATCCGGCGAATCCGCTCGACTTCGGACGTCCCGAAGTCGAACTCGATCCGCGGTCGCAGCGGATCGGCTTCGAACTGGTCGATCGACTCGATCGGGCGCGCGGGGTCGAGTATCCGGACGATCCGGCGCTGGCGGCGCGGATCCAATCGTACGAGTTGGCGTTCCGGATGCAGCGTTCGGTCCCGGAAGTGCTCGACTTCGCGACCGAGGACGAACGGACCCGTTCGATGTACGGCCTGGACGATCCCCACACACGCGACTTCGGGCAACAACTGCTGGCGGCGCGGCGGTTCGTCGAGAAGGGGGTCCGTTTCATTCAGATTCAGCACGGAGCAGGCGGAGCCGGCGTCTGGGATGCCCACGGCGGCCTGAAGGGGAACCACGAGAGCAACTGTCGGCAGGTCGACAAGCCGATCGCCGGTCTGCTCGAAGACCTCGAGCAACGCGGCCTGCTCGACGAGACGCTGGTGGTCTTCGGTACCGAGTTCGGCCGGACGCCGGGGACTCAGGGGAGCGACGGGCGCGACCATCACATCTACGGCTTCTCGGTCTGGATGGCCGGAGGGGGAGTTCGCGGCGGGATCGTGCATGGGGCGACCGACGAGATCGGCTTCCATGCGGTCGAAGATCGCCACTACGTCACCGACCTTCACGCCACGATCCTCAAACAGCTCGGGCTCGACTCGCGCCGTCTGGAAATCCCGGGGCGCAAGCGTCTGGAGATCGATCACGGCGTACCGATCGACGCGATTCTCGCCTGACCCCGCGACTCGATCCCCCGCTCCGGATGCACGGTTCGCTCTTGCCCGAACCCCGGACGCTCCCTATCGTCCGCCCCGAGCGTGGTGCCGGTTGAGGTCGTTCGTCGAGCGGTCGTTCGTCGAACCGTGCGCCGCGGCTTCGAGACGAGGACACGTCCGATGAGCGAGCCGCAGTCGACCGAGATCAGCGAAGAGCAACAGCTCGGCCAGTACATCCCGCTGCATTACCACTGGCAGATGCTGCAGGACTCGGAGCGAGTCGAGGCGTTCCGCGAGACGATCGAACATTTCGTCCGCCCCGGCATGCACGTCGTCGAACTCGGCGGCGGAACCGGCATTCTCTCGAGCTTCGCGGCACGCTGCGGGGCCCGAGTCGTCTGTGTCGAGCGGAACCCCGAGCTGGTTCGGACTGCGCGTCGACTGATCCGATTCAACGGCCTCGAAGAGCGGATCGAGGTGGTGCAGGCCGACGCACGCGAGTTCGTGCCGGTCGAACCGGTCGATTTCGTCATCTGCGAGATGCTGCACGTCGGTCTGGTGCGGGAGAAGCAGACCGAGGTGATCGAGGCGTTTCGCCGCAACCACGCCGCGCTGCACGGCGATCATCCGATCCGCTTCGCTCCCGAGGCGACGCTGCTGATGATCCAGGGGGTGCAGCAGGACTTCGACTATGCCGGCTACTGCGCGCCGGTCCCGCTCTTCCAGGCGCCGTCCGCCTTCCAGGGGCGCACGCGCGAACTGACCGACCCCACCACCTACGGTCAGTTCTGCTACGACGAATCGATTCCGCAGCGGTTCGAATGGTCGGGGGAACTGACCGTCATCCACGACGGACGACTGAACGCGGTCCGCTTTCTGACGCAGAACCTGATCGGCATCGTGCTCGAGGAAGGGCGGACCTTCGCCTGGCCGAACCAGTTCCTGGTCGTGCCGCTCGAGCGACCCGAACCGGTCGTCAGCGGCGATCGCTTTCGCGTCTCGCTCGACTATGCCTGCGGCGGGCCGTTGTCGGCACTGACCGACCGATTGCGAGTCGAACGGACGACGGGCGGCGCCGAGACCGCTCGACGCCGCGCCGCCTGATCACGTTTCGGCGGCTGCCGTCACTCCGGCAGCCGGTCGGTCCGGACCGGCGTGAACGGGCCGGTCAGACTCCGCATGTAAGCCACGAGGTCGGCCTTTTCCGTCTCGTTCAGCTCGAGCTTCTTCACCTTGTCGCTGAGCGTCGGATTCGGATGCCCTCCCTTGGCATACCACTCGACCACTTCTTCGAGCGTCCGTTGGCTGCCGTCGTGCATGTACGGCGCGGTCAGTTCGACGTTCCGTAAGGTCGGCGTCTTGAACGCCCCTCGGTCCTTCTCTTCTCCGGTGACGACGAATCGCCCGAGGTCCGGTTCCGCCGCTTCCATGCCGACGCCCAGATTGTGGTAGAGCTCGTCGGTGAAGTTGGCTCCGGAATGGCAGTTCACGCAGCCGGTCCGGTCGCTGAAGAAGAGATCGCGCCCCCGTTTCGCCGATTCGCTCATCGGGTTCCGCGCGGACGCGATCTTCAGCTCCTGCCACAGGTCGTAGCTGTCCGGATCGTCCTCGCGGAGCAGCTCGGGCTCGTCCAGTTGCGATCCGAGCTGCGTCTCGAGCAACCGCAGCGGCTCGTAGGCGTCGGCCGGCGCGGGGCCGGTGACGACGATCCGCTCGAACGAGGCGATCGCCTTGCCGACGTTCTCGATCGTCACGCCCGAGTCGGGAAAGATCGTCTCGAACTGCATCACGTAACCGGGGATCGACGCGAGTCGTTCGACACAGGCGTCGTGCGTGAACCCCATCTCGATCGGATTGGCGATCGGTCCGATCGCCTGCGCCTCGACCGATGCGGCTCTTCCGTCCCAGAACTGCGCGGCGCTCAGGATCCGGTTGTAGCTGACGGGGGAGTTGCGGTTTCCTTCCTGCCCCTCGATCCCGACGCCGAACCGCGTGTCGAACGCCCAGCCCTTGTCGGGATGATGGCAGCTGGCGCACGAAACGGACGAGTCGAGGGAGAGTCGCGGATCGAAATAGAGTTGCCGCCCGAGTTCGATCTTGGCGATCGTCAGCGGGTTGTCCTCGGGGATCACGATCGCGCTTTGGGCCAGATCGAGCCCCTGAGGCAACAGCACGTCGAGCGGCTCATGGCGCGACGGATCGGCCAGCCATGAGCGGATCTGCGCGACGGTCAGCTCTCCTTCTCCCGGAATCCCGGCCGCCAGTTCGGGGCCGCCGAGCACGATCGGCTCGCCGGCCGACAACGGAGCAGCCAGCGCTCCGCAAGCGGCTCCGAACGTGAAAATCCCGAGGCGGCGCAACCAGGAGCGAAGCGAAGGGGTCGAACGCATGGTGTTCTCCGGAACAGAGGCGGGACAGGCACCACGGCGCGGGCGCGCCGCCGATGCCTGCGGGATCGAAGCAGGGTGCAACTCACGAGCCGATCCGAAACGGATCGAGATGTCGGCAGCGTAGGGGGGAGCGGCGATCCTGACCAGTCGCGCGTCGACAACGGCCGGCCGTCACGGACCGGAGTCACCGCTCCCCGGGCCCTCATCCCCGTCGTGCGGCTCGTCCGGGGATTCCAGGAAGGTCCCTTCGTCGACGCTCGGAGCGCCGGCCAGACGGTCGAGAGCGCGACCGAACAGCTGCCGCAGACTCCCTTTTTCGAGACGCCGCTGCACCCCTTCGGCATTGGTCCACAGACGCTGTCGCTGCTCGGACTCCTTCCAGTGGAGACTGATCGAGCTGACCTCCATCAGCATCACGACCACCGACTCCTTTTCCTTCCGGCCGCGCTTGCGATAGCGATAGCCGCCGAGCGGCTCGCCGACGACCGACCCGACCAGTCCGGCTTCCTCATGCGCTTCCATCAGCGCCGCCTGGACGGGAGTCAGGGCGCGCGGGATCGAGCCTTTCGGGAAGCCCCAGCGTCCCGACTTGCGCGCGGTGATCAGACAGAACTGCAGGCCGTCGCGTCCCGACCGGAACGGAATGACGCTCGCCTGCGTGAGCCCTTTCTTGTCGGCTTCCTTGCGTGACTTCCCCATCCGCCTCCCTTCCGTCCCGATGCCTCGACTGAGGTCGCAAGTATGACGCTTCGGCGCGCCGCGCGTAAGTGAGCGCGCCGGTCGGTTCGCTCGGGCCGCGATTTCCCAGGCACGGTCCCGTCGGCCGCGTGCGCCCGTCCGGCGCCGGTCGATGACTCAGGTCCGGCGGCAGGCGATTGCGGCAGTGCGGCGCCGGCCGCGATAATCGGCGGCTCGGACCGGTTTCGCCGGAGCCACGGATCGCTCGGTCGCGCCATTTCCTGTGGATCGGAGACCTCGACGATGATGCGTTCGGCCACCGCAAATCTGCCGGGATCCCGGCTGCTCTCGAGCGTGCTGCTTCCGCTGCTGCTGGTCGCGACGACCACCGTCGTCGTCGCTCAGGAGCCCCCGTTTCCGCTCTCGGCCAAGCGAATCCTGTTTCTGGGCGACTCGATCACGCACGCCGGGACCTACGTGGCGATGATCGAGGCGCAGCTCCGCGCGCACCGCATCGAACCGCTCCCCGACATCATCAACCTGGGGCTGTCGAGCGAGACGTGCAGCGGCCTTTCGGAACCGGCTCATCCGTTCCCGCGCCCCGATGTCCACGAACGTCTCGAACGGGCGCTCGAGCAACTCGATCCCGACGTCGTCGTCGCCTGTTACGGCATGAACGACGGGATCTACCATCCGTTCTCCGAAGAGCGGTTCGCGGCGTATCGAGCGGGGATCGAGCGACTGATCGAGAAGGTGGCAGCGCACGGCGCGCAGCTCATCCTGTTGACCCCGCCCCCGTTCGATCCGGTCCCGCTGCGAGCCGGCGGTCAGCTGCGCCCCGCCGACGCCGACGAGTTCGCCTACTTCGCGATGTACGAGGACTACGACGACGTGCTGGCGCGCTACGCCGACTGGATCCTGACTCGGCACGATCGGGTCGCGATGACGATCGACCTGCGGCGCCCGATCCTCGACTGGCTCGACGCGCGGCGGCGCGACGCTCCCGCGACGACGGTCGCTCCGGACGGGATTCATCCGAACGATCAGGGGCATCGACTGATCGCCCGAGCGATCCTCGACGCCTGGGGCTTGCGGGACGAGATCGAAGTGCCGGCCGAGGTGCTCGCTTCGCTCCGTCGACGCAACGCGATCCTGCACGACGCCTATCTGAGTCAGGTGGGGCATCGCCGCCCCGACGTGCCGGCCGGGCTGCCGGTCGACGAGGCGAAGCGACAGGCGGAGGCGATCGACCGCGAGATCGCGGAACGGCTGACGCCGCGCTGATCGCTCGCGGATCGGCGGATGCGGCGCCGACGATTCGATGCTGCGCCGGGCCACTGGGCGGCTGGGCCGGGCGACTCCGATCGTCACCGGTGCCGCGCTGGGCACGGTCGATCGGTCGATCAATCCGCCAACGGCGTCGCGTCGATCGAGCGATAGCGGTAGCCGAGGGTCCAGCGCTGCCAGAGGTTCGCCTTGCTCAGCCGCGGGTCGTCCGCCTCGATCTCGTGCAGCTTGCCGCGACGCGTTCTCAGCGTCAGCCGGCCGGGGGCGACTCGCACGACGATCCAGTACTTGTCGATCAGGTAGGCGTACGAATCCCCCTTCTCGGCCGCGCCGACGATCTTTGCCCGCGGGGCAGGGTGGGTCCCTCGCTTCTGCTTCCGGTAGACGACCCAGTCGCCGACCGCATAGCGGGATTCGGTGCTTCCGCTCATCGACGCCGCTCGATCCTGGGGGTTGCCGCGAACTTCGGTCGCGTTGTCGGGAGACCTTCGAGGGGTACAATCATCGTTTCCTCATCGGAACTTCACAATCCCGGTCCCCTCGTCGCGGTGCTTCTTGGATACGTCGCAACTGATCGAATTGCTCAGCGGTCTGATCGGCGGACTCGGCATCTTCCTCTTCGGCATGAAGTCGATGTCGGACGGGATGCAGGCGGTCGCCGGGAACAGCCTGAGACGCCTGATCGGAGCCGTGACGCGCAACCGCTTCTTCGCGACCGGCGTCGGGACCGTCGTCACCTGCATCGTCCAGTCCAGCAGCGTGACGACGGTGATGGTCGTCGGTTTCGTCAACAGCGGGCTGATGGACCTGACTCAGGCGGTCGGCGTCATTATGGGGGCCAACATCGGGACCACGATCACCGGCTGGATCCTGGTCCTGCAGGTCGGCAAGGCGGGGCTCCCGATGCTCGGCATCGCCGCGTTCGCCTATCTCTTCTCGCGAGGCGACCGCTGGCGTTATACCGCGCTGGCGATCATGGGAATCGGGATGGTCTTCTTCGGTCTCGAACTGATGAAGGACGCCTGTGCGATCATCAAGAAGATGCCCGAGTTCGAAGCGTGGTTCAAGGCCTTCCGCGCCGACACGATGATCGGCGTGCTCAAGTGCATCGTCGCCGGCTGCATCCTGACGATGCTCGTGCAGAGTTCGTCCGCGACGCTCGGCATCACGATCTCGCTCGCGAGCCAAGGGGTAATCAACTTCGAGTCGGCGGCGGCACTGGTTCTCGGCGAGAACATCGGCACGACGATCACGGCGCTGCTGGCGGCGATCGGAGCCAATACCAATGCGCGTCGAGCCGCCTACTTCCACACGATCTTCAATCTGGTCGGGGTGTTGTGGATCTCGCTGGTCTTCCGCCACTACATCGGCCTGGTGCAGTGGCTGACCGACGGCGACTCGACCGCCCTCACGCGGACCTTCGCGCCCGGCGAGACGCTTCCCGATCCGACCGAAGCGATCGCGACGACGCACACCCTGTTCAACGTCGCCAACACGCTCCTCTTCATGCCCTTCGTTCCGCTCTGCGTCGCGCTCCTGCAGCGGATCGTGCCGACCAAGACCGAAGGCGAAACGACTCGGCTGACCGAACTCGACATCCGGATGCTCGAGACGCCGACGATGGCGATCGAACAGTCGCATCGCGAACTGCGGAAGATGGGGCAGTCCTGCAGCGACATGCTCGGCTGGGTCGCCGAACTGATGAACCAGGATCATCCCGACAAGTCGCTCGCCGACCGACTGAAGCAGCGCGAGCAGCTGCTCGACGGGATGCAGGACGAGATCGCGGCGTTCGTCACCGACCTGCTGTCGGGAAACGTCCCGCACGCGCTGGCCGAGGAAGGGCGGAGCCAATTGCGGATGGCGGACGAGTTCGAGTCGATCAGCGACTATCTGGCCGATATCGACAAGTTCGACCGCAAGCTGCGTCGCGACGGCCATCGCTTCGGCGCCGAGCAGCGAGACGGCCTGGCCGGCCTCAATCGCCTGGTATCGGTCTACCTGACGGCGGTCAACGACGCGCTCCTGAAGCGCTCGACATCGGTCCTGATCGATACCGAAACCGCTTCGAAACGGGTCCGCCTCGAGATCAAGCAGCTCCGTCGCCGCCATCTCGAGGAGCTTTCCGGAGGAACCTCCGCCCCTTCGGTTACCGTCGCCTTTCTCGCGACCCTCAACGCCTACGGTCGGGTCCGCGATCACGCGCACAACATCGCCGAGGCGATTGCCGGCGAGAAGTGATCCTCCCCTCGGTTCGTCTCTCGACGTCGTCGCTACGCTTCGGATCTGTTGGGGCCGTCCGATCGTCCGGGTCGACCGCGTCGGACCGATCCTGACGATTCGGCGGGAGAGCACGGTGTCCGCCGGGGACCGAGTCGCCGGCGAGAAAGGCGACCTTCTCCGCCGCTGGCCTCGCGCGCGTCGCGAGACGCGGCGGGGAGCCCACCGATTTTCGGAGACAGTCGGCGACTGGGCAACCATGATGAAGGGGCACGTCGATGGCGCGTGCCTGCCGAGAATCGCCCCCTACGCTCGTCGAGTCGACACGCATGCTGCCGGCCTCGGACCTCCTCGCTTGGTTGACCGACGAGCTGCGCGGATCGTTGCTGCGGATCCGGGTGTCGCTGGAACTCCCCCGAACCCCCCGCGGGCGTCGCCAGGCGCGACTGCTCGCCTGGGCAGCGCGAGCCCCCGAACGCCGGGTCGCCCGTCGCTGGAAGGCCCTGCTGGCTCGTCTCGAACCGACCTCGGACGATCCCCGCGATCTGGCGGCGATCGTCGGCGCCCGTTCGCTATGCAAGCGCTTCGTGCGCGGCGATCGCTTCACGGGAGCGGGGGACGAAGCGGAATTCTTCGCTTCTGCGGCGGCCCGCCGACTCTCGGCCAACGCGCTCCGCAACACGCTCGTCGCTTGGAGCCACGAGCGAATCGACCGTCTCTCAGTCCGTGAGCTCGAGCGATTCGCGAGTCGTCTGCCGAAGTCGCTGAACTACTTCCCGAACTGGCCCTGGCGCATCGCGAATCGGCTGCTCGATCGTCAGCTCGATCCGCTGGAACTCGGGTTCGAACCGACAGTCGAGATGTTGGCCAAAGTGCCGCCGCCGGTCCGAGCCCGATGGTGGCGACATCTCGAACGGACCGGTCGGACCGACCACTTGCTCGACCTGATCGAACGGTTGCCGGGCGGGTCGAACGATCCGTTCACCGCCGCGGCAGTGGCCGGCGGCAAGGTCCGTCGCGGCTCGCTCGACGAAGCGCTCGGCATCGCCGAACGTCGAATTGCCGACTGGGGGACCGAATCGGTGCACCCGATCGTCCAGTCGATCTTCCTGGCGATGGTCGAGGAGGGGGACGCAGGCAGCAAGAGGGTGACCGACGAGCAACTGGCGCGGTTCGTGGCACTGCGCCGTCGCACCGCCGGGGAACTCAACGTCGCGCCGCTCCGCCAGCGGACCGGCGCCGAACCGAATCGTTCGACCGCTCGCTCGATGCTGAATCGGATCGAACGGCTGGTGGCCGCCGGAGAGAACGACGCCGGGCTGATTCTGTTCGGCATCGGCCTGAGCCGAACCGCCGGACAGGATTCGGCCCTGCTCGCTCCGCTGACGGATACCGCACTCGAGCGCCGCCTGAACAGCGGAACGGCGCTGCCGGTCGAACTCGACGCGGTTCTCCAGGAGTACGTCACGCGTCGCTCGCCGGACGAACTGGATGCCTGGCTCGATCGGATCGCCGCTCGGCCCGCCGGACTCCGCATGCCGCCCGAACTGCTCGCGCGACTGGCCGATCGCCATCCGCGCCGAACGATCGAACTGGCGATCGACTCGCTCGAGCTTCAGCGGAAGTATCGGCGGTTCGACGTGGCGACGGGGCGGACCGCGAGCGACCTGTATCGCCGTCTGAAATCGAACCCCGCGATCGACTCGGTCGCGATCGACGCGCATCTCGATGCGACGCGACGCGGCTCGCCGATGCTCCTCTGGCTGCGGGTCCTCGACGATCGCCGTCGACTGGCCGCGGACGATCCTTCGCCGCGAGCCGCATCGTTCGCGAACTGGATGGCCTCGGCGACCCGCTTCCGATCGAAGGAGTCCCCCTTGGCGGACTTCGCCGTGCGCGTCGCTCGGCAGGTCCTGGACAACGCGCAGTTCCGAGCCTCCTTCGCGCCCCTCTCGCGGGCGTCGCTGCCGTACTTCGCCCGCATCCTGCTCGCCCAGTCGGATCTGGCCGCGGGCGACCATGCCGCCGCCGAGGCGGCGCTCGCCGAGCTGCGACGCAAGAACCCGAACGATCCGGCGACGCTGCTGGCCGAAGCCCGCCTGATGCGCGCAACGCATCGGAACGCGACGGCGCTCGAACGCTGTCGCCGCGTTCTCGAAATCGACCCGAACCATCAGGCGGCCCGAGTCGAAATCCTGTCGATCCGTCGGACGGTCGAGCGGAACCCGCGCGAGCTGCTCGGCCTGATCGCCGAGTGGACCGCCACGATCACCGATCCGATCGAAGCGGCGCGACGCCGCATTCCGCTACTCTGGTCGATCGGCGACTCGCGCCGTGCCGTCGCCGAGGGGCTCGCCTGGTATCGCCATGAAGAGACCGACGAAGCGGCGCGACATCTGGCTCGGAGCCTCTTCCTGGCCGGCGAAGGGGCGGCGGCCGAGACGCTGTACGGCCGAGTCGGCCCGGCGGCGCTCCGCGGCGGCGAAACGGTCTGGGTCGAGCGGATCGAACGGCTGCGTCAGCTCTTCCCGGGCGAGCGACTGGGCGAACCCGAGGCGCTGATGATCGCCGACGAAATCGCCCGCTCCGTCCGTCCCGACGCGATCGACACCGAGGTCGAACCGGCGCTCGATGCGCTGGAACGCAGGATGCGAGTCCCCGACGTGCTGGTCGCCCGCGCCGCTGCGCTCCCGCCGCCGATCGAGGCCGCTTCGGCGGAGCGACCTGCGGGACCGATCGCGCTCGTCACCGCCAGCCTCGGCCACGGCGGTGCCGAACGGCAGGTCGCCTACACCGCGATCGGCCTGAGCGAATCGGACGGCGTCGATCGCGAGGTCGTGCTGGTCTGCCCGAATCTGGTCGGACACAACGCCGACTTCTTTCTGGCCGATGTCGAACGGCATGGGGTCCGAGTCGTCTCGCCGTCAGCCGACGGCGGCTGGAGTCTGAACGACGAGATCCGCACCGAGACGGACGCTCGCCGCCGCACCGTGCTCGAGCTGCTCGAAGCCTGGCCCCCGCGGCACGGCCGCGAACGGATCATCACCTACTTCCGTACCTTCGAGCGCCTGCGTCCCTCGGTCGCGCACACCTGGCAGGACAAGACCAACATCCATGCCGGGATCGCGGCGATCCTGGCCGGCGTTCCGCGCATCGTGATGTCCGGACGATCCCTCAGTCCGCTCCGCTTCCCGATGGATTTCGAATCGGATCGGGAACTCTATCGGATGCTGCTCGCTCGGCCGGAAGTCGTACTCACCAACAACTCGCGAGCCGGTGCGGAGGACTACGCCCGTTGGCTCGACGTCTCGCCCGATTCGATTCCGGTGATCCTCAACGGCTTCGACTTCGATCGGATCGATGCGCACTGCGTCTCGGCCGATCCGGCGGAGCTGCGCCGGCGATTGGACGTTCCTGCCGGAGCGCTGCTGATCGGCGCCGTCGGTCGGATGGACGAGGTGAAGCGCCCGCGACTCTGTCTCGAGACGATGCGCCGGATTCTCGAAGCGCGCCCCGATGCCTATGCCGTGATGGTCGGCGGCGGCCCGATGCAGCAGGAGATCGCCGAGCTCGCGGCCGCCTCCCCCCAGGCCCGGCGATTCCGTTTCCCCGGCGTGCTCAGCCCGGTGGAACCGTGGATGAAGCTGCTCGATCTGATGCTCCTGACGTCGCGCGTCGAAGGGCTGCCGAACGTCCTCGTCGAAGCACAGTCGGTCGGAACTCCGGTCGCGTCGACCGATGTCGGCGGAGCGAGCGAGACGTTCGTCGACGGAGCGACCGGCGTGCTGCTGCGCGACGAACGTCCCGAAGCGATGGCGGCGGCGATCCTGGACTTCCTGGCCAAGGTCGATCTCCCGACGACTCGCCGAGCCGCTGCGGATCACGCCCGCGCGACCTTCGGCATGGCGAAAATGATCGATTCGACCCGTCGCATCCTGTTGCCGTCGGGCGAAAGGTCGAAGTCGGCCGACGCGGCGGCGCCCATCGCTCGATCGTCGCTCGAAACGCCCCCGACCGACGCGCTGCGACTCCTGGATGCTCCCTGATCCGTGAGGACGATCGTCGGTCCTCCCCTCCGTCCTCTCGCACCTCGTGTCTCGCCCATGTCGCTGATCAAGCTCACCTACGACCAGGCGATCGGCAATCGCCGCGATCCGAACTCCTCGTGGGGAGACCGCATGTCGGGCAATCGGGTCGAACCGATCGCTCGCCCGGCATTCGACGTGCCGTTCCGGTTCGAACCGGGAGAGCCGATCTTCACGATCGGATCGTGCTTCGCCCGCAACGTCGAAACGAAGCTCAAGGAACGAGGCTTCGGCGTCCCGGTTCGCGAACTCTTTCAGCGCGAGGAGTTCCGTTCGCTCGATCCCGGCCTGATCAACAACTTCGGCACGCCGTCGATCCTGAACGAGTTCCGCTGGGCGCTCGATCCCGATCAGCCGTTCGTCGAAGACGAGAACTTCGTCGAGGTCGCGTCGGAGAAATGGGTCGATCTGCACGTCATCCCGAGCATCCGCCCTGCGAGCCGCGAAGTGCTGCAGGCGCGGCGGCGCGCGATCATCGAGGTGAATCGGTCGGTCGTCGATTGCCGAGTCGTGATCATGACGCTCGGGCTGGTCGAACTCTGGTACGACGAACGCCACGGCCGCTTCCTGAACTCGACGCCGATGACCCGCGTCTTCACTCAGGATCCCGAGCGGTTCACCTTCCGGGTCCTCGACTTCGCCGAGTGTCTCGACGCGATGGAACGGACGGTCGAGCTGCTGAAGCGGACCTGTCGCCCCGACCAGCAACTGATCCTCACCGTCTCGCCCGTTCCGATGGCGAGCACGTTTCGAGGGAACACCGACGTGATGGTCGCCAACACCTATTCCAAGTCGCTGCTGCGGACCGTCGCCGAACATGTCTGTCTGAGACATCCGCATGTCCATTACTTCCCGAGCTACGAATCGGTGGTGCTGAGCGACCGGAGTCGAGCGTGGATGGAGGATCTGGTGCACGTGACCGACGAACTGATCCGGTTCAACGTCACGCGGATGGTCCAGGCGTACGCGTCCGAGTCGCAAGGGCTCGCCGAACATCGCGAGGCGATCGGGAATGGGGGCCTGCCGATCGCGGTCGAGCGGGCACAGCGTGTCGCTCAGGGCCCGCGAGCGGAAGGAGAGGAGTTCTTCGAGGCGTTCGGCGATCTGATCGAGCAGTCGCCGGAGTTCGCGCTCGCGGCGCTCCGATTCCATCTCCGCTTCCGGCAGGTCGAACAGGCGAAACGCTGTGCCGCCGGCCTCCCCACAGATCCGCTCAACCCGATGCTCGCTCAGGCCCGAGCCGAGCTGGCAGTCCTCTGCGGCAACTACGAACAGGTCCCCGAGATCGTCGGACCGGTGTTGGCACAGGCCGGAAAGTTCCGCGGCCTCTGGACGTCGCTGGTCGTCGCACTGGCTCATCTCGGCCGGATCGACCAGGCGGAGCGGGCGGTACTTGATTGGATGAAGCTGATGCCGACCAATCAGTCCTTCTGCGTCCTGACGTTGGCCCGAGCTCTGGCCGAGTCGCGCCCCGAACTCGCCGCCCGGCATTTCGCTCGGGCGATCGAACTGGGAGACGCCCAGCCGCGGACCGCCTTCGGCCTGGCGGAAGCGCTCATCCGCTCGGGCCGCCAGGACCAGGCGCGACAGGTGCTGGAGAAGGTCGAGGTCGAGACGGCGTCGGACCGGACCGAACGCGATCGCCTGGCATCGTTCGTCGCCGGATCGCCCTGATCATCGGCCACGGCCCGAAGCCCGTTCGAGCGGCCTCGCACGGGCCGAACACTTCCTTCTGATCATCGCGTCGAAGCCCATGCTCCTGCTGATCGGCACCTGTCGCCTGAAGCTCGCCGCCGGACGCCTTCCTGCACTCGCGTCGCGCAGCCGGCCGATCGTCGGGCATGTGCATTACCCGGAAGAGATCGAGCAGATGCTCCGCTGGGCGACCGGCGAGATCGAACTCCCCCTGGCGCTGTTGCCGCTGATCCATGTCGACATCGCCGACGGCAAGTTCGACTCGACGGCGCAGGTCGAGCGACTGCGGAGCGAAATGCGCGAACGACTGGCCGAGGCGACGACGATCGCGATGGAGGTGAGTTCGTTCAAGCGCGTGCCGCTGTCGCACGAAACCGGAACGATCTGGGGAAACATCAACGCCTTCGCCACGAGCGTTCGGCAGCGCAAGTCGAGCAGTTCGTTCTTCGATCCGGACGTTGCCGATCGCTATGCCGACCGCAAGCCTGAATCCTCGAACGAGACGGAGTTCGTCGCGGCGCTGCACCGGGTGCTCGACCGCCTTGCCTCGAAGCGTCTGATCCTGGTACCGCATTTCCAGGCGGTCCGGAGCGACACCGGCCTGCCGATCGAGAATCGCCCGTTGGTGCGCGATCTGGTCCGCTCGGTCGCGGCGGCGCGCGGCCATGAGTTCTTCGATCAGGATCGGATCGGCCAGCTGCTCGGCGAAGCGACTCGCATCGATTCGTCGCACTACGCGGAAGCGGGAGAGCGAGCGATGGCGGCCTGCCTGAACCGCCTGGCCGACGGCCCGACCGATCCGCCGGAACTCGACCGCCTCCTCGAATCGCTCCGCCCCTGACCTCGCGACCTGCACCGCGTGCCCCCGGGCCCACCGTAACACCAGCCCTCCGTGCCTCAACAGCCCGATGCGCCAAGCGCAGAGGTCCTCCGCGCCTCCCAGCCCGAAGCGCCAAGCGCAGGGGACCTCCGCGCCTCAACAGCCCGAAGCGCCAAGCGCAGGGGTCCTCCGCGCCTCAACAGCCCGAAGCGCCAAGCGTAGAGGACCTCCGTGCCTCAACAGCCCGAAGCGCCAAGCGCAGGGGTCCTCCGCGCCCTCCACACGTCGACCCCGTTCCAGTGCGACCGAGGGCGGTCGCACTACGACCATGCAGTGCGACCGAGGGCAGTCGCATGACGTGCTCCCGGGCTCAACGAACCCTCGTCAACGACGACGCCACGCCTCCCCGAAACGCCACGAGCCCGGCGACGGATCGTCGCCGGGCTCGCTCGGTTTCCTGCGGACGTTACGCCTCGGCCGGCCGCCGCCGACTCACGCCTCCTGCACGTACTCGAACTCGGTCGAGATGCCGGGAGCCGGGATCGGGTAGGTGCCATCGGCATTGGGGGTGACCGGAGCCGGTCCGTCCATCGTCATTTCGGCGACGTTCGGCGCGAACTCGTGCGGGCACTCCGCCATCTGCTCGTAGGTGATCTCCTGGCCGGTGTGAGCCGCCATGCGGCCCATCGCGGTCACGAGGCTCGCTTCGACGCCCCGAGGGACCTCGTTGTACGGGATGTCGCGGACGATCGCGTCGACCAGATCGACCCACTCCAGCTGGTACGGGTTCTTTTCCGGCTGCGGATAGGCCCAGATCACCTCGTTCCGGTTCTGGCGTTGGCCGCTGAAGGTCTTCACCTGCCCCGGGGTATGTCCCGAGGCGCTGACGATGGCGGAACCCTTGCTGCCGTGCACCACGCTCGACATGTCGTTGCGACAGCCGAGCATCGTGCGGCCGTCGAAGAAGAGCTTCGAGCCGTCAGGATAGGTGTACTCGACCGCGTAGGTGTCGAAGTTCTGGTCGATGTAGTCGCCGCGGAAGTGGCGGCCGCCGAGCGCCTGAGCCTTGACGGGCCAAGCATTCTTCATCCACGACGTCTCGTCGATCTGATGGATGTAGAAGTCGCTGAACAGACCGCCGCTCGCCCACAGGAAGCTGTGGAACCGCTCGATCTGATACGCCACTTCCGACACTCCGTCCGGCTTCCGCTTCGAGAAGCATGAGGCGACGGGGCCGTGCATGCGGTAGGCCCGCATCATCACGATGTCGCCGATCTCGCCGTCCTGGATCCGCTGATGCAGCTCCTGGCGGCCGCGGCAGTGCCGAACCATCAGACCGACGCCGCACTTGAGATTCTTCTCGTCCGCCTTGCGAGCCAACTCGAGCATCCGCTTGGCCGACGGGCCGTCCGCGATGACCGGCTTCTCCATGAAGACGTTCAGCCCCTTTTCGATCGCGTACTGGAAGTGGACCCAGCGGAACGCGAGCGGCGTCGCGAGGATGACGATGTCGCCGGGGTTCAGCGCGTCCATCGCCTGCTTGTAGGCGTCGAAGCCGACGAACTTGTTCTCCGCCGGCACCACCACCTTGTCCGGACTCTGCTTGTAGTTGTCGGTGATGGCGTTGAAGCTGCCGTCCAGGCGATGCTGAAAGACGTCCGCCATCGCGACCAGCTTGGTCGGCGCGTTGACGACCGACAGCGCGTCCGCCGCCGCTCCGGTACCGCGACCGCCGCAGCCGACGAGCGCCAGCTGGATCGTATCGACGTTCTTGCCGTAGGCGTGGACCTTGGGGAGCGACGCGAGACCGAACGCGGCGGCGGCGCCGACGGCGGTTCCCGCCTTGACGAACGTGCGGCGGTCGGTGGAGAGGTCGAGCTTCTGGTTCATGATCGTTCCCATCGCGGTAGAGGTAGGTCGTCCGTCAGTGAGGGGTCGGCTCGCGAGGGAGCCGAAGGTGGGTTCGTTCGAGGGGCTTCGCAGTGCGGACGCGACGCTGCGCCGTGAAGCGAGACGCGTTTGCGGTCGTCCGTCAGTTTGACTTCCGGCGCGCCGCGATGCACCTGGGGCACCGCGCGCGATTCCGCTCCCTTCGGGCAGCGCCGCCGCAGCGAGTCACTGATTCGGGTCGCCGCTGTTCCAGTAGTGGTGCATCTCTTCGACCGACGGGATCTCGACCGGTCGGACGATGCGGAATCCGAGCCACCGGGCGTTGGTGTGGTACCAGAGGCTCTTCGGGAGCTGCGGGTCCTGCTGCTTCCATTCCGGTTCGCTGCCGCGTCGCGCGGCCGACCTCAGGCGATCGGGATCGTCATCCCAGCCGCCGCCGCGGACGCTTCGCGGGTGCTCGGTCACGGCGCGGATCAGCGGGTTCGTCGGCGAGGCACCGATCTGTGCGAAGTAGTCGGGCACGTACTGATCGGCGACCCACTCCATGACGTTGCCGTGCATGTCATGGATCCCCCAGGGGTTCGGTTTCTTGAGGCCGACCTTCTGGTACTTCTCGTTGGCGTTGTCGTAGTACCAGGCATACTGCCCGATCGACGACGGATCGTCGCCGAACGAATACGCGGTCGTCGTGCCGGCTCGGCAGGCATACTCCCATTCGGCTTCGGTCGCCAGACGGTAGAAGTGGCCGGTCTGGGCGCTGAGCCACTGACAATACTTGTTGGCGGCATGGTGAGTCATGCTGATCGCGGGATAGCTGCGCTGCCCCATCCCGAAACTCATTTCGGTATAGGGAGCGGTCGGCTGGCTGACCGCGTCGACCAGTTCGTGCACGCTCGGATCGAAGTCGCGTCGTGCGCCCCATTTGAAGCGGTCGGCGCCGTTGATCATGTACGGCTCGTACTCGTCCCACGTCACTTCGTACTTGCCGATCCAGAAGGGCGAGACGGTGACCGGCACCTGAGGCCCTTCGTCGTCACGACGATCGGCTTCTCCGTCCGGACTCCCCATCAGGAACTCGCCCCCCTCGAGCGCGATCATCGAGTACTTGGCGCCGGTCCGAGGGACCTGCGATTCGTAGTCGTCGAATCCGGTGCCGGCGTCTCGTTCCCGTTCGGCGGTAGCGACGATCAGGGCGTGGAGCTGGCGAGTCAGTTCGAGGGTGTCGGGAGTCTGCCGCGTCGAGGCGACTCGCTCGCGCTGCGTCAGCTCGAGCCCGTCGGGCCAGTTGGCCCCCTGAGCGATCCAGTCGCGAATCAGGCCGATCTGCTCGGCGGTCAGCGGGCCGCCGGCGCTCTTGGGAGGCATCAGCGAATCGTCGTCGGCTTCCAGGATCAGGCGCCCGTGGAGCGAGCTGCCGTCGACGTCGAACGGAACGATCGCGACACCCGAATCGGCTTCGGCGAAGGCGGTCGCGAGTGACGTGAGATCGAGCCCTCCTTCGGTCTTGTCGGCCTTGTGACAGCCGACGCAGTTCTGCTCGAGGATCGGCTGGATGTGCTTGACGAAATCGATCCGCGGCGTCTCGACGATGCGGGCATCGGCCGGCCACTCGGCTCCGTCGCGGATCCAGTCGGCCAGGCGCTGCGATTGCCAGGGGGAGAGCGGAGCCCCTTCGGTCGGCATCCGATGATCGTCGTCGGCCGGCAGGACGGTGGTCGTGTAGAGACTGCTGGAGGAGGGATCGCCCGGCTCGAGGGCCGGGCCGAGATCCCCTCCGATCCGAGCCGCCTGGAGCGTTTCGAGATTCAGCTCCCCTTCGGACCGCTGCGACGAGTGGCAATGGAGACAGGCAGAGGCGAGCAGCGGACGGATCGCTCGATCGAACTCGCTGACCGGCGCGTCCTGAGCGGCGACGCCGGACGCGGCCGTGAATCCGGCGACCAATCCGAGCACCCAACCCGACGACAGGCGTCGCGCGAGACCCCGTCGGGTACGAGGCACCGGGACAGGGGCGACGTGGCCCGGCGTTTCATGTTCTCGCTCGGCCGTCACCTTGCCGGCGCGGTGCGGTCGATCAGCGCTCTCCGACGACAACACGGGAAGCAAGGCGATCGGACGGAGCGACGAGGGGTGATCGGTCATGAATACGCGGCTCGCGAAACGGTCTCGCCGAGGCTCGGTCAGCCGTCGCGCGTCGGGTCGATGGCGATCGACCGCCGGACGCACGGGGAAAGGAGAGCCGAAGAAGGCGAGGGGGGAGGGGAGAGGCAAGGACGGGAGATGACGGAGGCAGGGAGCGGCAGTCGGCAACGCGGCCAAGCACCGTCGAAGGCGCTCGACTTCGCGAAGCGGCAGGGCTCCCTCGCCGAACGATTGTATCCGAACCCCCAGTCGGAAGCGACGAACCGGACCTGGGGGGTTGAGCGGGGGGAGGGGGCAAAGGCGGGCGATGCGTGTCGAGCCGAGCGCCGCCGGTGCGAGCGGCGTGAGCGTCGACGGCTCGGATCGGAACAAGTGTGGGCACGAATCAGCGGAGCGGCAGGTTGGCGGGGAGACCACTCAGCGGGACGGCGGCCGGGCGGAGCGACGGCGAGGTGGCGGACGCAAGGCAGGCAAGCTCGGCACCGTTTTCCGGACTTGTCTGAGGGGACGGTTTGATCTAGATTCTCGTCCGTCCGAGACATGGGTCGAGGGGTCGGCGCGAACCGCCGGTCTGCGTTCGGTGTCCGGACGAAGCGAGGCGCGAATCGATCGAGCCTTGTGGACACTCCCCTGTAGCTCAGTTGGTAGAGCAGGCGGCTGTTAACCGCCCTGTCGTAGGTTCGAGTCCTACCGGGGGAGCTTTCTGGACGGTTATGCGAACCAAGCCGTCCGGGGTTAACACATGCGGAGCCGTTCTCGCTTGAGGGGATGGCTCCGTTTGTCATTTCCGGGCCTGAACTTCCGTCATCCGGCCCGTTGTCGCTGCCGAAATCGAAGCCCCGGTCGGGACGGACCTCCGGGAATAGCCGCATGGCGTAGCTGCCGGTGCGGGTTTCTGGGTCGATGAGGCCAAGTTCGACCACCTCGATGTAGTGCTGAAGAATCTGCATCTGTTCTTCCGGCGTGGCTGACTGGAGCAACTCGCCAATGTCCTGCCATGTCTCCAGGAACGCTTTCGCGTCGTCGCTTACCCGCTCGACCGGAGCTTGCCGCTTCGCGATGTCGGCCAGGTTCTTCTTGATTTGCCCCTCCTCTTCTTCCAGACGTTCCAGTTCAGACTGAACGCTGGCAAGCCCCCTCGCCCCCAGGCTCTTGAGCACTTCGACCAACCGGCCGGTGTCGGCATGGACTTGGGCAAGGCGACGGCGGGCAAGGTCTTCTGCTTCACGCAGCCGATCCGCCTCCCCGCCTAAGCAGGACAGGGCAACTTGCACGATACGGTCCCTCGCCTCAACCATCCGGCCAATCTCGGAGATGCGTCCGATGATGGCCGCTTCCAGGGCTTCCGCCGGAATACGGGATGAGTTGCAAGAGTATTTCCCGCTTTCGTGCTGCTGGCGAGTGCAGACGTAGTAGTAGTTCTTATCGTTGCGGCCGTGTGCCGAGGCCCCGACCATGTGCGCACCGCACTGGCAACGAAGCAGGCCGGAGAGCAGGTACACGCGGCCCTTCGGCTTCTTGAGGTTCATCCGGCGTTGGAGCATCTTGCCGATCTGCACTTGCACGCGATCAAATTGCTGTTGCGGGATGATCGCCTCGTGGCAGCCTTCTTTGACCGACTCGCCCCAACGAATCAGCCCCAGGTAGATCGGGTTGCGGAGGATGCCGATGACCTTCTGCTTCGTGAAGAGATTGCCACCCCGCAACTTGTCGGCACGGGTCCGGTAGGTGGGAAGGCGGATGCCAAGATCGGAGAGACGCCGTGTGACGGCACCGGCGGACCCCAGTTCCTCGAAGGAATCGAAAATGCGGCGGACGATTTCGGCCCCCTCGTCATCAATCTCCAGCTTGCCAGGATCATCCTTCATCGAGCGGTAGCCCAGGACATGACCGCCATTCCACAGGCCACGGTCGGCACGGTCACGCATGATGGAGAATGTCCGCTCAGCGGTCATCTTTCGCTCAAGCTGGGCGAAGACCATGATGAGTTGCACCATCGCCTCGCCGGTTGGCATCGAGGTGTCGAACTTTTCCCGTAAGGAGATGACATCGACTTCGTGTTCAGCGAACAAAGCCCACAGATCAACGAAGTCCTTGAGGCTGCGGGTAATGCGGTCGAGCTTGAAGCAGATGACGAGGTCGATCTTGCCAGCAGCAATGTCACGCTTGAGCCGTTGAAGTTGCGGACGGTTCTGGTCCTTGGCGGATTTGCCCGCATCGACGTAGAACTCCAGCGACTCGACTTGCAGGTTCTCGCGGCGCTTGCGGAACTCGACTTCCTGTTCGATCTCGTGCTCTTGGGCCGTCAGGCTGTCGCCCTCGGTAGCCTGACGCTGCGACGACACGCGGACGTATCCGGCGATCCGAAGAGGCTTGTTTTCTTTTCGTGATTTTGAGGAACGCATCGAATCACCGCACTTTCCGAAGACGAAGTGTTGTCCGCGCCGAGCATCAGATATTTTACGGGATCACGCTCAGCGCGCCAGGCCGGTTTGCGCCAATCGAGCGAGTATGGTCGCAATCAGGCGAAGTCGGCTGGCTTCGCGACAATCCGGCGACGTGGCAGCAAGCGGATGATTGCTGTTGGCAGGAAGAGAATCGTCGAGGCGAAGGCTCGCATGAACCGGCAACCGGGACCGGCGTCGCTTGCGCAACGACGGGTCAGACTGCCCGCGTTCCGGCCTCCTTTCGTTGTCGTGGTTCATGGTTGCACCTGGGTCACTTTCACCAGCCAGTACTGCCCGTCGAATCCTCGTTAGATTTCGCGGGACGAAGCCCCTCACGCCGATACCGTTCCAACTCCGCATGCGAGATCGCCCACGCAGCGTGAGCGCCCCGACCTGATCCCTTCTTTTTTGCCTCAATCCGTCCGTGCCGACACCACTCGCGGCAGGTAAAGGCCGAGCGGTCAACGAGTCGTGCAAACTCCTCGACCGAATACCAGGCCCGCTGATGCTGGTGGTTGACAAGCGCCACCAGCATCTCTTCGATCCGGTTCAGCCGTTGCTCCAGACTGGTCATGGCAGCACCTGCTCTCAGGCGTTGCCAATGGTGTCGAGTTGCACGAGGCCAAACCCCCGAATGATTCCCGAAAAGGAATCCAGCAAGAGCTTGCGGGTTGCGTCGTCCATCCCCGGCATCGTGATGAGGAAATGAAATTCCGCAGCATCCAAATCACTGCTTGGCAACGCTTCCGCGTCGGCCAATCGCGTGGTGGCGATGTCCAGGCAACGCCGGCAGAACGAGGTTCGCCGCCTGTCGTTGTCACGAACCTCACTGTCACTTCGCGGCGCAGACTGAATCAGCGCAATCACGTTCTGGCAAGTCGCTTCCTTACCCGCCATGCGAAGCAGATTCACGGCATGCCTTGCCGTTGCCTCGCACCCTTCCTTCCAGAACGCCAGCGTGTTGTTCGCCAACACTTTTTTTGATTGAATCGTCATGGTGGACACGTCCTTCTGTTGATGGAGACGAGCGGCATTGCTGCCAATCGTCTCCTTGATGTTGCGTTGTTGGTTCATGAAACTGTCGGGCCTGACTTCGAATCGTCGCCGCCCGCCTTCTGCTTACTGTCGCTGAAAAGCGGCATGAACAGATGGTCGTAAAGCGCCTTGCCAGCTTCAGGCGTTCGCCGCACATGCTCGGCTACCTGAGCGATGGCCTTGTAGATGGCCATGCCAAGGAAGAACAGCACGACGAAGACAAACACGGTCGTGATAAAGGACATCATGGTCGCACTCGCTTTCTGAAAAGGGGCGGGGACGAGAGTCCCCGCGCCCGTGGGACTGGTTGGAAAAGGAACTCACGCCTTCGGCTTCATGCCAAGCCTGGCCATGACGACGGCCCCCAGTGCGACGAGGACTCCGCCCAATGCAGTGGTCGCCATCGCGTTGCTGGTTTTGCGATCCACAACGGTTTCAAAACCAAACCACTTCAGGAACCAGAGCTTGATCTTGTTGCCACCGTCCCGGTGTGGAACCGGGTAGTGGGCATCCGGCATCGATTCGTATGCATCGGGAACGAGGTCCGCTTGCACCGGTCGGCGTGCGAGAGCACCGTTTGTGTGCGGCGTTTTTCTGGCAAGGTATGCCTGTCCATCGGGCGAGTTGTAGAACGCCGCCGTTTCCTCCGCCGTCAGGGGCAGTCCTGTGTTGCTGCTTGCGTCCGGCGATGGCCCCGTAGCTTTACCAGGAACCCGGAAGCTGTTCTTGCAGATCGGGCACCGTAGTACCTCTCCTGCCACCTCAGGCAACAGCCTGAATTCGACGTTGCAGGTCGGGCATGCGTGCTCGATAAACTGTTTGCGACTGATCACGATAAAGTCTCCTAAGTGTGTGTGAGTGGAGCACTATCGCTCCATCTCGTTCTCCCGTTCGTTTGCCACACGGCCCTGTGCCGCATAGCTGTCAAGCATGGAGTCGTATGATCCATGCGCCATTCCAAGGTCCTGCGTGACGAGTTGTGGAGTCGGGTTGAGCGGTGTTCCCATCTCTGCCGCGTGTTCCGGTTGGCCGAAGAAGGACTGGTGGACCGTTCCACGAATGTCTTTCACGGCTTCGCGGGCCATCGCTTTCAGTTCCGCACCCAGCGACGGTTGTTGTTCCGCCCACTGCGCACGCGTCTCCAGAAT
>CAZZBI010000026.1:13283-27285 GCA_964652385.1 uncultured Pirellulaceae bacterium | reverse complement strand
TGACGCGGCGGGCTGGGAGGGCGCGGGGGACCCCTTGCTGACGCGGCGGGCTGGGGGGCGCGGAGTGCCCCTGCGCTTGGTGCTGCGGGCCGGGAGAAATGGAGCGCCTCGTGCTCCGGCGCCGCGTCCTACCGCCCGAGACGGATTCGCCTACAATAGGCGGTTTCGTTCGGCCGAACCGTTAGGATCGGGGGCTTCAGGCTCCGGTCTCCGACGCCTCGGCCAGTCGGTTCGCGGACCCTCCGTCGATCTCCTCCGCCCGTTTCTCTCGCCGCCTCTCGAAGGAAACTCCGCATGCCCTTCGTCGACATCGAACCGGACCTCGAATGGACCTGCGGCGCCGATCCCGGCTCGAACGGCAAGGTGCCGGGGGACGTCGCGCACGATCGCGAGTTGCCGGCGGTGATCGCCGCGGATGATGACGACGAGTTCGAGGAAGAGGACGCGGGGGTCGAGTTCGGCGCGACCGAAGCGGATGACTTCGCCGACTTCGACGAGGACGACTTCGACGACGATTTCGACGACGACTTCGAGGAAGAGGTCGAAGGGGAATACGACCTCGACGACGAGGAGTATCCCGGCGATATCCTCGGCGGCAACAAGGATGACGGCTTCGATTCGGACGAGCCGGGGGACGGCGAACTGGACGACTGAGTCGCCGCTCGAAATGGGCGACGATCGTCGTCGGATCGAGATACGCGGCGCCGGTTCCCGAGTGCGCCGGCCCTCTGGTCCGATGCGAGCCACCGGCCGCCCTGCGGAGTTCCCTCGGCCGGTTCGGCGCGCTCCCCTCTCGGCGGCGACCTCATGCCGCCTCCAGCTCCTGCCATGGCGGACGTCATGTTCCAACCGGTCAAGAACTCGGTCGACTTTCCGACGCTCGAGAACGAGGTGCTGGCGTTCTGGCGCGAGCGCCGGATCTATGATCGGACGCTCGAGAATCGAGCGGGTGCCGAAGACTTCGTCTTCTTCGAAGGACCGCCGACCGCCAACGGCATGCCGCATCCCGGCCACTGCCTGACGCGTGCGATCAAGGATCTGTTTCCTCGCTACCGGACGATGCGCGGCTACCGCTGTCTGCGCAAGGCGGGGTGGGATACGCACGGCTTGCCGGTCGAGGTCGAGGTCTGCAAGGAACTCGGCATCCACTCGAAGGAAGAGATCGAAGCGTTCGGCGTCGAGCCGTTCATCCGCAAGTGCCAATCGAGCGTCTGGCGCTACATGCAGGAATGGGAGCGGCTGACCGAGCGTCTCGGATTCTGGATCCATCTCGATCAGGCCTACGTCACCTATCACCGAAGCTTCGTCGAAAGCGTCTGGTGGTCGCTCAAGAACCTGTTCGATCGGGGCCTGCTCTACCGCGGCCACAAGATCGTCTGGTGGTGGGCTCAGGGAGGGACGGCGCTGTCGAGCGGCGAGGTCGGGCAGGGCTACCGTGAGGTCGCCGACCCGAGCGTCTATGTCCGCTTTCCGATCGTCGAGCGTCCGGGAATGTCGCTGCTGGTCTGGACGACCACGCCGTGGACCTTGCCGAGCAATCAGTTCGCTGCCGTCCACCCCGATCTCGAATACGCGACGGCGGTCGATGCCGAGACGGGAGAAAAGCTGATCCTCGCCGCCGCGCTGGTCGAGACGGTCGCGGCCAAGGCGAAGCGGACGCTGACGGTCGAGTCGACCTGCCGCGGCTCCGATCTGATCGGACTGCGCTACGTCCCCCCTTTCCCGTTCTACTACGACCGTCTCGGATCGAAGGTCGGGCATCTGCGCAGCGCGCCGACGAAGACCGAGCCGATCGCTTGGCGCATCACCTCCGCCGACTTCGTCACGATCGACAGCGGTACCGGTGCGGTGCACGAGGCGCCGGCGTTCGGTGAGGTGGACTTCGAACTGCTGCAGCGCGAACGGGAGCGATTCGTCGACGGCGAGGGACCCGAGCTGATTTGTGCCGTCGGTCCGGACGGTCGCTTTACCGACGAGGCGCCGCCGTATCGAGGCGAATGGGTCAAGGGTGCGGACCGGACGATCATTCGCGATCTGAAGGAGTCGGGGCGGCTCTTCTTCCAGGAGCAGTACCTGCACGAATACCCGTTCTGCTGGCGCAGCGACCAGGATCCGCTGATTCAGTATCCGCGCGAAAGCTGGTTCGTCCGCACGACGCGCTTCAAGGATCGGATGCTCGCCAACAACCGGGCGATCCGCTGGCTCCCCGAGCACATCCAGACCGGCCGGTTCGGCAACTTCCTCGAGTCGAACGTCGACTGGGCGCTCTCGCGGGAACGCTACTGGGGAACGCCGCTGCCGATCTGGATCTGCGACTCGACCGGCAAGGCCGAAGCGATCGCGTCGTACGCCGAACTGGCCGCGAAGCCGGGAGCGGCCGGGTTCGAGGTCTGGGAACAGGCGAAGCAGGCCGATCCGGCGATCCCCGACGATCTGCAGGTCCACAAGCCGTATATCGATGCCATCACTTACGACTCGCCGTTCGCTCCGGGAGCCAGCATGCGGCGGGTCCCGGAAGTGATCGACTGCTGGTACGACAGCGGCGCGATGCCGTTCGCGCAGTGGGGTTATCCGCATGCCGGCCGCGACCGATTCGCGTCGCAGTTCCCCGCCGACTTCATCAGCGAAGCGATCGATCAGACGCGCGGCTGGTTCTACAGTCAGCTCGCCATCAGCACGATGCTCTTCGGACCGCAGGATGCCGAAACGGTCGAGGCGGCCGACCGAGCCGACTCGGATACCGCATCGTCACGGAGCGTGCCGTGCGACGAGCGGGACGAACGGCGCGACTGGCCGCATCCGTTCCGCAACTGCATCGTGCTCGGACTGATGCTGGCCGAATGGTGGGAGAGTACCGACGGCAAGCGACGCTTCCTGACCGAGGACGAGGCGCGAGCCGAGTGCGGCGAGAAGATCGTCAAGAAGGTCGGGAAGATGTCGAAGCAGCTGCGGAACTACCGCAGCCCGAACGAGATCTTCGACACCTACGGAGCCGATGCGCTCCGCTGGTACTTCTTCGCCCAGCAGCCGCCATGGAACTCGATCATCTACAGCGATCGGGCGATCAAGGAGAGCATCCCCGAGTTCCTGCTCCGGTTGTGGAACGTCTATTCGTTCTTCGTCATCTATGCCGGCATCGATCGGTTCGATCCGGCGGCCGGGTTCGCAGGCGATCCGGGGCAGCTCGACCCCCGCTCGCTGGCCGGCGGCCGCGGCCGTCGCCCGATCGCCGAGCGGCAGGAACTCGATCGCTGGATCTTGGCCGAACTGCAGCGGACCGTCGCCGACGTCGTCGCTCGAATGGATGCCTACGACAACTACGGCGCCTGTCAGGCGATCACGTCGCTGGTCGACGGCCTGAGCAACTGGTACGTCCGCCGCAGTCGCGATCGCTTCTGGTCGGGAGCGGTCGACGATCCCGACAAGCTCGACGCCTACTGGACACTGTACGAGGTGCTGACGACGGTCGCCAAGCTCGTCGCCCCGTTCGTCCCGTTCGTCGCCGAGTCGATCTGGCGGAATCTGGCGTCGGTCTTCGGCGATCGGGTCCCCGAGAGCGTCCACTTGTGCGACTATCCGGTCGCCGACGACTCGCTCGCCGATCCGGTCCTGGCGCAGCGGATGGCGCTCCTGCGCGAGATCGCCTCGCTCGGACGCAGTGCCCGCATGGAAGCGAAGCTCAAGGTGCGCCAGCCGCTGTCGCGCGTCGAGGTGGTGCTGGCCGACGCGACGCATCGGGACTGGCTCGTCGAGCATGACGACATCCTGAAGACCGAGCTGAACGTCCGAGTCGTGTCGTACACCGATCAGCCTGACCGTTACATCACCTATCAGGTCGTGCCGAACTTCAAGCGAGTCGGACCGCGCGTCGGCAAGCTGATGCCGGCGGTCAAGAAGTGGCTCACCGAAGCCGACGGCGGTCGGCTGCTCGCCGAGCTCTCGTCGACCGGCAAGGTGACGACGACGATCGACGGCACGGCGATCGAACTGGACGGCGAGGACATTCAGGTTCGGCTGCAGGCGAAGGACGGATGGGCGGCCGCTCAAGGAAAGTCGACCGTCGTCATCCTGTCGACCGAGCTGACCGACGAACTGATCCTCGAAGGGATCGCTCGCGATCTGATCCGGGTCGTGCAGGACCGCCGCAAGGAACTCGATCTCGAGTTCGTCCAGCGGATCCGTGTCGGCGTCCGCGCGGTCGATCCGCGCGTCGGCCAGGCGATCGAGGCGTTTCGCGAGCTGATTGCGGCCGAGGTGCTCGCCGTCGAACTGACTGACGCGCCACTCGATGGGGTCGAAGTCTGCGACCGCGAAGTAGGAGATGGCGGGGTCCGACTGCAGGTCGAGCCGTTGCCGGTCGATTCTCCGAACTCGCAAGGGTGATCCGATGAGCGATGCGGTTGCGGGCAAGGGGGCGACGGCCGGCGACGCGAGCGACGATCCCGCTCGCTCGGCTCGACTGGCCGTGCTGATCAGCGGCGGCGGAACGACGCTCAGAAACCTGCTGGAGCTTCGGGCGCGAGGAGCGTTCGCGCCGTCGATCGAGCTGGTCATCAGCAGCGCGCCCGACGCCCGTGGCCTCGACTTCGCTCGCACTGCCGGTATCTCGACGGTCGTCGCCCGCAAGACGCGCGAACTCGACGATGAAGCCTATTCCCGACAGGTCTTCGATCCGTGCCGCGAGTTGCGGATCGACTGGGTGGTGATGGGGGGCTTCCTGAAGCACGTGCGGATTCCGGACGACTTCGCGGGACGGGTCGTGAACATTCACCCGAGTCTGATTCCAGCCTTCAGCGGTCATGGGATGTACGGACTGAAGGTCCATCAGGCGGTACTCGACTACGGCGCCGTGCTGACCGGCTGCACCGTGCATCTGGTCGACGACGACTATGATCGCGGTCCGATTCTGGCTCAGCGCTGCGTGCCGGTCCTGCCGGACGACGACGCGGCGACCCTGCAGCGCCGCGTCTTTCGAGAGGAATGCCGCCTGTATCCCGAAACGCTCGAGAAGCTCGTGCGCGGCTCGTTACGGGTCGAGGGGCGACGCGTCAGGTCGTCGCTCGGCCAGTCGTCGTCGATTCGAGAAGCCTGACGTATTTCGATCGCCCATCAGGAGAGCTGTCGTGAGCGCCGGTCATCGCCCCGTCGGTTCGGTCACCTACGACAATCGAGGCCGCGTCGTCATCGTCACCGGCGGCGGGAGCGGGATCGGGCGAGCGATCGTCGAGCGGTTCGTCGACAGCGGCGCGACGGTCGTCGCGATCGATGTCGTCGAGCGTCCGGCGGAGTATCCGGCGGAGGTCGACTTTCGCCGCTGCGACGTGACCGATCCGGAAGGTGTCGAACGGACGATTCATGAGGTGGCGTCGACTCACGGGGCGATCGACGTGCTGGTCAACAACGCCGCGATCCAGCCGGTGTCGAGCTACCGTCCGCTGCACCAGCTGGGAGTCGACCTGCTGAAGCGGATGCTCGAGGTCAACGTCATCGGCTATCACCTGGTCGCTCGCTCGGTATTGGCTCGGATGGTCGAGCAGCAGAGCGGCGTCGTCGTCAATCTGGCCAGTGCTCATGCGCATGCCACGTCGCGCGAGGCGGCCGGTTACGGTCCGACCAAGGCGGCCAATCTGATGCAGGCGAAGCAGTGGGCGATCGAGTACGCCCGTCACGGCATCCGCTGCGTCAGCGTCAGTCCCGGTGCGATCGACACGCCGCTCGTCCGCGCCAGTCTCGAACAGCAAGGGGGAGAGGCCCAGTTGGCGAACCGACATCCGCTCGGGCGTCTCGGCCGGCCGGATGAGATCGCTCAGGCGATCCTCTGGCTGTCGAGCGGGGGCGCGAGCTTCGTGACGGCGACCGATCTGGCGGTCGACGGCGGGCTGATCGGCTTCGCCAGCTTTGCCGATCCCTATCCGATGCCGGAGCGATTCCGGTAGGCGCTTCGCCGCAGCACCAGGCGCCGCGAGAACGGGGCAAATGACCGAGGGCCGATCGCTTGGGCCGGCGTCGACGAGAACGAGCGCCGAGCGATCGGGCTTGGCGGATCGTCCCCCGGTCCCAACAATTCCCGGTCGAGTCGCGCAGAAGGACTCGTCGTCACGGCGGCTCGTCCCGCCTCCGGTCCCCCCTCGCTCGGATACGCCCGCGTGCTCTCTCCTGCTCGCATCGCAGTCATCGGCGCCGGAGTCTCGGGGCTCGCTTTCGCGCAGCAGGCGGTCGAACACGGTGCGACCGTGACGCTGTTCGAAAAGAGTCGCGGGACCGGCGGACGCGTTTCGACTCGGCGATTCGAGGACGGAGCGACGTGCGATCACGGCGCTCAGTACTTCACCGCGAGAGATCCGGAGTTCGTTCGGCAGGTCGAGCAGTGGATCGCGGCCGGTTCGGTCGGTGTCTGGCAGGGGCGGATCGGCAGTCGCAAGGCAGGATCACTCGCGCCGGTTTCGGAGAGCGTCGTGCGCATGGTCGGCCTGCCGACCATGAATGCGTTCTGTCGTCAGTTGGCCGAGGGGCTCGAGACGGTTCGCGAGTCCCGGATCGTTCGAGCCGAGCGGACCGACGGCGCCTGGCGGCTGGTGTCGGAAGACGGACGCGAGTTCGGACCGTTCGATGCGCTCGTCTCGACCGCGCCGGCCGAACAGACCGGAGCGATTCTCGGCAACGCGGCGACGACGTCCGGCATCTCGGTGGCGCTCGAATCGGTGCGCTACGCCCCCTGTCTGGCCGCGATGATCCGGCCTCCGGCTCCGATTCCGTTCGAGTACGACGGTCTGTTCGTCGACGACGATCGATCGGTCGCCTGGATCGCCCGCGATTCGTCCAAACCGGGACGCGGCGGCAAGGGTGAGGTCTGGATCGTGCATGCGTCGCCGCAACGGAGCGCCGAGCGGTTCGACGATCCGCCGAGCGACTGGGGGCGTGAACTCGTCGAGGCGTTCGCGAGCATCGTCGGGACGAGCGTCTCGATGGACCATGTCGTGACGCATCGCTGGAAATACTCGCTGCCGACTTCGCTGCGCCCCGAGCCGTACTGGGACGCGGCGGAGCGATTGGGCGTTTGCGGAGATGCCTTCGGCGGTCCGCGAGTCGAAGGGGCGTGGCTCAGCGGACGCTCTCTGGCGGCTCGTCTGTTCTCGTCCTGAACGCTCGACTCGAACGGCGAGCGAGCCGCTATCGGCGATGGTGGCGATGGTCGGCGTGGGACCGGTCATATTCGGAAGGCCGGACAATCCTTGAAGGATCGAGCGGAAAATGGCGGCATCGAACGAACGAGCGAGGCGCGAGAACGTCATCCTGCTGCACGGCCTCGCTGCGCATCGATCGGCGCTCGTGCCGCTGGCGTGGCGACTCGAACGCAAAGGCTTCTCGTCGCTGCGTTACGGTTACCCGAGCATCCTTCGAGGGGTGAGGCATCACGCCGAACGGTTCGACCGCTTTCTCGAACAGTTCGAGCGGGAACGGCCGGGAGAGCCGTTCCATCTGGTCGTGCACAGTATGGGTGGGATCGTGACTCGGGCATTGCTCGAACGTCGTGTCCCTGAGGGGCTGAGACGGATCGTGATGCTCGGCACGCCGAACCGCGGCTCGCATGCGGCGCGGCGTCTGGCACCGATCCTGGGGGCGATCTGTCCGCCGCTCCGCGAGTTGTCAGATCGAGGCGAATCGCTGGTGCATCGTTTGGGTGAGGTGGCCGGAATCGAATGCGGAGTCATCGCGGCTCGGAGCGACTGGGTCGTCGCACTCGACGCGACGCGTCTCGATTCGGCCATCGACCATCAGACGGTTCCGGGTGCACATAGTCAGCTGCTCTTCCGACGTGATGTCGCCGAGATGACGGCGAACTTCCTGCGGACCGGTGCGTTCGTTGCGGCTGCCGGCGATTCAGGCGATCGGCGAGCCGTTCACGATCGTCTGATTTCGACCTGAGCGACGCCGGGCAGAACTTCTTCGCGACCTCCGTGTCCTCGGTGGTTACGAAGGCATTTCCGTACCACCGAGGACAACGAGGACACCGAGGCGGGATTGCGACCGAGTAGGCGATCGAGTCAACTCCGAGCGGTGCTTCCGGTCGCCGCCGAAGCGGTCTCGAATCCGTCCGATGTCGCGAGTCATGATCGAAGAGCCGACGTCGATCTATCTGGACAATCACGCGACGACTCGCGTCGACCCTCGGGTCGTCGAGGCGATGTTGCCGTGGTTCGATGCCGACTACGGCAATGCCCACAGCCTGGTGCATCGCTTCGGCGAGCGGGCGCGCGACGCGGTCGAGCAGGCCCGCGTCGCGATCGCGTCGCGGCTGGGAACCGACGTCGACGCGATCGTCTTCACCAGCGGCGCGACCGAGGCGAACAATCTGGCGCTGCGCGGCGTGCTCGAGCACGCGCGGCAGACGCGCCGCCGTATCGTGACGCTCGCGACCGAGCATCCCTCGGTCCTCGACCCGCTCGCGCGTCTCGAACGCCGCGGCTTCGATGTGGTCCGGCTGGAGGTTCGCCCGTTCACGTCGTCCGCTGCCGGCGCGGTCGATCTCGATCGGCTGACCCGAGAGATCGACGAGCGGACGGCACTCGTGAGCGTCATGGCGGCCAACAACGAGATCGGAACGCTCCAGCCGTTGGCCGAGATCGCTCGCATCGCACACGATGCCGGAGCCCTCTTCCACTGCGATGCGACTCAGGCGGTCGGCAAGATCCCGCTCGATATGACGGCGCTCGGGATCGACCTGCTCGCGCTGTCGGGGCACAAGCTGCACGGACCGAAGGGGATCGGGCTGTTGGCGGTTCGGCAAGGAACCCCTCGCATCCGTCTGGAACCGCTGCTGGCCGGCGGTGGGCACGAACAGGGGCGGCGAAGCGGAACGCTGAACGTGCCGGGTATCGTCGCACTTGCCATGGCGCTGAAGTTAAGCCTCGACGAGTTGCCTCAAGAGATGCCTCGGCAGCGCACGCTGCGTGAGCGACTCTGGCGCGGCCTCGCCGACGGGATCGACGGTCTGGGGCTCAACGGGCCTTCGCTCGACCGCACCGAACTGCGACTGGCCGGCAATCTGAACGTCCGGATCCCGGAGGTCGACGGCCAGACGGTGATGCTGGCGATGCCCGAGCTCGCGATGTCCAGCGGCGCCGCCTGCACGTCGAATCATCCCGAGCCGAGCCACGTGCTTCGCGCGATCGGTCTGGACGACGATCAGGTCCGCGGGAGCCTGCGGTTCGGCCTGAGTCGTTTCACGACGGTCGACGAGATCGATCGGGCGATCGAACGGATCGTCTCGACGGTCCGGCGACTGCGCCGCATCGGACGTTGAACTCCGTGCGGTACCTAGGCCGACTCCCCTGCTCCGACGCTCGCTCTCAACGACGCTCTTCCTGATGCGGATCGACCGGCACGTCGTTGGCGAGATCGATTCCCGGCGTCGAACGTCCTCGCGCGACGATCCGTTCCAGTTCGTCGTTCAGTTCGGCGGCGATCCCCGGAAAGTGCTCGATCAGGTTGTGTTCTTCGGCCGGGTCGGATCGAAGGTCGAACAGCTGGCGACGAGGCGCATCGGTAGGCTCCTTGCCCGGGACCGGGCTCGACCAACCGCCGGAGCCGGGACAGAGAGCGAGCTTCCAGTCCCCTCGCCGGATCGCGAACGCGCCGCGGATCGAGTGCATCACGAGCGAGCGCCGTTCATAGTCGGCGTCGTCGCCGCGGAGGAGCGGCAGCAGGCTGAAGCTGTCTTCGGCCGAACGTTCGTCGAGCGGCAGATCGGCGATGTCCGCGAAGGTTGCGGCGAGATCGATCAGTCCGATCGTCCGATCGCAACGGCTTCCCGGAGCGACGACCGTCGGCCAGCGGACGATCAGCGGCACCCGGTGGCCTCCTTCGTAGATATCCGCCTTGTGGCCGCGAAACGGGCCGCTCGGTCGGTGCCCGGCTGCCGCGAGCGCCGGCAGATCGGCCTCGGGTGAGCAGCCGTTGTCGCTGGTGAAGATGACGAGCGTGTCATCGGTCAGACCGTGTCGGTCGAGAGCCCGAGTGATCTCGCCGACGCAATCGTCGACCTGCATCGTGAAGTCGGCGTAGGCGTTCAGCCCGCTCCGTCCCTGCCACGCCGGTGTCGGGAGGATCGGCGTGTGCGGCGCAGCGAGCGGCAGGTAGAGCAGGAACGGTTCTCCGCGTCGCGCCGCATCGGCTCGCTGATCGATCCAGTCGACGGCGCGACGCGTCAGCTCCGGCTGGACATCGATCGCCTCGAAGCTCTCCGCCGCCGGTCCGGTCCGGATCCAGCGCTTCTCGGTCGTCGGCAGATCGCGCGCCCGATCCTGTTCGAGCCAGACGAAGGGGGGCATGTCGAGCGACGCGGCGATGCCGAAGAAGCGATCGAAGCCGGCGTCGAGCGGCCCGCCGGCGAAGGGGCGATCGTAGCCGACCGCTTGCGGATCGACCGGCCGCGGTATCGGCTGTCCGTCGCGATCGAGCCAAGCGAGACCGAGATGCCACTTGCCGAAAAAGGCGGTGGCATAGCCGGCGCGACTCAGGCGATCGGCGAAGGTCATCCGCTCCGCGGCGATCAGCGGCGCGTCGTAACCCAACAGCACGCCGCGCTGCAGACGAGTCCGCCAGGCATAGCGACCGGTCAGCAAGGCATAGCGTGTCGGCGTGCAGACCGAACTTGGCGTGTGCGCATCGGTAAACCGCAGGCCTGAGGCGGCGAGCGCATCAAGATGCGGCGTCGGAATGCGCCCATCGGTCTGCTGACAACCGAGGTCGCCGTAACCGAGATCGTCCGCAAGGATCAGCACGATGTTCGGACGGCGCACAGGTGTGTCGGAGGTCGGCTCATCGGCCGTTGTCGACGAGCCCGCGATCGGCAGGAGTGCGAGCAAGACCGGTACGATCGACCGAACGATGACGCAACCTCGGCGTGTCGATCGGGGAGCGTGCGAGTTCAAGCAACGATCGATGGTCATCGGGCGGGCTCCCGAGTCGAGTCGGCACGTGCGGGAATCGAGCTCCTGATCTTACTCGTAGCGCGACCGCCACAGGTCGCCGTATGATCGCGGGCCCGGCCTCTCCGAGGCCGAGGCAGGGGTTCGGTGCGCTGCGGCAAACGCTGCGCACCGCGAGCGGCGGTCGAGCGAAATCCGCCGACGGACACGGAGTTCCCCTGCGTGGCAACGGCTCGTCCCGAGCCGAGGGTGCGAGATGCCGATACCGCGTGCGCAGCGCAGCGGTTCGACGGACCGAAGTCGCACGGCCGCGCGTCGGGGACGACGCGGGCCCACGCCCAGGCGCTGGTCGGGTCGCTGGCGGGTTCGCAATCGGTGTTTTGCGACCAAGAAACGGAGCGGGCCGGTCGTCTCGGGGAGACGACCGGCCCGCAGAGCCGTGAAGAGCGTCGCGAGCGGAAAACCGCCGGCGAACGCTGAGATCAGTTACCGCCTTCGGCGGCAGGGACCGCCGGAGGCGCTTCGGCCGGGACGACCGGAGCGACCGGCGGGAAGGCCGGAGCTTCGGTCATCGGCACGACGACCGGAGCGCCCTGCTCGGTCGGCATGGCATGGAACAGGATCGTCGATCCGCCGACCGCGCCGGCGTTGTAGACGAAGCCGGCATCGACCGCCTTGGCGATCCGCATCGACGCCTCGACCAGATGGGCTCGGGTGTACGGATCGAGCTTGTCGCCGGCGCCGCCGACGGTCCCGTCGATCCGATCCTTCAGCCCCTGGAGCTGCACGAGGGCGAGGGTCGCGATCGGCTTGTAGGCCGCGTTCGAACCGTTCCCTTCGAGCATCAGGTCGATCAGGCGACTCAGGTGCTCGCGCTGCAGGTTGCGGCGCAGGCTCGAGATCGCCGGCTGACGAGCGGTGAACTGCTGATCGCCGATCGAACCGAGCTCGCTCCACACCTCGGTCTGGATCGACTGCATCAGCTCGGGGAGCGTCAGCGCGTCCTGATCCGGAGCGACGCGGAACTCGTTGTCGTAGACGCCGCGGAGGGTCGACGGATTCATCAGCGAGGTCAGCGTCGAGGCCTGGATCCCCATGATCCGATCATGGATCGGCCATGCCGGGCTCTGCGACGCACCCGGACCTTCGTCCATCCACTTGTCGGCCGTCATGTGACGGAGCAGATCCGGCGTCAGGCCGTAGACCTCGTCGCGGAAGTTCGTCTCGAGGATGAACTTCAGCGCCTCGCGCTGCTGCTCGACCGGCACGACCTCGAGCGGAGCCCGACCGTTCGGGTCCCCCTTCTTGTCGCGATTGACGAACGTGCCGCCGATCCAGCCGGCCATCATCGAGGTGGCACCGACCTGAGTCCGGAGCGTCAGTTCGTACCCTTCCCGCGCCTTGGACCAGCTGTCCCCGGCCTTCACGTAGTGCTCGAGAATCCGAGCGCGGTGATAGGCGGCCAGGCGAAGCTGCTCGCGGGCGAAGTCGAGCGGGTTCTTGGTGAAGTCGTAACGGCGAGCGAGCGGATCCGGACCGCCGGTATCCTCGTCGGTCGCATAGGTCAGCTCCGGCTCGGCGACGCGAGCCAACACCTTCGACAGGTCGTTGTCGAACGTGTAGCCGTACTCGATCGCCCAGAAATCGTAGGGCCCGAGCGTCGCCATGCCGTAGTCCCCCTGAGCCGATCCCGACTCGAGGCGGAAGTTGATCGGCAGGTAGTCCATCACCGAACCGGCGAAGGGCTTCCCCTTCATCGCTTCGCTGTTGATCTCGTCGAGCGTGTAGAGGCTCGATGCGCGGAAGTTGTGGCGCAGGCCGAGGGTGTGACCGACCTCATGAGCCACCAGATCGGCCAGCAGCGGACCGACGAACGACTCCGGAATGCCGTCGAGCATCGGCTCCTGCGGCGCCGCGGGATTCTCCTGAGCGGCGATCGAGAGCATCATCCGCATCGTGGCGACGTCGAAGGCGCGCCCTTCGGCCGCCAGGCAGTAGCCGTTGACCTGGCTGGTCCGTCCGACCAGACCGTCCCACGGCTCGTCTCCCAGCAGCGCGGTCGACACGCTGGCGCGGTCGGCTCCGGCCGGCGATGCGAAGTGCGACATCGCGATCTCGCGCATCACCCGCGACCGATCGGCGGGATCGGCCATGCGGACGCGAGGATCCCAGTCCGGATGCGACGCGAGCCAAGCGAGCGTCTCGGCGTTCATCCCTTCCATCGCGACCTTCGGCATCACGTCGTTGAACTGCGCCTCGAAGTGGCGAATCCAACCGTCGGTCAGCACGATGTCGGCATCCAGGATCTGGCCGGTCATCGGATTCACGCGGCTCGGGCCGATCGCCGTGCCGATGTCGTTGTTGAGCCAGCGGATGAAGTTGTAGCGCACGTCCTCGGGGTCGAGGTCCATGTACGCTCCGGTCTCGGCATCCTGATAGTAGACCTCGATCGCATTGCTCAGACCGACCTTCTCGAAGGCGGTGTTCCAGAACTGCACCCCCTCGCGGACCCAACGTCGATAGCGGACCGGCGTGGTGTGCTCGACATAGAAGACGATCGGGTTCTTCGGCGGGCTGACCCGCAGCGACGGATCACGCTTTTCGAGGTGCCACCGGTTGATGAACCGGACCGCAACCTCGTCATCCGAGTACTTCCCCAGATCGCGATACGAGGTGGTGAAGTAGCCGATCCGCTCGTCCGCCTTGCGCGGCTGATAGCCGGAGGTCTCCGGAATCAGGCTGATCGAGTACGAGAGGGTCTGCAGGTGACCGTCGGCCGCCGGGATCTCGAACGCGATCTCGACGTTCTCGGGGAACGCCTTGCTCTTGACGATCTGAGCCAGCTGCGGACGACCGGTCCGCCCTTCTTCACCGAAGAAGACGGTCGCGTTGCGGACCAGCAGCTCGTCCAGATCGATCACCGGGCCTCCCCGGGGAACGAACGTCAGGATCGGCACGTCGAGCAGCACCGTGTCGGTGAACAGTCGGCGAACGCTGCTTCGCGACTCGTTGTCGCCGGTCGAGCGAATGTCGAGATTCGGAGCGATCAGCGCCAGACGGTTGCCGTACTG
>CAZZBI010000026.1:0-13273 GCA_964652385.1 uncultured Pirellulaceae bacterium | reverse complement strand
TACTGACGCCAGTAGACGTACATGTCACCCGACTGGAGACCGGCGAACGGATTGCCGCTCGACACGGTCAGGGCGAAGAAGTGCTTCTGGCGAGCGAAATCCTTCGGCAGCTCCGCCAGCATCTGGTTGTCCTTGCCGCGGACCCAGAGCGTATAGAAGCTCGGCTTGCCGTCGGTCGTCGAAACGACCTTCGTGTAACCTTCGGTGACGCGTTCGATCGGCGGGAAGTCCGGGTTCGCCGGATCCTGCCCGAACGCCGGCGTCGAGGTGAGGATCGCCGAGGCCGACATCAACAGCCCGGCGAACCGACTCGAGAATCGGAGTCGCATGCGTAAGTCCTTCTGGAAACAGTGATTCCACGGCGCCTGAGAGGAAGGCGGCGACTGGCTAGTATAGGCGAAGACGATCGACCGAGAAGCTTCGGTGAGCGTTTCCCGTCCTGCGCCGATTGACCAATCGTTGCCGCCCGACCGCGTGACCCGACATTCCTTCGCCCCGATTCGACTCGCGATCCGTCGATCGTCGTAATTCGGGGGGGCGCAATCACGCCGAACCAGCTCGCGGCCCCGGCAGTTCGGGGCCAGGCGGACGGCCACGGGCCTGAGGCTCGGGAGAGGGCGGCTCTGCACAGCGGCGGCTTGGGGCCGAGGGACCTTCCGTGACCGGGCAGCGGTGTCGGCCTCCGAGCGACATCGTCCGTCGATGCCGAGTCAGGGGCTCTCGAAGCCGGCTACCGCGGGGGCGAGTCGACTTCCAGGCGGCTGATCAGCCCTTGCAGATGCGATTCGATCGCCTCGCGCAGGTCCCCTTCCGAACTCGCCAACTCCTCGCCCAACGGCTCGAACCGGCCCGTCGCTCGGCCGACAGCGAAACGGCGAGCGAGCCACTCGCGGCGCGACTCGGGTCCGGTCAGCAGAAAATGGGTCCAGAGCCACGCTTCGGCATAGTCGACCTGAGCCATGTCGCCGGAGGAGCGAAGTTGTTCCAGGCGATCGAGGTCCGGAACCCAGCTCCCTTCCAGTCGTCGTCGAGCCAACAGGCGAACATGCTCGCTCTGGAAGCCGTCGGTACCGCGAGGCAATTCGTGCAGTTCCGCCAGCCCCTCGTCCAGCCAGAGCGGAATCTGCGGAACGACCGCGTGCAGGTAGGCATGCGTCGTCTCATGCCGCAGATCATCGCCGACCTGCTCGCCCCAGTAGGCAAAGACGCGCAGCACCGTGTCCGATCTCAGGAAGAACGCGCGCCGTACCGGGAACTCGGGGTAGTGCTCGGCGACGTAGGCGCGAAATTTCGCTTCGTCCTCGAACAGATAGACGCGGATCGGCTCGTCCGATCCGGCCAGACCGAGCGGCCCGTAGAGATCGTTGCGGAGGGCCACGAGTTCGGCGACCAGCCGATGTTCCTCGGGGAGATCGAAGTCGTGGAAGATCCGGAGCTGGCCTCGTTCCAGAAGCGTGTCGCTCGGCAATTCGATCCGGCGATCTCCCAGGCAGCCGGCGAGCGACACCAGCAGCAGCGTCAGCAGCGACGAGCGAGGGATCCGCGGGAACCGCGACCGACGAACGGCATGCGACGTCTCCGCGAATCGAAGCACCGCGGTACTTGATGGCCGCACCGGAAGGTGCAGCGGCACCGAGCGGGAGGGGGCGCGTGAAGGTCGGTCCATGACGCGGATCGGCGGCGGAAAAGAGAAAGGACGCGAGCCCGGGGACGTTCCCTGTCCGCCCGCCTGCGGATCGAATCGTAGCAGAATACCGGGTATCGACGAACCTCATTCTCCGGTACAAGGGGGAGCCGTCCGGGGTGGGGCAGGAGCGTTCAGCAGGGGGGCGTTGCGACGCCGGCCGTCGATGCGGAGCCTCCGACGCACGACAAGCTCCTCGTTCCGCTGCAGGCGCCTTCGCGACCGTCGCGCCTGGAGTCACGATGCCGCATTCACGATGCCGTGGGAGGCGACGTTCCGGTGAACTGGGATCCGCAGGACGACGACGATCGGATGATCGTTCGGCAGGACGACTTCGTCCGCTACTGCGACCATCTGCGCAAGTGCGAATCGATCGCGTTCGATACCGAGTTCGTCTCGGAGGACTGCTACCGCCCCGATCTCTGTCTGATCCAGGTGGCGACGGCCGGCGGGATGGCGCTGATCGATCCCAAGGCGCTCGACTCGGTCGATCTCTTCTGGGAAGTGCTGACCGACGGCGACCACGAGACGGTGGTGCATGCGGGGCGTGAGGAGTTGCGTTTCTGTCTGTTCGCGACCGGCCGACTGCCGAAACGCCTGTTCGACGTGCAGATCGCTGCCGGCTTCGTCGGACTCGAATACCCGGCGGCGTACCGGACGCTCGTCCATCGTCTGGCGCATCGCGACCTGGCCAAGGAAGAGACGCGGACGAACTGGCGGCACCGGCCGCTGACCGATTCGCAGATCGCCTATGCGCTCACGGACGTCGAGCATCTGATTCCGATTCGAGAAACGCTCCGCAAGCGGCTCGGCAAGCTCGGGCGCGAAGCGTGGGCTGCTCAGGAGACCGACGAGTGGGCTCAGTCGGTTCGCGCGGCGGAGTTGCATGAACCGTGGCGCCGCGTCGGCGGATCGGCGACGCTCTCGTCCAAGGGATTGGCGATCGTGCGCGAAGTCTGGCAGTGGCGCGAAGAGACGGCACGCCGTCGCGACTGTCCCGCCCGACGCGTGCTGCGCGACGATCTGATCATCGAATTGGCCAAGCGAGCGACTCCGAATCTCGCCAAGATCCGCAGCCTCCGCGGGCTCGAACGCGGCGACCTGAAGCGGCATCTGGAAGAGATCGCGGCGCGGATCCAGAACGTGCTCGCGGCCGACAAGTCGACCTGGCCCGAGCCGCATCGTTCGACGTCGGCCGGTCCGCCGCTGAACCTGCTGATCCAGTTCCTGCAGACGGCGCTGGGATGTCTCTGTCGCGACCGGAAGATCGCGCCGGGGATCGTCGCGACGAGTCAGGATCTGCGCGACTTCGTGGCACATCGCCTGGGCCTGGGAGATCGCGCCGACGCGTCGCAGATCTCGTTGCTGCAGGGCTGGCGGCGCGAGTTGGTGGTCGAGCCGCTCGATCGCTTGCTCGCCGGAGAATGGTCGATCGGCGTCGAGAATCCGGTCGCCGATCAGCCGCTCCGATTGGTCTCGTTCGGCACGCCGGCCGAAGAGCGGATCGAACTCGACGAATAGTCCACGCCCAGCCCGAAGCGCAAGCGCAGGGGTCCTTCGTGCCTCGGCCCCGATCTGACGGGGCCCTTCGTGCCTCGGCCCCAGTTTGGCGTGGCTCGCCGACTCATGCTCTCAGCCGCGCAGCGCCCGGGCCGCTTCGACGGCGAAGTAGGTCAGGATGCCGTCGGCTCCGGCGCGGCGAAACGCCAGCAGGCTCTCGAGCATTACCTTGCGTCGGTCGAGCCAACCCCGTTCGGCCGCGGCGACGAGCATCGCGTACTCGCCGCTGACCTGATAGGCGTAAGTCGGCACGGCAAAGCGATCGCGAATGCGGCGGACGATGTCCAGGTAGGGCATCCCCGGCTTGACCATCACCAGATCGGCCCCTTCGCGCAGGTCGAGTTCCACCTCGCGCAGTGCTTCGTCGGTGTTCGCCGGATCCATCTGATAGGTCCGCTTGTCCCCTTGGCCGAGATTGGCGGCCGACCCGACCGCATCGCGAAAGGGACCGTAGAACGCCGAGGCGTACTTCGCGGCGTAGGAGAGGATCAGTACCTCCGTGAAGCCGGCTCCGTCGAGCGCCGCGCGGATCGCTCCGACTCGCCCGTCCATCATGTCCGATGGCGCGATGACGTCGCATCCGGCCTGCGCCTGAACGATCGCCTGCTTGCAGAGCATCTCGACCGTCGGGTCGTTCAGAATCCGGCCCCCGGAGAGCAGGCCGTCATGACCGTGGCTGGAGTACGGATCGAGCGCCACGTCGCAGATCAGGCCGACGTCAGGGACGGCGGCGCGGATCGCTCGCACGGCGCGACAGACGAGGTTCTCGGGATTGAGCGCCTCGGCCGCCGTCTCGCTCTTGAGTTCCGGCGGGGTGGCGGGAAAGACGGCGACGGCCGGAATCCCCAGTTCGCGCGCCTCGGCCACCGCCTCGACCGCCCGATCGATCGACAGTCGGTGGACGCCGGGCATCGACGGGATCTCGCTCCGCTCCCCTTTCCCTTCGCGGACGAAGATCGGCCAGATCAGGTCGCCGGCGTTCAGGGTCGTTTCGGCGACCAGCTCGCGGATCCAAGGGGACTGACGCAAGCGGCGGGGACGGGACCGCGGGAATTCGAAGTGCGACACGGGAGGACCCAGCGGCGAATGGGGAGAGCGAGCGGAAGGTGCGGACGACGCCAAACTAGTTCGAACGGTCCACGAATCCCAAGGGGGGCCGCCGTGAAGGGAAGGCCGCCGACGGCCGTAAGCAGCCGGCGATGCCGGCGACGCCCGAAACCGGGGGCGGCTTGACGCTTCCGACCGACCGGGCGACCATTGGACCAACCGGATGTCCGATGACGGCTCGAGCTCCGCCGCATCGCGTCCTCCCCTCCCCTTCCCGCTGCCGACGAGACGTTTCCGCGATGGCCGACGACCCGATGTTCCTGCCGCGCACCTCGATCGAGCAGGTGGAAGAAGGAACCGAGTTCGCTCCGAAGTTCGATCCCCAGGGGCTGATCCCGGTCGTCACGACCGATTGGACGTCGGGCGAACTGCTGATGCACGGCTACATGAATGCCGAAGCGGTCCGGCGGACGATCGAGTTGGGAGAGGCGGTCTACTGGAGTCGCAGCCGCCAGGTGCTCTGGCACAAGGGAGCGACGAGCGGGCTGATCCAGAAGGTCCGCGAGATGCGGATCGATGACGATCAGGACACGATCTGGCTCCGCGTCGAAGTGATCGGCGGTGCCAGCTGCCATGTCGGCTATCGCTCGTGCTTCTATCGCCGCGTCCCGGTCGGGACCGAAGCGAGCGGCCAGGAAACGCCGCGTCTGGAGTTCATGGAGTCGGAGAAGGTCTTCGATCCGACCAGCGTCTACGGCGACGCGCCGAATCCGACGCAGCTCTAGGACGGAACGACTCCGGGCGAGTCGCGTCTCGGACGCGTCGTTCGATGCCGCCGCCGTCCGCATCCGATCCGAAACCGATCGACGGAGACGACCCTGATGCGTGCGGCGCGACGAGCGACGATTCCTGCGCTGGCGATGCTGATGATCGCCGCAGCCGGCTTCCCGATCGCGACGGACGCGTCCGATTGGCCGATGGCCGGCGGGACGCCGCAGCGCAACGGCATTCCGGCCGCCGGTCCGATCGATGTCGACTTCGATCCCGAGAATCCCGACGACCTGCGCTGGAAGGTGAAGCTCGGATCGCAATCGTACGGCAATCCGATCGTCGCCGGCGGCAAGGTCTTCGTCGGTTCGAACAACGGCGCCGGCTATCGTCCGAAGCATCCGGCCAAGGAGGACCGCGGGGTTCTGCTCTGCTTCGATCTGGCGAGCGGCGAATTCCTGTGGCAATTGACGCGCGACAAGTTGGTCGAAGGGGAGGCGCTCGATTGGCCGACGGTCGGCATCTGCTCGTCGCCGTGCGTCGAGGGAGACCGAGCGTGGCTGGTCACCAACCGCTGCGAACTGATCTGTCTCGATACCGAAGGGTTCGCCGACGGCGAGAACGACGGCGTCGTGACCGATGAGGCCGATGCCGAGATCGGTGACGCCGACATCGTCTGGGTACTCGACATGAAGGAGTCGCTCGGCGTGCTGCCGCACAATCTGGCGACCTCGAATCCGCTCGTGCACGGCGACCTGGTCTTCACGCTCACCTGCAACGGTGTCGACGAACGGCACGAGTCGATTCCGGCTCCCGACGCGCCGTCGTTCGTCGCGGTCGACAAGCGGACCGGCGAGGTGCGCTGGCAGGTCAGCGAGGTGTCGTCGCGCGTGCTGCACGGCCAATGGGCCTCGCCGGCGCTCGGTATCGTCGACGGCGTCGCGCAGGTCGTCTTTCCGGGCGGAGACGGTTGGGTCTATGCGTATGTCGCCGAGACGGGCGAGGAGTTGTGGCGCTGCGATCTGAATCCGAAAGCCAGTCGCTGGGATCCGCAGGGGCGAGGGGATCGCAATCCGATCGTCGCGACGCCGATCTTCGTCGACGGGAGCGTGGTGATCGCGGTCGGCGACGATCCGGAATACGGCGACGGCGTCGGGCATCTGTATCGCATTGCGGCGAACGGGCGCGGCGACGTGAGTGCCGAACTCGGCGCGATCGGATCGCCCGGATCGCCGAACCCGAACTCGAAGATCGTGTGGCACTACGGCGGCATCGATGCCGACGGGACTCTCGCCGGGAAGAAGGGCGAGTCGATCTTTCGGCGCACGATCGCGGCGGCAGCGGTGGCGGACGGCTTGGTGGTGATTCCCGACTTCAGCGGCCGCGTCCACTGCGTCGACTTCGCGACCGGGGAGCGATACTGGGAAGACGACCTGCTCGGAGCGGTCTGGGCGTCGCCGTTGATCGCCGACGGCAAGATCTTTCTGGCGGACGAAAACGGCCAGCTCTGGGTGCGCAAGTTGGCGAAGGAACTCGAACCGGTGCGCGACGAGATCCTGTTCGACTCGGCCATCTACGGCAATCCCGCGCTGGTCGACGATCTGCTGGTGATCGCCGACCGCTCGAACCTCTACGCCATCCCGGTCGGCCGCTGAGTCGTGCGGCTCGGTGATTTTCGCGAGTGGCGATCCCGGTGAGCTCGGTGGTAAGGAGAACCCCTTTTCTTACCGCCGAGGTCACGGAGCCCACTGAGCCGAGCCGCAACGTTCGGCATGAGTCGCCTTGCCGCGCGCGGATCTACCGAAGCTCACCGACCGTTTTGCCTTGGTGATCTCCGTGACCTTGGTGGTAGGAAGATCTCCTTGCTGACCATGCGGCACCGCTTCAACCGAGGCATGAAACGACTTTCCGTGGGATGCCGCACGTCGGGGGCGATTCCGGGGCGGGTCGTTTCGGCGGAACGCCCCGATTTACGATCGTCGGCAGCTTGGTTAGGCTAGGCCGAGTCTGAGGGGAGATTCTCCCTCTTCATCAAACGACATGCGTCGCTGACCGGATCGACCGGAGGCACGCCTTCTCGCGCAAGCAGGAGGATGCCGCCGTGGCCGTATTCGAGGACAACGCCGCATCGATCGGTCGAACGCCGCTCGTTCGCGTCAATCGCCTGACGCGAGGTCTCCGAGCGAATCTCTTCGCCAAGGTCGAGGGTCGAAACCCGGCCTACAGCGTCAAGTGCCGCATCGGCGCGGCGATGGTCTGGGACGCGGAATCCAAGGGGCTTCTGGGGCCCGGCAAGCGTCTGATCGAGCCGACGAGCGGCAACACCGGGATCGCGCTCGCGTTCGTCTGTGCCGCCAAGGGGTATCCGCTCACGCTGGCGATGCCAGAGTCGATGTCGCTCGAGCGCCGGCAGCTTCTGAAAGGCCTGGGAGCCGAATTGCTTCTCACGCCGGCTCAGGAAGGGATGCGCGGTGCGATTCGGCGGGCCGAGGAACTGGCAGCCGATCCGGTCTACTTCATGCCTCAGCAGTTCAGGAATCCGGCCAATCCCGAGATCCACTTTCGCACGACCGGTCCCGAGATCTGGGACGACCTGCAGGGGAAGATCGACGTGCTCGTCTGCGGAGTCGGGACCGGTGGGACGATCACCGGCGTGTCGCGATTTCTGAAACGCGAGAAGCACCTGCCGCTCCGAACCGTCGCGGTGGAACCCGACGCGAGTCCGGTGCTTTCGGGAGGGGCTCCCGGACCGCACAAGATCCAGGGAATCGGTGCCGGGTTCATTCCCGAGATCTTCGATCGCTCGCTGATCGACGAGATCGTTCGAGTACCTGACGAGGCGGCGTTCGAAACCGCTCGAAGGCTTGCTCGGGAGGAAGGTCTGCTGGCCGGCATCAGCTGCGGCGCCGCGACGTTCGCCGCGCTGCAGATCGCGGCTCGTCCCGAGTCCGAAGGGAAGAACATCGTCGTCGTGCTTCCCGACTCCGGCGAGAGGTACCTGTCGACGGGGATCTTCGATCTTCGTTGACCGTCTTCGTCTCCAGCGGTCTTCGATCAGAGTCGTCACTCGCATTCGGGTAGGAACATGTCCGAAGGACTTCTGCAGCGCAGCGTGACCACGTCGGTCGCGGCGAACCTGGCGAGCACGACCAAGACATCGCCGAAGATGATGTCGATCACGCCGCGGCTGCTGCTCAGGGCGCTCCCATGGGTCCAGGTCGACGGCGGTATCTATCGGGTTAACCGGACGAAGATCGAACTGCGCAAGGCGGAGCGGATCGAGATCGATCCCTCGGCGGTCGGCCCCCCGCTCTCCCCTGCTGCGCTTCGAGGCGTACCGCTTTTCGCTCAGTTGTCCGATGCGGTTCTGGCGAGAATGGCCGAGAGGTCTCGTGTCGAACGGGTTTCGCTGGGCAACAAGCTGGTCAGCGAAGGGGCGGAGCTCGGCAAGTTCTTCATCATCGGCCAGGGACAGGTCGAGGTACTGAGCAAGGGAGTCCACGGAAGCGATCTGCGGATCGCCCTGCTGACCGAAGGGGAGTTCTTCGGCGAGACCGATCTCGTCTCGGACGGTCCGTCCGAGGTGACGGTCAGAACCCTGACCCCCTGCGTGCTCGTCACGCTTTCGCGCAAGGATCTGGATGAGGCGCTTGACGCGGAACCGAGCGTTCGCGGCATCTTCCGTACGGCGATCGACGAGCATCTTCAGCTCCGTTCGACGCTGAATCGTTACGGCGAACGGAACATCGATCTGGTATCGGGCTTCGCCGAGAACGTGGAGATTCCCGAGACGTTCGTGGACTACGCGGCAACCCCTCGGGAGTACCCGCTGTCGGCTGTCCAGACGGTGGTGCGCGTGCACACGCGCGTGTCGGATCTCTACAACGGTCCGTTCGATCAGCTCGAAGAGCAGATGCGTCTGACGATCGAGGGGATCAAGGAGCGTCAGGAATGGGAGCTGATCAACAGCAAGAAGTTCGGCCTGGCGCACTCGGTCGATCCGGCGATGCGGATCAGCACGCGTTACGGAGCTCCGACTCCGGATGACCTGGACGAGCTGTTGGCGTTGGTGTGGAAGCGACCGGCGTTCTTTCTGGCGCACCCCAAGGCGATTGCAGCGTTCGAGCGTGAGTGCACCTGGCGCGGCGTTCCGCCGGTGACGACGGAGCTGTTCGGCCAGCCGGTGATCACTTGGCGCGGCGTGCCGCTGATTCCGTGCGACAAGCTGGAAGTGAAGAGCCGTTACCACTCGAACCAATGGTACGGGACGACGAGCATCCTGCTGCTGCGAACGGGTGAAGCGGATCAGGGAGTGGTCGGCCTGCACCAGGCCGGCATCCCGGGCGAGATCGGTCCGAGTCTTTCGGCGCGGCTGATGGGACTCGACAGTCTGGGCGTGGCTTCGTACCTGCTGACGCTGTATTTCTCGTGCGCCGTGCTGACCGACGATGCGCTCGCGATCCTCGAGAACGTCGAGGTCGGTTACTACCACGACTATGACCATCGGCCGTGTCGCATCAAGTGACGATGGAACGGCGATGCGGCGTTCGACCTCGCACCGGTCGATTCGTCGCCGCCGCGGGAGAATCCGCATGACGGACATCGATGCCTCCGATCTGATCGCGCGTCTGGCGAGTCGGATCTATCGCGAGGTTCCCGAGACGCAGTCGCTACCGCAGCAGGCCGTCCCGGCCGGAGATCCGGCGAGACCGGCTCTGCCGCCGACAGCCATGGCCCCCCTGCCGCCCGCGGCGATCGAGTCGAGTTCGCGGCTGCCGCCGACCTCGGCCGGGATCGCCGCCGGGGCCCCGATCGCGCCGAAGGTCGTCGCCTCGATGAGCGACGGCAGCGACGCGGCGCGAGTCGATCCGCCGACGACCGTACCGCCGTTCTCGGCGGATGCTCTCGATCCGGCTCCTGGACTCTCGGCATTCGTATCGCGAGTCCGGACTCGCGGCGTCACGCAAGCCGAAGCGGGGGACGATCCGCTGAGCGGACTCCGCGAGCGGTTGGCTCGCTCGGTACGGGATGTCGAGGCAAGAGCGACTGCCGGCCGACCCTACGACGTCGCCGCCGTTCGGTCCGACTTTCCGATCCTGCATCTGCGAGTCGAAGGGCATCCCCTGATCTGGTTCGACAATGCCGCGACGACCCAGAAGCCGAAGTGCGTGATCCGAGAGATCTCGAACTACTACGAACGCGACAACTCCAACATCCACCGTGGCGCCCACACGTTGGCGGCTCGCTCGACCGACGCCTACGAAGCGGCCCGAGCGAATGTCGCGAAGTTCCTCGGCGCCGAGTCGGCCGGCGACATCGTCTTCGTTCGCGGGACGACCGAGGCGATCAATCTGGCCGCCAACGTCTGGGGGAACCGCTTTCTGCAGTCGGGTGACGAGATCGTCCTGACGGTCCTCGAGCATCATGCCAACATCGTGCCGTGGCAGATGCTGGCCGATCGGTGCGGCGCGGTGCTGAAGGTCGCTCCGGTCGATCCGTCAGGCGAGATCCTGCTTGACGATTATCGTCGACTCCTGGGACCTCGAACCCGGATGGTCGCATTGGCGCATGCCAACAATAGCCTCGGCACCGTGCTGCCGATCGAAGAGATGACGCGGCTCGCCAAGCTCTACGGGGCTCGGGTGCTGGTCGACGGAGCCCAGTCCGTTGCCCATCTGCCGGTCGACGTTCGAACGCTGGGAGTCGACTTCTACGCGTTCTCGGGGCACAAGATCTTCGGACCGACCGGCATCGGGGCCCTCTACGTTTCGCCCGAACTGCAGGATGCTCTGCCGCCGTGGCAGGGAGGGGGCAACATGATCCGCGACGTGACGTTCGAGAAGACGACCTATGCCGCCCCGCCGGCACGGTTCGAGGCGGGGACGCCGAACATCGCCGACGCGATCGGGCTTTCGGCAGCACTCGACTATGTTCGGAAACTCGGCCTCGCTGCGATCGCCGGGCACGAACACGACCTGCTCCGTTACGCGACGGAGCGGCTGACTCGAATTCCGGGTCTGCGGACGATCGGACACGCGACCCGAAAGGTCGCCGTGATTTCGTTCGTCATCGACGGATTCACGACCGAACAGATCGGGAAGCATCTCGGTCGACACGGAATCGCCGTGAGGGCCGGTCATCATTGCGCTCAGCCCTCGCTGCGGCGGTTCGGATTGGAGTCGACCGTTCGCCCTTCGTTCTCGATCTACAACACGTTCGGCGAGATCGATCGGATGTGCGAGGTGCTCGGCTCGATCCGCAACGGCTGAACGGGCCGGAGGTCATCGGACGGAGGTCGCTTTCGGCTCGTTCCGGACGGCGATCGGTGGCGAATCGAGGGGAATGACCGGGAGGAGTCGAGATGGCGAAATCGATCATGCCGTCCGAGCTGCAGGAACGGCTCGACCGAGGCGAGAGGTTGCGACTGATCGATGTGCGGACGCCGGCCGAGTTCCGAGGCGGCTACGTGCACGGAGCGACCAACGTACCGCTGGATCGTATCGATTACTGCCGTTGGGTTGACGATCGGCGGTCCGATCCTCGCCCGATCGTGCTGTTGTGCGAACGAGGTTCGAGAGCCGCTCAGGCCGGCGAGGCGTTGTCGAAGGCGGGGCGTGACGACGCGATGGTCGTCGAAGGGGGAACTCGCGCTTGTGACGAAGCCGGTCTGACGATCGTTCGTGGTCGCAAGGCGATTTCGATGGAACGGCAAGTCAGGATCGCAGCCGGTTCGATGGTGCTCGGCGGAATCGGCCTCTGGTCGACCGGCTTTCCGCTCGGGCTCGGGCTCTCGGCGTTCGTCGGCGCCGGACTTGTCTTCGCCGGAATCTCGAACACCTGCGGCATGGCCCTGGTCTTGGCCCGTATGCCCTGGAACCGATAAGCGGTTCCGAGACGTTCTCGAACGCGGGCGTCGATCGTCTGACGAATCCGCCGGCGCGACTACCGCTCCGTCGATCCGTTGTCGGTCGACGGCATGCCGAAGAGCCTCGATCTTCTCCCCCTCGGCAGACTCGGTGAGCTCGGTGGCAAGGAGAACTCCTCTTCTTGCCACGGAGGTCACGGAGCCCACGGAGCCGAGCCGCAGCGTTCGGCATGAATCGCCACGCTGACGACCGGTCTACCCAAGCTCATTGACCGACTTCTCGGTGACCTTCGTGACCTTGGTGGCAAGAAGAACTTCTTCCTGACCGCGGAACGATGCGGGACTCGACCGCAACGGAGCGGTCAAGAAACGACTCGACCCCCGAGAGGACTCGGGGGTCGGCGAGAGTGGTCAGGGCCGGAATCGAACCGGCGACACATGGATTTTCAGTCCATTGCTCTACCAACTGAGCTACCTGACCGACCCGATCGATCGAACCGGGGGAGGCGGCCGCATCGCTGCGACGACGTCCGAGATCGACGAAGGAACGGAGATCCTAAGCGGAGGTCGGCGGACTGTCAATTCGCCTCGACGCGTCCCGTCACGACGCGATCGGCCGGTCGAGTGCGGGCCGATTCGATCGCCTTCCTGAGGTTGTCGAAACCTCGGTTGCGGTTCGTGGACGATCGACCGGATTTCAACTAACTTGACGGCTGCACCGTCGTTGTCGCGCGAAGTCGGATCGCTCGGAATCCGCTCCCCGGCCGACGGCCTTGTCCTCGAAGGTCGCTCCGCTCGGCGCCTCCATCGCTCCGGCGGCGCGATGTCGGCCGTTCGCTTTTCCTGCGCCACGTCGATCCGGTCCGATCGATCTCGTTCCTCCTGGACGTCGCCGCTCGTTCAGCGCGACACGTCGGCGATCGGACACGGTTAGATTGAGTCTGCGCGTCGGGGGAGCAGGTCGGCCGCTGGTTGGCGCAGAGCGGCGTTTTCGTCGCGATCGACGGGGGCGTTGCTCGCCTCGAAGTGACCTGCAGATCGAAGTCGGGAGGTAACGAACTTGATCAAGCCGAATCGGTCGGATCGGTGTCGTTCGGACGCGTTCGCTCCGACTCGTCGTGACCTGTCGCCTCGGGTCTGCGGTCGATTCGTCCGGTCGATCGCGATCTTGGTTCCTGCCCTGGCGTCGATCGCCGTTTCGGTCGGCCTCTCGGCGTCTCTTCCCTCCTCCTCGGCCGCTCACGAACCCGGCGATGCGGTCGTGCAGCCGATGGTCGATGCGGCGGTCGGCTATCTGAAGGGGACGGCCGACGGAACCTGGGAGCAGGAGACGCTGATCGGCTACGCGC